>DATAPF010000376.1:0-9466 GCA_036265355.1 Kofleriaceae bacterium | reverse complement strand
GCCGATCAACCACTTCGTATTCATCGAAACCTCAGCAGAGACGACTCTAGATCATCCGGGGGGATAAAGCCGAGTAGCTCGATGCAAGTCGCGGTGACATGAGCGATGCCGGCCGCTTGCGCGCGCGCCGGATCGATCTCGTAGCGGTCGGACCGGGCAGGGTCGTGGATCAAGAATGGCACAGCGTTGAGCGTGTGGCTGGTCTTTACCACCGGCTGACCGGTCTTCTTGTCGCGCGCGATCTTGCCCGACTTGTCGCGCTGGAACATCTCGTCCGCGTTGCCGTGATCTGCTGTAACCACCAGGATCCCCTGGAGCTCCTCGACCGCGCGGGCGAGCCGGGCGAGCTGGAGGTCGACGGCCTCGACCGCGATCACGGTCGCGTCAAACGAGCCGGTGTGTCCGACCATGTCGCCGTTGGCGTAGTTGACGCGCGCGAAGCGGTGCTTGCCGGTCCGGAGCTCGGCGATGAGCCGGTCGGTGATCTCGGCGGCCTTCATCCACGGCCGCTGTTCGAACGGCACGGTGTCGGACGGGATCTCGATGTAGGTCTCGGTGCCGCGGTCGAACATCCCGCTGCGGTTGCCGTTCCAGAAGTAGGTGACGTGGCCGTACTTCTGGGTCTCGGAGATCGCGAGCTGCGAGATGTGCGCGGCGGCGAGCAGCTCGCCCATCGGGCGGTCGATCTCGGGCGGCGCCACCAGGTAGTGCCGGGGGATGTGGAGGTCGCCGTCGTACTCCATCATGCCGGCGTAGAGCACGTCGGGCCGGCGCACGCGGTCGAACGCGCGGAGCTCGGGGTCGTCGAACGCGCGCGAGATCTCGATCGCGCGATCGCCGCGGAAGTTGAACATCACGACCGCGTCGCCGTCCTGGATCGGAGCGGCGGGGCTGACCACGAACGCCGGCAGGTCCTGGTCGAGGATGCCCGGGTGCTCGGCGCGCAGGGTCTCGACCGCGGCGGTCGCCGAGGCGAACGGCCGGGCGTCGGCGAGCACGTGCGTGTGCCAGCCGCGCTCGACCATCTTCCAGTCCGCCTCGTATCGATCCATCGTGATGTGCATGCGGCCGCCGCCGGAGACGATCCGGGCATCGGCGCCGGATCCGCGGAGGTCTGCCAGGTACCGCTCCAGCCGGTCGATATATTCCAGCGCGCTGGTCGGCGGCACGTCGCGGCCGTCGAGCAGGGCGTGGACGTAGAGCCGGCGGGCGCCGGCGCGGGCGGCGGCGGCGAGCAGCGCCTCGAGGTGCGAGATGTGCGAGTGGACGTTGCCGTCGGATAGCAGGCCCAGGAAGTGGATCGCGCCGCCGGCGGCGCCGCGCGCCACCACGTCGCGCCAGACCGGGCTCTGGAACAGCGCGCCGGAGTCGATCGCGCGGCCGACCAGCAGGGCGCCCTGGGCATAGACCTTGCCGGCGCCGAGCGCGTTGTGACCGACCTCGCTGTTGCCCATGTCGTCGTCGCTCGGCAGGCCGACCGCCTTGCCGTGCGCGCGGAGCTCGGCGCGCACTCCCGGGACCCACAGCCGATCGAGGGTCGGGGTCGCGGCGATCGCGACCGCGTCGGCCTCGTCGCCGGCGCCGCGGCCCACACCGTCCATCACGACCAGCACGACGGGCCCCCGGGGCGAGGGCTGGCGCGGGTGGGGACGGAGGGACGGCGCTGGCATGCCGGGACCTTAGCGCACGGGGCGCGGTCCGGGGGCGAGTCGCCGTGCGGCCGCGGGCTGCCGCGCGCCTGCCACGGCCCTGCCGCGGGCCTGCCAGGGGCCTGCCACAATGAGTCATGGCGAACTGCAAGCTGTGCCACGCGGCGCGGCTCGAGACCGAGTCCGAGCTGATCCAGACGATCTGCGCGCCGTGTGCCACCAAGATCGGCACCACCCCGATGCCGCCGCCGCGCCGGCCCGACGTGCCGTGCCCGCGCTGCCGCGGGACGCGGTTCATCCGGGTCTTTCCGCGCGAGCGGTTCGTGATCGACACCGCCAGCAAGTGGCTCGGCGCCGACTTCGGCTCGATCGGCGCGATGTACGCGCCGATGGCGGCGACCTACGACGTGTCGATCGTCCGCCACCAGGTCGGCGTCATGATCGGCGCGCCCGAGGTCCGGGGACTCGACCTCACGCGGCCGCGCGGCCTGATCGCGCGCTACATCTGCAGCACCTGCGGCTTCGTCGAGCTGTTCTGCGAGGACCCGGAGTCGATCCCGATCGGCCCCGAGTACATGAGCGACGTCGTCGACTACGGCGGGTCCAAGCCGTACCGCTGATCCACCGGACGGTGCTGCCGGGCCGCTCGAGCACGAGCCTCAGTGGAAGAGCGGCGGGATCGGCACGGTGACGGTGAGCGTCTCGTCTGCGTCCACCTGCCACCGGATCGTCGTGGTGCTCGCCGTGGTGTCGGCCGGGATGTGGATCGCGAACGCGCCGTCAGGCCCGGCGTTGCGGCTGTCCGCGCCGGGGACGTCGGCCTCGGGTTCGCTGGGGATCAGCTTGAACATCGACTGGGTCATGTTGTCACTGCCGCCCTGCGCGGTGTGCACCACCGGCACCAGCATCACATCGTCCTGGGTGGTGCGCGTGCCCGCGCACGGCGCCGTCCCGATGATCGAGGTGATCCAGCACTCGGCGTCGAACGCCGTGATGCGATCGGCGTAGATCGTGCGCGACAGCGTTCGCGTACCGAGCTGGCCAGGGCCGGCATCCTCGACGACCACGGTGATCGTCTCGCTCCCGGGGCGCCGGGTCACCACGGAGATATCGGCCTCGCCCGGTGGATGGCTCCCGGTGTCGGGTCCGCTGGTGATCTCGCAGCCATTGCAGGTCATCGAGGTGATCAAGAATTCGGGCTCGGTCGGGCAGTGGTTGGCGAGCGGACAGTTTCCGTCCGCGGGCTCGAACCACTCGACCGTGATCGTGCCGGGTTCCCCCGCGAGGTACAGCGGGTCGGTGACCAGCGTCGCGACCTCGTTCTCCGGCGGCTGCGATCCGCCGGGCGGCGATGCCGGCTCGGTGGTGCATCCAGCCACCAGGCTTGCGCACGCGATCGCCAGGCAACCCGCCACGTTCGTTGAATGTTTCATGGTCGGACCGCGGAGCAGCCGGCGTGCCGGCCTCGCGGCGCAGGCGGATCGCGGCGTTGCGCGTCGTTCGGGTGCGCGATTTCCGTCATCGGCGAACACCGGTGACGGTGGTCCACCAGGCGTCGTCGATCGCACGCGCGGCGACGCGCCGGGGGCCGGGGGCCGGGGGCCGGGGGATGGACCGCGTCAGGGCTTCGTAGAAGGTTTGGCCGGCGGGGCGGCCGGCGGCGGGACCAGCCCGGCGCCGGCCAGGCCGTCCTTGGCCGAGTCGGCGTCGATCACGCGGTAGTTCTTCACGCTGCGCTCGTCGAAGTCGAACAGGGTCTCCTTGATCGGCTTCTCGAAGTCGGGCGCATAGAACCGGAAGTGGTTGACGTTGCTCGACGAGTCGACGATCACCGACTGCGAGACGTGGAAGTCCTTCGGGGACACCACCAGGTAGAGGTTCTTGTACTGCGCCGACGGCTGCTTGGGGGTGAGCCGGAGGACGATGTCGTCCTTCTCGCCGTACTTGCCGGTCTTGTCGATCTCGGCGTTGAACTCGGCGCGCAGATCGCCCTTGCCGTAGAGGAACGACACGGCGACCGGCATCAGGTCCTGCTGCAGGTTCTTCTTGAGGACCTGCTTGTGGTCGTGCTCGACCACGTAGAGGTAGCTGCCGTTCGAGATGAAGCTCTTCCTGACCTCGACGATCTCCTTGCTCGGGTTGGCCGGGTCCTTCTTCTTCTCGTAGTAGTCCCAGCGCATCTTGCCGGGCTTCATGATCAGCACCGAGCCGTCGCTGGTCTTGGTGCTGCCGAACGTGTTGTTGGTGACCGACTGGCGGAACTGCGCGGTCACCTGCTTGATGCCGGCGTAGAACTGCTGGACGCGGTCGACGACCTCGGTGGCGGTCGACGGGACGCCGGCGGCCGCGAACAGCGCCGCGCTGGGCGCGATGTGCGCCGTGCCGCGGGCGGATGGGGCGGCCGGAGCGGCCGGGGACGCGGGGACCAGCGCGGCCGGTGCAAGACCGAGCGCGGTTCGAGTTAGGATGGCAAGCAGCGACATGGCGAAGCTCCGAGCGGGTACCAACCGGCACCTGGGTGATCGACGCAGGGGACGAGCGGTAGATTCATGCGTGGAAGTGCTCGACTTGACAGGTCGTAGCACGAGTTGCGCCCGGTGCATGATCGCGGCGTGCCTGGCCTCGGGGATCGCCGGGCTGGGCTGCCCGGGGTCCGGCGCGGCGCTCCCGCCGCCGACCGACCCCGAGGCCCAATCTGCAGGGGCGCCGCACTCGGCGCTCGCCGCCGAGGACGTCGCCCCCCCGAGCTACGGCAAGCCCGAGCTCCGGCGGGCGCTGATCAGCGAGCGCGCGGCCGAGGCCACGCTGGAGCGCCGGGTCGGCGAGATCGAGGCCAGGCTCGCCGATCCGCCGGTGCCGGGCGCGGTCAACCCGGCGCTGGAGGACCAGCTCCGGGTCGTCACCGCCGACCTCGCGGTGCGCCGCCGGTTCATCGCCACCCTGGAGCTCTGCGAGGCCGCCGGGCGATGGTGCCCGCCGCGGCTCGACGATCCGCCGTGGGCGTTCGACCCCGATCCGGATCCGGGACAGCCGATCGATCCGCCGCTGACCGCGACCCTGCGCTACGACCTCGACAGCTGGCGCCAGATCGCGAGCGAGCTGCACGGCCGGGCGTGCGCCTGCCGCACGATCGCCTGCGTCGACAGCGTCGGCGTCGCGATCGACGTGCTCGAGCCCCGCCCGATGCCCGCGGTGCAGGGCGACGATCAGGCCGCGGCGGCGCTCACGCGAGGTCGCGAGTGCCTGTTCCGTTTGCGGGGCAAGCAGCCGATCCCGGCGCCGGCCCCGCCGGCCGCGCCCGACGACTGATGTGGCGCGCAGCTCAGCGGCGATCCCCAAGATCACGTCACGCATGGCGAGCTCCTTTTCACGATGCGACGAACGAGCGAGCCCGAGATCGACACGTCGGTCAATCATGATTGCATCGTGATTTCAGTCGGCTAGCGCTCGCCGCGGATCCCGACCCGCCACAGCAGGTGATAGAACGCGAGCAGGTCGAGGCCGGCGGCGCACGCGGCGGCGGCGACGTTGCCGTCGCAGCGGTGGAGGAGCACGATCGCGTAGCAGCGGTCGAACGCCTCGACCCACGCGGTGCGCGCGGCGTGGAACGGCTGCGTGGTATCGACCGGGGCGCCCGGCGGCGGGCCGGGCGGGGCAACCGGCGGGTGGATGACGCCGGGCGCGCGCATCGCGACGCACGCCTCGAGGTAGCTGCGCAGCTCGCACAGGTTGCCGGGCCAGTGGTGGGCGCCGAGCTCGGCGAGCAGCGGCTGCGATGCGAGGTGCGCGCAGTCGCCGGGTTCGCGCTCGAGCCGCGGCGCGAGGTCGGCGACCAGCAGCGGCAGGTCGTCGAGCCGCGCGCGCAGCGGCGGCAGCGCGATCTGGATCGCCGACAGCCGGGCGTGGAGGTCCGAGCGAAAGCGATGGCCGTTGATCCCGGCGGCGAGGTTGCGGTTGGTCGTCGCCATCACCCGGACGTCGACCGCGATCGGCTCGCCGCCGCCGAGCCGGCGGACCTCGCGGTGCTCGAGGACCGCGAGCAGCCGGGGCTGGAGCTCGATCGGCAGATCGCCGATCTGGTCGAGCACGACGACGCCGCCGGCCGCGGCCTCGAAGATCCCGGGCCGGTCGCCGGCGAGGCCGAACAGCTCGGTCTCGAGCAGCTCGCGCGGGGTCCGGGCGCACGCCAGCACGGCGAGCGGGCGGCCGGCGCGCGCGCTCTGCGCGTGGATCGCGGCCGCGAGGCTGCGCTTGCCGGTGCCGGACTCGCCCTCGATCAGCACGCTCGCGTCGGACCCCGCCGCGGTGGCGGCGAGCGCGAACGCCCGGCGCATCGCCGCGCACTGTCCGACCAGCGGACCGAACTGCTCGCCGTCGTACAGCGGCAGGAACGCGGCGTCGCCGCCCAGGCTGATCCGGATCTTGGTGTGGCCGAGCTCGAGCACCGCGGTGCCGGTCAGCGTGGCCTCGCGCACGAAGATGCCGTGGATCGCGGTGCCGTTCTTGCTCTGGAGGTCGCGGACGACGACGCGGCCGCTCGCCGGGACCAGCTCGCAATGCATGCGCGACACCGTCGAGTCGCGCACCACGAAGTCGGCCGAATCGTGGCTGCCGATCACGATCCGCTCGCGGCCGAACACCCGGGCCGCGCCGGCGTCGTTGCCGTCGATCACCTCGAGCCGGAGCTTGGCGACCGAGAGGTAGCCGCCATCCGGGTGCAACAACTCATCGGTGGATGGCCGGCCGTCCTGGCTGCGCATCGCTCCGGTCCCCATCGTCCCGCCTCGACTCACCATCGTGTGCAGTGTACTCGATGTGCCGCGCCGTCGCCTTACCGGTCGTGCGGGCAGGGTGTTTCGCGTGCGGAACACTGCAGCGGTCCCCCGGCGCACGCGCATCGGCGCGCGGTATCCGGCGCGGTCGCAAGCGGCACCCGGGAATGCACTTCCCTCACGGTCGCATGCGCGGCTCACGCTGGAGGCGCCCGTGACCAGGCTTTCCGGAACCTGCCACCCGCGGCCCCCGGGGGTGCGGTGCGCTGTCGCGGCCGCGCGCGCCACCGCGGCACACGGCATACGGCCCCCGCCGAAAACTTGGTGCCGATGTCAGGTAGTGTAGGATAGGTCGGTCCTGGGAGCCGCCATGTCCAAGAACCGAAGGATTCGTGACACCTCCGTGAGCCCGCGCGAGGGCGGCTCGACCGGCCGCCGTCGCGAGGTGCTCGGCGTCGTGGGCCTCGGGGCGTCGATCTTTCTGCTGATCGCGCTGGTCTCGCTCCAGGCCGATCGGCTGGTGATGGGGCCATTCGGGCGGTCCACGGCGGGCCTGTTCTACGGCATCGCCGGGGTATGCGGCTACTTGCTGATCGCAGGGGCGATCGTCGTGGCGATCCGCACGCTGATCGAGCGCGAGCCGATCCTGCCGCTGGTGGTCGCCGCCGGCGCGCTGCTCGGCGTCGCGTCGCTGGCGATCCTCGCGCAGCTGCTGGCGAGCGGCTATCGCGTCGCCGGCTACGGCCCGGGCGGCGCGCTGGGCGAGCACCTCGGCGAGATCCTGCGCGCCGTGGTCGGCACCGCGGGCACCGCGCTGCTCGCGCTGATCGGGCTGGTCGTCGCCGCGGTGGTCGCCACGCCGCTGCGCATGCGCGACGTGCTGCGCGCGATCGGCGGCGTCGCGCGCACGGCGGCCGGCATGCTCGCGCGCGCGCTCGGCGCGATCGTCCGGTTCTGGAGCGAGGTGCTCGGCGCGATGTTCCCCGCGCGCGATCCCGACGAGGACGACGGCCTCGAGGTCGAGGTCGAGGACGATGACGTGCTCGAGGTCGGCGACGACGAGGCGACCGCCGAGCCGGTGATCATCGGCCGCGCGGCCCGCAGACCGCGCCGGGGCGCCGCCGAGCCGGCGCTGATCGATCCCACGGGGGGCTCCGCCCCCCGCCCCGCCGGCGGAGCCGTCGGGGTCCCCACCCCCCGTCTCGCTTCGCTCGAGCCCGGCGAGCCGACGGCGCGCACCGAGCACCCGGCGCCACCCGGCGCGCCGCCGATCGACGTCGTCGCGGCCCCCGCCGAGCTCGCCCCGCCGCGCGCCCGGCGCACCCGGTTCGCCAGCGGCACCCAGGCGCCGGTGCCGGGCGCCAGCGCCGATGACCCGCTCGCGACGCTCGAGGCCGCGCCCCCGCTCGATCCGCTGGCGGCAGCCGGCCCGGCGCATCCCGCTGCGCCCGGCGCCCGCGACGCCGCCGACCCCGCCGGTGGCCCGGTGATCGTCGAGCCGCGGTTCAAGAACGCCGATCCGGCGACCATGGCCGCCAAGGAGCGGGCCGCCGAGGCCGAGCGCCAGAGCTTCATCAAGCTCGGCGAGGGCGACTACCAGCTGCCGTCGATCCAGCTGCTCAACTACGATGCCGCGACCGCCAACCAGATCGACAAGACCGCGATGCTCGAGCTGTCGGCCAAGCTGACCCAGACCCTCGAGAACTACGGCGTCAAGGGCGACGTCGTCGCGATCCGCCCCGGCCCGGTGGTCACGATGTACGAGTTCGCGCCGGCGCCCGGCACGCGGGTCAACAAGATCGTCAACCTGACCGACGACCTCGCGCTCGCGCTCGAGGCGCTGCGGGTCCGGATCGTCGCGCCGATCCCCGGCAAGGCCGCGGTCGGCATCGAGGTCCCCAACAAGACCCGCGAGAAGGTATTCCTCAAGGAGATCCTCGCCGACGATGCGTTCATCAAGGGCCGCGCCCGGCTGCCGCTCGCGCTCGGCAAGGACATCGAGGGCGGGCCGTCGGTCGTCGACCTCGCGCGGATGCCGCACCTGCTGGTCGCCGGCACCACCGGCTCGGGCAAGTCGGTCGCGGTCAACGCGATGATCTCGAGCCTGCTCTACCACTGCACGCCCGAGGACGTCCGGATGATCATGGTCGACCCCAAGATGCTGGAGCTCTCGATCTACGAGGGCGTCCCGCACCTGCTCTTGCCGGTGGTCACCGATCCCAAGAAGGCCAACCTCGCGCTGCGCTGGGCGGTCGAGGAGATGGACCGGCGCTACGACCTGCTGGCGCAGATGGGCGTGCGCGACATCGCGGGCTTCAACGACAAGGTCGGCAAGCAGCTCGCCCGGCTCGAGGCCGACAAGCTGCGGGCCGCCGCCGAGGCCGCGGCGCGCGCCGTCGAGGACGACATCGGCAAGGCGGTCGCCGCCGACAGCCCCGCGGCCGCCGACGCGCGCGAGCAGCTCGTCAGCGCGCCGCCGCACCGCCTGCCGTACATCGTGGTCGTGATCGACGAGTTCGCCGATCTCATGATGTGCGCGCCCAAGGAGGTCGAGACCAGCGTCGCGCGGATCGCGCAGAAGGCCCGCGCGTCGGGCATCCACCTGATCCTCGCGACCCAGCGGCCGTCGGTCGACGTCATCACCGGCCTGATCAAGGCGAACTTCCCGTCGCGGATCGCGTTCTCGGTCGCCTCGAAGATCGACTCGCGCACGATCCTCGACCAGACCGGCGCCGAGGCCCTGCTCGGGGCCGGCGACATGCTGTTCTCCGACCGCGGCGCGGCGCCCCAGCGCCTGCACGGCTGCTACGTCGACGAGGAGGAGATCCAGCGCGTCGTCGCGTTCCTCAAGACCCAGGGCCGGCCGGTGTACAACCTCGACATCCTCAAGCCGCGCGAGGACGACGGCGACGGCCAGGGCGAGCTCGGCTTGCCGGGTGGCCCGGGCGGCAAGTCCGACGACGACATGTACGACAAGGCGGTCTACATCGTCACCACGACGCGCAACGCGTCGATCTCGTGGGTCCAGCGCCAGCTGCGGATCGG
>DATAPF010000375.1:0-59191 GCA_036265355.1 Kofleriaceae bacterium | reverse complement strand
CTCCGCGAGCCGGCGCGCCGCGCCGATGAGCTGCTCGTGACCTCGGCGCGGACCCGAGCGGCGCTCGACCGGATGACCTTCGAGCTCGCCGACTTCCTGCGCGCCACCGGCGAGCCGCTCGCCGACATCACCCACACGCTGCAAGTCGGTCGCAAGCGGTTTGCCGAGCGGCGCTACGCGGTCGGCGGCGATCCGCGCGCGCTCGCCGAGGCGCTGGCCGCCGCCGCCGCGGCCCCAGCCGCTGCCGCGCACCCGCCCGGGGGTGCAAACGAGCGCGACGCGGTGTTCGTGTTCCCGGGCTCCGGCGTCCAGCGCGTCGACATGGCCGCGGCGCTGCGCGACGAGCCCGCGTTCCGCGCCGCGTTCGACGACTGCGCCGAGCGCGCGGCCCCGCTGATCGGCGCCGACCTGCGGCGCGTGGTCTACCCCGAGCCCGCCGAGCGCGACGCGATGGCGCGCGCGCTCGACGGCACCGTGCTGTCCCAGCCCGCGATCTTCGCCGTCGACTGGGCGATCGCGCAGCAGTGGCTGGCGTGGGGCATCGCGCCGCGCGCCGTGCTCGGCCACTCACTCGGCGAGTACGTGGCGGCGTGCCTGGCCGGCGTGTTCTCGCTCGACGACGCGCTGCGCCTGGTCGCCGCGCGCGGCCAGATCCTCGACCGCCTGCCGCCGAGCGCGATGGTCTCGGTGCTCGCACCGCCCGCGCGGCTCGAGCCCATGCTCGGCGGCGGCCTGGTGATCGGCGCGATCAACGGGCCCGAGAGCTGCGTGGTCGCCGGCGTGCGCGACGCGATCGACCGGCTGGAGGCGACGCTCGCGGCCGCCGGCATCCAGTTCCGCCGGCTGCGCTACGTGAGCGCGACCCACACCCCGCTGCTCGACGAGCACCTCGCCGGGTTCGAGCGCCTGGTCGCCGGCTGCGCGCGCCGCCCGCCGGCCTCGCGCGTGGTGTCGACCGTGACCGGCACGTGGCTGACGGCCGAGCAGGCCACCGATCCGGCGTACTGGCGACGCCAGTTCCGCGATCCGGTGCAGTTCTCCGCCGCGCTGGCCACGCTGCTGTCGTCCGGATCCCGGACGGTGATCGAGGTCGGACCCGACGCGACGCTGAGCGCGCTGGTCCGCCGGCACCCCGCCGCCGCCGGGCACGCGGTGGTCGCGACCCTGCCCGCGACGCCCGCCCCGCGCCGTCCGCTGGAGGCGCTGGGCGACGCCTGGGCCGCCGGCGCGCCGATCGACTGGCGGCGGTTCCGCGGCGACGCGCGGCGGCGACGCGTCCCGCTGCCGACCTACAGCTTCGATCACGAGCGCCACTGGGTCGATCCGCCGGACCCGGCGCCGCCGCGCGAAGGCTCCGCCATCGCCCAGGCCGCCCGCCGCCCGGCCGCCCCGCCGCCCGCCGCCGAGTCCGCCGTGCTCGATCCGGCCGGCCCGCGCGACGCCACCGAGCGCGCGCTGCTCGCCTGCTTCCGCGAGCTGTTCCGGGCCGACGGCGTCGGCATCCACGACGACTTCTTCGCGCTCGGCGGCGACTCGCTGCTCGCGCTCCGGCTGGTCGCGCTGATCGCCCGCCGGCTCGACGTGCAGCTCGCGCTCAAGGCGATCGTCGAGGCACCGACCGTGGCGGCGCTCGCCGCACGGATCGCAGCGCCCGCAGCGCCGGCCGGCCAAACCAGCAACTGCCTGGTCCGGCTCCAGGGTGGCACCCGGACGCCGCCGATCTTCTTCGCGCACGGCGGCGGCGGCCACGCGCTGGTCTACCGCGAGCTCGCCCGCGCGATCGACCCCGAGCGCGCGATGTACGGGTTCTCCGCGCGCGGCATCGACGACGACCAGCCGCCCCACGCGTCGCTCGAGGACATGGCGAGCCATTACCTGGAGCTCGCCCGCGCGGTCCACCCCGACGGGCCGTACCTCCTGGCCGGCGCATCGCTCGGCGGTGTGATCGTCTACGAGATGGCGCGCCAGCTCGCCGCCAGCGGCCACGCGGTCCCGCTGTGCGCGATGTTCGACGCGCCCGGCCCCGGCATGCTCGCGGAGGGCGAGGCGGATCCGGCGGACGCGCTCGCGTTCCACCTCGGCGCCCACCGCTGGCTCGATCCCGCGCCGCTGCGCGGCCTGCCGCTCGACGACCAGCTGCGCCGCACGATCGAGGCCGCGCAGGCGGCCGGCGTCGCACTGCCGTTCGCCGACCTCGCGCAAGGCCGCCGCCTGGTCGCCGTGTGGCGGAACAATGCGCGCGTGCTGCTGCGCTACACCGCGCCGCCGTGGCCGGGCGGCGAGGTCCAGTTCTACTCCGCGGCCGAACCATACGCCGGGCTGCCGACCCACCCCGAGCGCGGATGGATCGGCCGGTGCGCGGTGCGCGTCGAGGTCGCCCCCGGCGACCACATGTCGATGGTGGTCCCGCCGCACGCCGCATCGCTCGGCGCCCGGATCCGCGCCTACCTCACTCGCACAGGGAGCCTGTCATGACCGCATCGCGATCGATCGCCGACACCATCGCCGGCTACTGGAAGGAGCTGCTCGGCGTCGAGGTCGTCAACCCCGGCGACGACTTCATCGGGCTGGGCGGCGACTCGGTCCGCGCGACCCTGCTGGCCAACCGGATCGAGGACGACCTCGGCGTGCGACCCGAGATCGCCGAGCTGTTCACCACGCTCGAGCAGGTCGCCGGGCACTGCGAGGCGCTGCTCGCCGACCGCTCCCGGCTCGCCGCGCGAGGCGGTGTGTGATGCAGCGTGTGATCCCCGTGACGCGATTCGACAACGCTCCCGCCCGGCTGCACGGCGAGCGCTATCGCCGGCACGGCTGGTGGCGCGACACCACGTTCGTCGACGACCTCCGCGCCGCCGCGGCGCGCACGCCCGACCGGCCGGCGATCATCGCGGCGCGCTCGTTCGCCCGCGACGTCACCACCGTGAGCTACGCCGAGCTCGCCCGCCACGTCGATCGGTTCGCGGCCGGCCTCGTCGAGCTCGGCGTCGCGCGCGACGACATCGTCGCGGTCCAGCTGCCCAACTGGTGGCAGTTCAGCGCGCTCGCGCTGGCGTGCGCGCGGATCGGCGCCGTGATCGCGCCGATCCCGGTCGACTACCGCCGCCGCGAGGTCGAGTTCGTGCTGTCGCGCACCGCGGCCGGCGTGTACATCGGCCCGGCGGCGTGGCTCGGGTTCTCGCACCAGGGCCTGATGCGCGAGCTCGCCCCGGCGCTGCCCGCGCTGCGCCACCGCGTGCTGATCGGCGCCGGCGAGCCCGAGCCCGGCGAGCTCGACTTCGAGGCGCAGTTCTCGGCCGACCACGCGGGGCGCCATCCGCCGGCCGAGCTCGACCGCCGCGCGCCCGGCGCCGACGACGTGTTCCTGGTGATGTACACCTCGGGCACGACCGGCGAGCCCAAGGGCGTCGTGCACTCGTACAACACGCTGTACGCGATCACCCGCGCGGTGACCGAGACCGCGGCGCTCGGCGCCGGCGACGTCGTCACCACGCCGTCGGGCGTCACCGGCATGATCGGCTTCCTCTACGACTTCCTGGTCCCGGTGCACACCGGCGCGACCGCGGTGTTCGCCGACCTCGGCGATCCCGACCGCGGGCTCGAGCTGATCGAGCGCCACGCGGTCAGCTTCCTGTATGCGATCCCGAACTACGTCTCCGCGCTGATCGACGCGCAGCGCCGCCGGCCGCGCCGGATCGCCGCGCTGCGCACCGTGGTCACCGGCTCGGCGGCGATCCCGCCGCACCTGATCGGCCTGGCGCGCGACGTGCTCGGCGTCCGCGTCCAGACCCTGTGGGGCATGACCGAGGTCGGCGGCACGACGTTCACCTGGCCGGACGATCCACCGGACTGGCCGGCGCACAGCGACGGCCGCCCGATCGAGTGGATGGAGATCGACATCGCCGACGAGGCCGATGGCGTCGGCCGGCTGCGGGTGCGCGGCGCCAACCAGTGCCTGGGCTACCACCAGCGGCCGGATGTCTACGCCGCGGCGATCGCCGGCGACGGCTGGTTCGACACCGGCGACCTGGTGCGGCGCGACGGCCGCGGCGGGATCCGCATCGTCGGCCGGATCAAGGACGTGATCGTGCGCAACGGCCACAAGGTGCCGGTGGTCGAGGTCGAGTCCGCGCTGGCCGCCCACCCGCAGGTCGCGATGGTCGCGCTGGTGCCCGATCCCGACGCCCAGCTCGGCGAGCGGATCTGCGCGGTCGTGGTGCCGCGCGAGCCGGCGCCGACGCTGGCCGAGCTCCGCGATCACCTGCGCGCGGCCGGCATGTCGGCGCACAACTGGCCCGATCGCCTCCACCTGATCCGCGAGATGCCGCTGACCTCGAACGGCAAGATCCAGAAGTACGCGCTGGCCGACCTGGTGCGCTCGACCGACCCGCCATGGACTTCTTCCCCGACGACGACCAGCGGCTGATCCAGCGCACCGCGCGCGAGATCGCCGACCGCGTGCTCGCCCCGCGCGCCGCCGCGCGCGACGCGTCCGGCGAGTTCCCGGTCGCCGAGCTGCGCGAGCTCGCCCGGCTCGGCCTGCTCGGCATCGCGGTGCCCGAGGCGCTCGGCGGCGGGGCCGCCGGCGCGGTGGCCGCGTCGCTCGCGATCCAGGAGCTCGCGCGCGGCGACGCCTCGGTCGGGGTGCTCGCGTCGCTGACCAACATGGTCGCCGAGCTGATCGCCGCCCGCGGCAGCCCGGCGCTCGCCGCCGCGTGGGTGCCGCGCCTGGTGTCCGGCGAGCTGGTGTCCGGCGCGTTCGCGCTCAGCGAGGCCGAGGCCGGGTCCGATCCGTCCGCGATCCGGACGCTCGCGACCCGGACCTCCCGCGGCTGGCGGATCTCGGGCACCAAGCAGTGGGTCACCGCCGGCGATCGCGCCGGCTGCATCATCGTGTGGGCACTGACCCAGCCGCCCGGTCCCGCCGGCGGCCCCGGCCGCGGCATCACCGCGTTCGTCGTGCCGGGCGGCGCGCCCGGGCTCAGCGTCGCCCGGCTCGAGGACAAGCTCGGGCTGCGCGGCGCGTCGACCGCCCAGCTCGTGCTCGACGGCGTCGAGCTCGGCGACGACGCGGTGCTCGGCGCGGTCGGCGGCGGGTTCGCGCTCGCGATGGTCGCGCTCGACGGCGGCCGGATCAACATCGCGTCGCAGGCGATCGGCATCGCGCGCGGCGCGCTCGACGCCGCGCTGCGCTACGCCGGCGAGCGCCGCACGTTCGGCCGGCCGATCCTCGAGCACCAGGCGGTCGGCGCGATGCTCGCCGACGCCGCGACCTGGCTCGACGCCGCCGAGCTGATGACGCTGCGCGCGGCCGACCGCAAGGATCGCCGGGTCACGTTCTCGCACGAGTCCGCGATGGCCAAGCTGTTCGCGACCGAGCACGCCTGGAAGATCTGCGACCTCGCGCTCCAGGTCCACGGCGGCTACGGCTACACCCGCGACTTCCCGGTCGAGCGCGCGCTGCGCGACGTCCGGGTCACCCGGATCTACGAGGGCACCAGCGAGATCCAGCACCTGGTCATCGCGCGCAACCTGTCGCTCGCGCTGGTCCGCTGACGGATCGCCGGTGCGCCGCAATCGATCACCGTGAAGTGGGTACTCCCAGACACGTAGTCCCGGTGGTCGATACGGCCCCGATATATAGAATTCACGCCGCGAGATCGAGCGCGAGATCGAGCGCGAGCTCGGTCTCCAGCACCTCGAGCTCGTCGCCGACCCCGTCGAGGTGATCGATGACCGACTCGCCGGACAGCACCAGGTGCTCGTCGCCGGCGACCCGCAGCTTGACGATCGTCGCCGCGAACGACTCCAGCGCCGCCCGCGCGAGCTCCAGCCGGGCCTGGATCCGGTCGCGCATCCCGATGATCTGGTCGTGGGTCTCCAGCTGCCTGGCGCGCGCGGTCGCCGCCCGCCCGAGCGCATCGCCGATCAGCGCGTCGCCCGCCGCCGCGCTGCGCTGGCGCAGGCGCTCGAGGTCGGCGCGGGTCTGCGCGCGATCATGCGTGGCGAGGTAGCGCTGCAGCGGGTTGCCGAGCAGCGCGAGCCGCCCGCATTGCTGGACCGCGGCCTCGCAGCGCTCCAGCACCGCCGCGCGCGACGACCGCAGCGACGCGGCATCGCCGATCACGCGCCGGATCTCGGTGTACGCGGTCAGGATCGCGCGATAGGTCTCGCGGGCCTCGATCGCCACGATCTTCTCGGTCACCTCCGCCTCGGTCACCTCCGCCTCGGTCACCTCGAGCTCGCCCGCGCCGAGCCGCCGGCGGCGCGCCGACATCGCCGACTCCAGCACGATCGTCGAGACGCCGGTGATCGCGAGGATGGCCATCGAGATCAGCGGCATCCCGGCGAGGAACAGGATGACCGACAGCATGCTGGTGAACGCGAACCCGCACATCACGGCGGCATCCGCGCTGCCCGGCTCGACCGGGGGCGCGGTGAGCGCTGCGGCCGGTAGCGTCGTGAGCGGACCTGCGGGAGGCTCGTACATGGCGCTCACACCCACGTGTGGTGCGACTCGCGCGATGCGTCGGAAACCATGATCGGTGGTGCTGCATGGCCCGAGCCACGGACCGCGCGCGCCGAACCGGGTCCGCCCGCGTAAAATCACCGCGCGCGCCATGAAGTGCGCGTGACCGGGCTTACGCGCCGAGGCGCCGGCGCCCCACGAGCGCAAGGCGCACCCGGGTCGTACACAGCCACCTCACCACTCCATTCCGCGGTTGACCGGGCGACCGCATGGCCGGTCGGTCCGCCGCGGCGCCGCTGCATTCGAGGGTGGGATGCGATCGACCGCCGGCCGCGGCCCGGGGATCTGCAGCATTTCGCTCTGTATGCCGCGATCCGAGTCAAATTTCGTGTGACCGTGAAATCGCTGCGATGTCCGGAACCAGGCGCTCGCTGCACACCCCCGGTGTATCGCATCTGACCACGCATTCTCTCGCCGCGGCGCGTGGTTGATGGCGAGCGCTGTTCCACCCCTGAATCCCACTGCACGGTTTTCCAACCAACCACGCTGTGGAGCACCCTCGGAGATCCGTCACCTCCATGACGCGCCTCTCGCTCGCACAGTCCGTCCTGCTCGTGGCGATAGCGAGTTTGACGCTGGACGTGCAATAACATGAACGTAGCGGTTCATGGCTCACCTGTTGCTCATCGACGATGACGCAGTCCTCGTGCCGCAGCAGGTACGACAGGCATTTCCACCACCCGTGTACCGCGTGGTGGTGGCGCAGAACGGCAACCACGGCGTCGAGCTGGTCCGCCGCGCCCCGCCCGACGTCGTGCTGCTCGACCTGCACCTGTCGGATCGCCACGGGCTCGAGGTCTACCGCAGCATCCGGGCCATCGATGCCCGGATCCCGGTGATCTTCATCGCCACCGCCAAGACCGCCGATGCGGCGATCGAGACCGTGAAGCACGGCGCGTTCGACTACCTGCACAAGCCGCTGGACCTCGCGCAGCTCCAGCGCGTGGTCACCGACGCGCTGGAGGTCGCGCGGATGCGGCTGCCGGTCCGGCTCGCCGAGGCGATCCAGCATCCCGAGGTCGACGGCGCGATGCTCGGCGCCTCGCCGCGCATGCTCGACATCTACAAGGCGATCGGCCGGGTCGCGGCCCAGGACGTCACCGTGCTGATCACCGGCGAGAGCGGCACCGGCAAGGAGCTGGTCGCCCGGGCGATCTATCAGCACAGCTCGCGGTCGACCGCGCCGTTCCTGGCGCTCAACTGCGCGGCGATCCCGGAGAACCTGCTCGAGAGCGAGCTGTTCGGACACGAGCGCGGGGCGTTCACCGGCGCCGACCGCCGGCGGATCGGCAAGTTCGAGCAGTGCAACGGCGGCACCGTGCTGCTCGACGAGATCGGCGACATGCCGCTCGCCTTGCAGGCCAAGATCCTGCGCCTGCTCCAGGACCAGACCTTCGAGCGGCTCGGCGGCAACGAGACGATCCGGACCGACGTCCGGCTGATCGCCTCGACCCACCGCGACCTGCGCGTGCGCGCCGCCGAGGACAAGTTCCGACCCGACCTGTACTACCGGCTCGGGGTGTTCACGATCCACCTGCCGCCGCTGCGCGACCGCCTCGAAGATCTGCCGATCCTGGTGCAGCACTACCTGCGCCGGTTCAGCGCCGAGCTCGGCCGCGAGGTCCGCGAGATCGCGCCGGAGGCGATGGCCCGGCTGCGCGCGTACTCCTGGCCGGGCAACATCCGCGAGCTCCAGAGCGTTTTGCGGCAGGCACTGCTGCGCGCCAGCGGGACGGTGCTGCTGCCCGGGTTTCTCCCCGATCTGGGTGGCCTCCCACCCGTGCGGCAGAGCGCACCGGCGATCACCGAGCAGATGTTCGACCTCGAGCGCTTCATCCGACAGCGGCTCGCGCCGGCGACCCACGATCTGTCGGCGGAGGCCCACCGCGAAGTCGATCGGCTCCTGATGACGCTCGCGCTCGAGTACACGCACGGCAACCATCGCGACGCCGCCCGCCTCCTCGGAATTTCGAGGCAGACGATGCGAGTAAAACTGCGCGCACTTGGACTCCACGTCGCGCACTCGGTCGAGTCCGCCGACGACGACGAGCCCTGATCGCCGGCCCGCACCGGATTCAGGACGGGCTCATGGTTGAGCACAGTGGCCAATTTATGGCCACGAGTCAAAGGATATTGGCTATTCATTGACCACTCGTTGCCGGATATTGCGACTGTAGGGGTGGCATACAGCCTGCTGTCTCGCGGGCATGCCCAACCAGCAGCACAGCAGCAACGAGCAGACCCTGGGCCCCACCGACGAGGTCATCCGCGATCCAGATGGTGTTCCCCATGACGTCGTCGGCCTGTCCGCATTGTTCTCGTTCCTCCTCGCGGCACTGGTCCTCGGCATGTGGCTGACCGGAAGCACGACGGGCCGCGTATCGGCCATCGCGCTTTTGGTGTTTGGCGTTCCGATGCTGGTCTCGGGGCTGCGCGAGCGCGCCGAGCGCGAGCGCGATCGTCGCCACTCGCGATGATTACGACGCTGGGTAGTTTTTGATCCGGAGCCTCGAATTTCTGTTAGTGGCTCCGATGCCTACCCGCCAGATGCAACGGTCCGTTGCGTCGGCGATGCTGAGCCCCCCCGGCTCATCGCGTATCGCGCCACAGCTTGGCCGAACTGGATTGTCGCGCGCCCTCACGAGCGCGCGGCCCGGGGGCCCGGGACCGGCGCCTGGATCGGCAGCACGTCGGGCGGCGCGGTGCGCGGACCGAGCAGCTCGTCGAGCCGGTCGCGCTCCAGGGTCTCCTCCTGGAGCAGCGCCGCCGCCATCCGATCGAGCTCGGCGCGGTACGCGGTCAGCGCGGTGGTCGCGGTCGCCAGCGCCCGGGCGAGCCGCGCGCGAGCCTCGGTCTCGATCGCGTGCACCGTCGCGTCGCTGGTCCCGCTCTCGGTCGCGATCCGCTGGCCGAGGAACGCGTGCTCCTCGTGGATGTCGTAGCGCACCGGCCCGAGCGCTTCGCTCATCCCGTAGTGCGCGACCATCTTCGACGCCAGCCGGGTCGCCTCGCCGAGGTCGGCCTCGGCGCCGGTCGAGATCTCGCCGAGCACGAGCTGCTCGGCCGCATAGCCGCCGAGCAGGACGAGCAGCCGGGCATCGAGCTCGGCGCGGGTATGAAGGTGGCGGTCCTCGGGAGCGATCTGCTGGGTCGCGCCCAGCGCCATCCCGCGCGGCAGGATCGACACCCGGTTGAGCGGCTCGGCCTCCGGCGTCGCCCAGGCGATCACCGCGTGGCCCGACTCATGGACCGCGACCCGCTTCTTCTCGACCGGGCGCAGCTTGCCCTCGCGCGGATCGCCGAGCACCAGCTTGTCGTAGGCCGCCGAGAAGTCGGCGCGCGTGATCGCGTCGGCGCGGCGGCGGGTCGCGGCGAGCGCGGCCTCGTTCGCCAGGTTCGCGAGGTCGGCGCCCGAGAACCCGGCGGTGGTCGCGGCGATCTGCTCGAGGTTGACGTCGGCCGCCAGCGGCTTGCCCTTGGTGTGGACCCCGAGGATCGCCGCGCGCGCCGCGGCCTCCGGCAGGTCGATCACCACGCGGCGATCGAACCTGCCCGGCCGCAGCAGCGCGGCGTCCAGCACATCCGGTCGGTTGGTCGCCGCGATCACGACCACCAGGTCGCCGCGCTCGAACCCGTCCATCTCCGACAGCAGCTGGTTCAGGGTCTGCTCGCGCTCGTCGTGGCCGCCGCCGAGCCCGGTGCCGCGCGCCCGGCCGACGCCGTCGAGCTCGTCGATGAACACGATCGACGGTGCGTTCTTCTTGGCCTCGGTGAACAGCTCGCGGACCCGCGCCGCGCCGACCCCGACGAACATCTCGACGAACTCCGAGGCGGAGATCGAGTAGAACGGCGCATCGGCCTCGCCGGCGACCGCGCGCGCCATCAGCGTCTTGCCGGTGCCGGGCGGGCCGACCAGCAGCACACCGCGCGGGATCCGGGCGCCCAGGCTGGCGAACAGCTCGGGCTGCTTCAGGAACTGGACGATCTCGGACAGGTCGCGCTTGGCGTTGGCCAGGCCGGCGACGTCGTCGAACGTCACGCGGCCCGACGCCGCCCGCTCGAATCTCCGCCCGCGCTTCAGGAACCCACCGAGCGGCCCGCCACCTGCGACCATCATCTGCTGGGTGCGCCGCGACAGCCACAGCCAGACCCCGATGATCACCACCCAGGGCAGCGCCATCACCGCGAGCCGCACCAGCAGCGGCGAGTCCTCGTTCTCCGCCCGGATCTGCACGTGGTTCTCGTCGAGCAGCGTGACCAGCCGATCGTCGTGCGGCGTGAGGGTCCGGAACTCGGTCACACTCTTGCCGTCGACCGTCTGGGCCTCGGCCAGCTTGCCCGACACGCTGTCCGGCCGCACCACCACCTGCTTCACCCTGCCGGCGCGGACCCACGACAGGAACGTCGAGTACTCGACCGGCGGACGCTCGTTGTTCCCGACGCCCGACTGGATCAGCCAGAACACGGCGAGCACCGCGAGCAGGATGAACCATGCCCAGGACGGTCGTGATGGCCCCGGCGGCGACGGCGTGGCAGGGGGACGGGATTGCGCGGCCATACCGTCGGGTGGAGCAAGGGCCATACCTGTGAACCCCGGCGTTCATCACGGGTTACGGCCCGATCGCGCCTTCTGCGCTCGCCGACCCCGCGGAGGCTGCATCCGTCGCGCACGGCGCGCGCGGCTGCCACGATCGATGCAACCCGGCCGCGCCGCCCGTGTCGCCCGAGTCGGGTGACGATCGACCCGGATCGCGGCTCAGCCGATTCCTCGCACCCGGAGGACCGGGCCCTGCGTGGCGGCGATCCGGTCCTGTGCGATGCGCGGATCGGCCTACGAGCTCCTCCAGGCGTCGTACGCGCTGCGATCGGCGAACGACCGCAGGACGACCTTGGCGCGCTCCCAGGGGCCCGGATAGCGCTGATGACGCTCCCGGTCATGAAAGATCCAACGCCCGCGCCGCGCGTTTTCGTCCCGGACGACATGTGCGGGAATGCTGCGATGGCGCGGGTCGTTGACCCCGGGGTCACCCGATGATCGATACCCGCGATGCGCGCCGGGCGATCGCCGGCCTGCTGCTGGCCACCGGCGCCCCCGCGCCCGCCGAGCTCGCGCTCGCCGCCGACCGGCTGCGCGGGCTGGGCTGGCCGCCGCTCGACGACGCCGACCCGGTGCGCGAGACTCCCGAGGCGCTGGCGCCGCGGATCCCGCGCGCGCTGCACGCCGACGTCCTGACGCTGCTCTACGAGCTCGCCGGCGACGAGCCGATCCGGCGCCGGATCGCCGACGCGTACGCCGGCCTGTGGCACGGCGAGCCCGCCGACCCCGCCCCGCCCCGCCGCGGCGGCGCGCTGACCCGCTGGCTGATCGGTCCGCTGCCGCACCACCAGGCCGGCGGCATTTCCCAGGAGGACGCCATGATCGAACGAGGCACCCCGTACCGCGGCGGCGAGCTCGCCGCCCCGCAGCCCGCCGCCGAGCGCACCCCGCTGCGCCGGCGCGTCGAGCGGGTCCAGGGCGAGTTCCACCGCGTGGTCGCCGCGGTCGAGCAGGTCATCGTCGGCAAGCGCGACGTGATCGAGCGCGTGCTGACCGCGATGGCCGCGCGCGGCCACGTCCTGCTCGTCGACGCTCCCGGCGTGGGCAAGACCCAGCTGTGCAAGGCGATCGCGTGCGCGATCGCGACCCGGTTCGGCCGGATCCAGTTCACGCCCGATCTGCTGCCGCTCGACATCACCGGCGCGAACGTGTTCGACGTCCGCGACAAGCAGTTCCACTTCCGGCCCGGGGCGATCTTCACCCACATCCTGCTCGCCGACGAGATCAACCGCGCGACGCCCAAGACCCAGTCCGCGCTGCTCGAGGTGATGGAGGAGCGCAGCGTGACGGTCGACGGCACGACCCACGCCGTCGAGGAGCCGTTCTCGGTGCTGGCGACGATGAACCCGCTCGACCACCAGGGCACCTACGCGCTGCCGGCGGCGCAGATCGATCGCTTCATGATGATGCTCGAGATCGGCTACCCGACCGCCGACGACGAGGTCCGCGTGCTCGACTACCACCTCGGCGCCACCCCGCCGCTCGCCGCGCTCCAGCCGGTGATCTCGCGGGCGTCGTTCATCGACTGGCGCGACACCGTGCCTCACATCCACGTCAGTCCCGAGATCAAGCGCACCGCGGTCAACTACGTCCACGGCCTGCGCCGGACCAGCGAGGCCGGCGCGTCGATCAGCCCGCGCGCCACGCTGGCCTGGGTCCGCGCCGCGCAGGCCCGCGCGATGCTCTCGGGCCGCGAGTTCGTCACCGCCGACGACCTCATGGCCGTCGCGCCCGACGTGCTGCGCCACCGGATGTGGAGCGACGGCGCCACCGTGCGCGAGCGGCTGCGCGCGATCGCGATGACCGGAACCCACGGCCCCGGGGGGCGGCGATGACGGCGGCGATGACGCTCTACCGCGAGGCTCGCGTCGCGACCTTGCTCGCCGCGCCGGCGGTCGCCGCGATCGCCACGCTGCCCGTCCGCAGCGCGCGCCTGATGTCCACCACCGCGCCCGTGCTCGGCGTCCTGTGGCTGATCATGGCCGTGGCGCTCGCCGCGCGCACCGCCCAGGAGGCGCGGCGGCAGGACCGGGCCCCCACCGACCTGCGGCCGGCGTGGCGCCAGCTCGACGTGCTGACCGCGACCGGGTGCGGCGTGATCTGGACCAGCACCGCCGCGCTGATCGCGTGCGGCGTCACCGGCTGGGCCAGCCTGAGCGTGCTCGGCGTGGTCGGCCTCGGTGTCGTGTTCCTCGCGGCGACCTGGACCGCGATCGCGGCCGGCGGCGACGCGCCGTGGCGGCGGGCCACCGTCCACCGCACGATCGTCCCCGAGATCGCCAGCGAGGGCGATCCGCTGCGCGAGCAGCTCCACCTGACCGGCGTGCGGATCCCGGCCGGCATGCGGCTGTTCGCCACCGGCCGCGCGATGCCCGACGGCCCGACCACGCGCTACGCGATCGGCTCGGACTGCTCGCACGCCGACGTCCGGCTCGCCAGCGAGCTCGGCCCCGCGCAGCGCGGCGAGCACGCCGCCCCGGCGATGGCGCTGTGGCTGGGCGACGTGCTCGGCCTGACCCGGACCCAGCCCGCCGAGCTCGGCGAGGCCCGGTGCTCGGTGCTGCCCCGGCCGGCGGCGGTCGACGGCGTGCGCGCGCTGCTCGGCGCCGGGGGCGACGACGCCGTCGCGCTGCCGACCCAGCGCCAGCCCACCGAGGGCACGTTCCGGATCCGCAACTACGTCCCCGGCGACGACGCCCGCCGGATCCACTGGGTGCGCTCGCTGCAGACCAACCGCCTCGTGGTGCGGCTCGCCGACGAGATCCCCCAGGCCGAGCCCGCCGTCCGGCTGATCCTCGACAACGAGCTGTGGGGCACCGACGCCCTGGCGTGCCGGCAGATCCGCGAGCTGCTCGATGCCCTGGTCCGGGTCTGGCTCGGCGTCGCCCGCGCGCTGACCGACGGCGGCACCCGCGTCACCCTGGTCGCGATCGGCGATCGCGACGGCGCGCCCTCGGTGATCGAGCGCCCGTTCGTCCCGCACGCCCCCCGCGACGTGCTGCGGCTCGCTGGCCGGCTGACCTGGCAGACCGCGCTCACCCTGGGCTCGCTGGTCGCCGGCGAGGCGCCGGTCCGCCAGGTCGTGGTGTCGAGCCGGTCGCGCAAGCTCGCCGCCGCGTCCCCGCTGACCTGGATCGTCGTGCCCGAGGTCGCGTGGACCTCCACCGCGCCGCCGGTGCCGACCCGCTCGTTCATCAAGCTGCCCTACCCCGCCGGCTGTGCCGATAACCGCCTCGGCCGGCGCAGCCGCGACCGCCAGCGCCACCGGATGCTGCACCACGATCACACCCTCCTCAGCCAGGTGATGTGCCGGACCGAGCTCGCGAGCTTCGCCGGCGAGCTGATCGCCCGACCGCAGCGCGGCCGGGTCGCGCTGGAGGTGATCCCATGACGCCGATGTCCGACGCCGAGCGCCGCCGGCTGTCCCGCCCGGTGCGCCTGATGTACTGGCTGATCCTGATCGCCGGTCTCGCCCTGTTCACCACGACCCGCCGCGGCGATTCCGCGGTGACCGCCGCGCTGTGGGTCGGCGCGATCGCCGGCACGCTGCTCGGCCAGCACTTCGCGCTCCGCAACTACCGCCTGTGGATCAGCGTGCTCGCGATCGCGGCGATCAGCCTGTACTGCGCACCGCTGGTGTGGATCGGGCATGCCTCCGCCCAGCTGTGGCTGGCGTTCATCCCGGCCGCGCTGTGCGGATTCTGGAGCCTCGGCGATCGCAGCGCGCTCGCCGCCCTGTGGTTCCCCATCGTGCTGTGGATGCTCACCATCCTCGATCGCAGCGACCGGCTCGCCGCCGACGGCTCCGCCGCGATCCTGCTCGGCGGGCTCGCCGGCCTGTTCGTCTGCTTCCTGTGCCTGCGCGAGTCGCGCCGAGTCGCGCTGTGGCGCCGCGTCGCCGCCGAGCCGCTCGCCCCCGCCCTGCCCGCCGAGCTGCTGCGCGAGCCGCCCGGCCGCCAGCTCGCCCGCGCCGGCTGGTGGCTCACCGTCGGCGCGCTCACCGTCGCGATCACCGTGTGGCTGGTCCCGCCGCTGTGGCAGAGCGAGACCCTCGGTGGCTCGCCGGTCCAGCTCGCCGTTGCCGCCTCCATCGGCCTGCCGTGCTGCCCGGTCCACGGCGACGCCGACACCGTGAGCTCGCGGATCAAGGAGTACCTGGATCTCGGCCTCGGCCACGACGCATCCATCGCGGCGCCGCGCGAGGGCCTCGACTGCCGCCGCTGCAGCACCCCGGCCGGCGCCGTCGTCGCCGAACGCCACGGGGACATCGTCGCCTGGTCCGGTCGCCCCAGCCCGCCGAGCACCGGCATCGTCGTCGACATGAGCGGCGAGCGCAGCACCGACCCTGTCGTTTCCGTAGACGGCGCCGGCGTCCCGGGTCGCCGCCGCGGCCACTCCTCGGTGCGCGTCGCGCCGGGGGCACGGGAGTCGCTCGTTCCCGATCCGTCCGGCGGCCTCGACACCTCCGCCGGAGCGCCGGTCGGATCCACCGATCCGTCGGCCCTCGATCCGTGGGCGGCCGGGCCACAGGCCGGGCCCCTCACCGCAACCCCACCTTCCATTCCGGATCAGCAATACCCTTCGCTCGGCGATACCCCGAGCGCCCCACCGCCCTCCACCCCTCCGCCGCCGCGATCCGCCCCGCCGGCGGCCACCGCCGCATCCGCGCCCGCGTCGCCGCCGCCCTCCACCGCCCCACCTCCGCCGTCCCGCGCCGCCGGCCGGCCGACTGCACAGTCTCGCGCAGCCGCCAGCGCCGGCGGTCCGTCGCTGCTGTCCTGGCTGGCGTTCGCCGTCGTCGCTGCCATCGTGTCCCAGGTCGTCCGCCTCGGCCTCCGCCCGCTCCGCCGCGTGGTCACCCTGCGCCACCTGCGCCGTCCGTTCTGGGACGAGACCATCGCCCAGCGCATCTCCAACGCCTGGCAGCTCGCCCTCGTCGGCCTGCGCGACGCCGGCTGGCGCACCGGCCCGAGCGAGCCGCCCCGCGAGCTCGCCCGCCGGGTCGGCCTCGATGGCCTCGACCGCTGCGCCATCATCCTCGAGCGCGCCCGCCACGGCGTCGGCCTCGATGCCGGCGACCTCGCCGAGATGCAGACCTCGGCCGATACCGCGTACCGCACCGCGCGCACCGGCCTGGGCGGCCTCCCCCGCGTGTTCGCCCAGCTGCGCTGGCCGCTGACCTGACGATCCGCCGCCTGCGAACGCCAGCAACCACGCACGGTACACCCGCGGTCGCGCCGGTCTTTCTCGACGAGGGGGAGCTCGCCCATCGCCTGGCTCGGGGTAGACTCTGGCAGGTGGGGAGCCTACCGCGCGCTCGGCGTCGGGACGCAGCACGGCTGATCGGGCTCGCGGCCTTGCTGGTCGCGTGCAACGGTGCGCGAGACCCCGGCCCGACCCAGCGCGAGCCTCCACACCCGGTCCCCATCGCGCAACCGGCCATCGCGCCGGTCCCGGCGGCGGAGATCCCGATCGTCCTGCAGACCGAGGAGTCCGACTGCGGCCCGGCCGCCCTCACGATGACCTTGAACTATTACGGTCGTGGAACGAGCCTGGACGCGATCAAGGCGGCGATGCAGTTCCGTGGCAAGGAATCGAGCGCGCTCGACATCGTGCATGTCGCTCAGGCCCACGGGGTCGGCGTCGCCGGCATCGCCGCCGAGGCGGACGCGGTCCTCCGGGTGCTTCAGCGAGGCGACATCCTGTATGTCGACTTCGACCACTTTGTCGTCGTGGATCGAGTCTTGCCGGACGCGATCCAGATCCTGGACCCCGGCATGGGCCGTGTGACGCTCCACCACGCGAGCTTCGTCAAGCGCTACTCGAAGGTCGCCCTGCTGTTCGCGCCCACCCCCGAAGCCCTGGCGGTCCGCGAGCAGGCGATCGGCATCCGGTAGCTCGCCGCCGGCGGTGATCTCCGGGCGTCCGGCGGCGTCATCCGTGGAGCTTCACCGAATCCCCGGGCGCCTGTGCGCGCTCGTCCATCGTGTAGTCGCGCAGCACGTGCGCGACGCGCAGGCGGTAGGAGCCGAAGATGCCGCCGCGGCCCTGGCGCTGCGCCTCGCGATGGTCCGGCAGGTTGCGCCAGCGCGCCACCGCCTCCTCGTCGCGCCAGAACGACAGCGACACGAACTTGCCCTTGCACGTGATGCTCTCGAACCGCTCGATCGAGAGGAAGCCATCGACGTTGCGCAGGTCGTCGGCGAGGCCCTCGGCGAGCGCCCGGTAGTCGGCGAACCGGCCCTCGACGGGCGTGAACTCGAAGATCACGGCGATCATGGCCGGTTGCCCTGGGACGCGTCGTGCAGCCGTTCCCGCATCGATCGATTCTCGCACGCCGCGCGGTCAGTTGCTCGCGACCTCGAACCGCGGCAGGCCCTTCTTGAGCACCCACTCGGCGTAGTACTCGCTCGCCGGAGTGCCCGCGGCGATCCGCTGTTTCGCGCGAGCGAGCTCCTCGTCGAGCAGCGGCTTCATGGCCTCGAGCGGCTTGTAGCCGCCGGGCACCGGCCGGCCGTTGACCCAGACCTGCGGCGTGGCGTAGACGCCGAGCGCGAGCAGCGAGGTGCGCTCGCCCTCGATCCACGCCTTGCAGTCGCCCTCCATGTCAGCGCGCAGCCGGGCGCGATCGATGCCCGACAGGCTCGCCACGGCGCCCTCGACCGAGGCGCGATCGTAGGCGTGCTTGTCGAACACGGTGGCCCACAGCGCATCGCTGGCCTCGGCGAAGTGGCCCTGGCGATCGGCGGCGCAGGCGGCGAGCGAGGCGTCGGCGGCCTGGTCGTGGACGACGAACGGGCGGAACACGAAGCGGACGTCGTCGCCGTACGCAGCGCGGATCTGGGTGAACGCCTGGCGCTGCTTGTTGCACCACGGGCACAGGTACTCGTAGGCGATCACGACGGTGAGCGGCGCGGCGGCCGGGCCGACCGACGGTGCGCCGGCGATGCCGACCGCGTAGACCTTGGCCGGATCGGGGCCCTGCGGCTGCGGGTGCGCCGGCGGCGCCCCCGCCCGCCCGATCTGCGCGCGCAGGCCCTGCACGTCCTGCCGCAGGCCGGCGATCTCCTTCCGGATGTCCTCGTTGTCCTGGTGACAACCCACCACCGCCACGGCGGCGACGACGAACACGAAGCGCATGCGCGATCTCCTCGGTTGATTACTACAACTGTAGTACTACGAATGTAGTAACCGGCGCAAGTCCGATCTCGCGGCGGTGTGGCGGCCGCCACGCGAGCCACTCGCCCCGGCCCCGCGCGCTACGGATTCGCGAGCGTGACGCAAGCGGGTAGCGCGACCTCGAGCAGCTCGAGGTCCGGCGACGGGTCGCTCCAGGTGAACGGCCGCCCGGCCGGAATGACGAACGCGTCGGCCGCGGCGAGGCGATGGCGGTCGTCGAGGGTCAGCGCGCCGCGCAGCACGACATGGAACCACAGCTCGGCGTCGTGGCGATGGGCCGTGCGGCCGGAGCCAGCGTCGCCGCGCGGGCGCAGCAGTGACACGCTGCCGAGCCCGGCGGTCGCCCCGGCGATCCCCAGCTCGCAGGCATCGAACCCGGCGACCGCGGCCGGCGCGAACCGGGCCGAGGCGGCCTGGAAGCGGACGAAGCGCTGGCCACCGTAGTCGCGGTCCGGGCTGGCGGCGGCGGTCGGCAGCGCCAGGTCGTGGTCGACGTGGGTGGCATGCACGGCCGGCATGCCGAGCTCGAGCACCTCGAGGCCCGGCGAGGCCTCCAGCACGCGGTGGCGGATGCCCGGCGGCTGCAGCACGCAGTCGCCGGGATGCATCACGAACGGCTCGCCCTGGTCCTCGTAGACCACGCGAACCCAGCCCCGGTAGCAGTAGATGATCTGGAACCGGATCGCGTGGAAGTGGACGTAGTCGGGGACCGGGCCGCCATCGGGGATCCGGATGTGCGAGGCGATGTAGCGGCCGCCCTGGCGATCGGGCAAGAGGTCGCGGTACTGCATGCCGGCGCGCCCGGTGTGCCATGCGGCCGCATCGGCCGCGCGCACGACGGCGTACGAGGGCTGCAGCGCGGGGACGCGGTCGAGCTCGGCGGCGTCGGGAGCCGCGGCGTCGGGGACCGTGGCGCCGGTGCGCACCAGGCGGACGCGCGCGCCCGCGCCGCTGAGCGCCGCGACCGCCGGATCGTCGGCCGGATAGATCGTGTCGAGCCGGAGGCCGAGCCGCGCGAACAGCGCGATCGCTCGATCCAGATCGGAGCAGTACAGGACTTCGTCGGTCGTGGCCGTCACCCGCGCGAGGTTCGCATCTTTCGCCGGATCGTCGCCACTGCCTGCGCGCCGATCGGCCGCGACGCCGCGGCATCCGCGCTCGGCTGGAACGAGGTTCCGCGCGCCCACCCGCGGCACTCGTGTGACGCGCCGGCACGGCGAGATCATGATTGTCATGCGGAGTTCATCGGTTGCCCTCCGGACGACATCCGCCAAGGTCGAGCGGCGCTGACGCTCGGGGATCCGGCAGCATGCGGCGCGGGGCGTACGGAGAGCCGACTCAAGGCTTGGGGATTCGAACGATCTTCCCTGTGGGGTACTCGGCCCAGTACACATGGTCGCGATCGACGGCGACGGAGTACGGCCAGTCGAGGCCGTCCAGCAGAACTTCCGCCGCACCGCCGCCGATCGCGACCCGCAGGAGCGCACCCTGACCTCGGCGTTGCTCGTCCAGGTTCACCGCCCAGTACACGTAGCGGTCATCGAGCGCGATGCCGGTGGGCGGCCTGGGGCTGACCGCGAGCGTCACCGGTTCGCCGCCCTCGGCCGGGGCGGCCGAGATGACGTCATTGCCGACCCACACGACCCGGCCGCCGCCCGTGGCCACCGCGGTGATCGGGCCATCGGGCGCCCCTTCCACCCGGCGCCCCCTGGAGTACGTGTAGAACACCTGGTTCCGGCCTCCGGTGTCCGTTGGGAAGTTGTAGCTTCGGATCGAGGCGAACCGGGATTCCCTCGACGATTGCCTTGGCGGGTGCGGGAGGTGTGCTTCCTCCTCGGGGGTCGGGGCGTCATCCAGCGATACGAACAGACGGGACCGATCGAGGCTCAGCGACATCGCGCCGCGGACGGCCTTGCTCGCGTCGAGCTCTCGAGGCCCGCCCGCGCCCGACGGATCGATCATCATGATGGCGACGACCCGGGGGCCGTGCCGCGGGTCGCGGTACTCCAGCCAGTACACCTGGCCGGCACCGACGGCGATGCCACCTGCGGTGTCGCGGCGAGTGGCCAGCGTGAGCACGCTGCCGCCGCGCTTCGATACGCGACGGGCGGCGCTCATCGGCACAGCGGCTCCGGGACCCGAGATGCCCCCGCGCTCGGTCCAGTACAGATTCGCGTCGTCGGCAGCCAGCGCGATGATATCCCGGCCTTCGGCGAGGATGGTCACCTCACCGCCTGCCTTGCGAGCGCGCATCACGTGCGACGGCCCTGTGCCGATCCGTTCGTGATTGTCCCAGTTGGTCCAGTACACGAAACCGTCGTCGACGATGAGGTTCGCCGACCCGAGCGGATCCAGCGCCACGAGCTCGGGGGTCGGCCGGACACGCGGCGCGGGCGACCGGGCCGCTGTCGCGCTTGCATCCCTCCCCCGCGCCTCGCGCGGCTCGGGCGGCTCGAGCGTCGTCGGGGTCGGTACGAACACGCACCACGGCAGCGCAGCGCACCCGAGGGCCACGAGCCAGCGCACCGGGTGGACCCAGAACGGCGGATTGGAGCTCACACCGAACGAACGTACCGGCGCTGGCGACGATCTGGGGAATCGCCGCCCCGCGCCCGGCGTTCAGCGCAGCCGGGTCAGGGCCGCGCCGGTGACCGCGGCGCTCGCCCACACGCCGTCGAGCTCGTCGGGGATACCCCAGCTCGCCGGCCGGAGCAGCGAGCCCGACCGGATCTCGGTGCCATGGAACGCCGCGGGAGCGCGGTGCACGCAGATCGCGACGCGGACCCGGGGATCGCGGTGGCGGCGGCGCGCGAGCTCGTCCCACACGGCGATCGCGGTGGCGGCCGCACGGTCGGCGTCGCACGCCGGGTGAGCGAACACCGCGCTGGCCCCGAGGTCGAGCGCGAGCGCGAACCCGGCGGCGGCGAGCGCGCGCTCGGCGGCGGGCAGCACCGCCTCGAGGTCGGTGAGCAGCGCCTCGTCGAGGCCGCTGCCCGCGTCGCGCACGGTGACGAGGATCGCGGCGGCGGCGTCGACCTCGACCGCGGCGATCGGCGCGGTGTCGCGCAGCGCGGCGCGAAACGCCGCGAGCAGCGACAGCGGATCGCTGAACCGCTCCGCCGGCTCGATCGCCATCGCGCGCGCGACCACGTCGTCGACCCGCGGCGGCACCGGCGCCGCCGCCGACACCCGCGGCCGCCGGGCGTGGAGGTGGAGGTACTGGGTCATGGTCAGCGACGGATCCTCGAACGGCATGTGCCCGGTGAGCAGGAAGTACGCCAGCGTGCCGAGGCCGTAGACGTCGCAGCGCGCGTCGACCGCGCGGCCGTGGACCTGCTCCGGCGCCATGCACGACGGCGTGCCGAGCGACTGGTGCGACGCGGTCAGCTCACCGGCGAGCGCGTCGGACAGCTTGGCGATGCCGAAGTCGAGCAGCACGACCCGGCGCGCGCCGCCCGCGCCGCGGCACACCATCACGTTGGACGCCTTGACGTCGCGGTGGACGACGCCGAGCTCGTGGGCGGCGGCGAGCGCGGCGCACACCGGCTCGAGCACGGCGAGCGCCTGCGGCCCCGACATCGGCCCGGTGCGGCGGACCAGCGCGGCGAGGTCCTCGCCGTCGAGCAGCTCCATGCACAGGTAAGGTCGGCCGGCGGCGACCCCGACCGCGATCAGCTCGACGATGCCGGGGTGGCGCAGCCGGTCGATCACGGTGGCCTCGCGGTGGAACCGGGCGACGATCTCCGGCGCCGCCACGAGGTGTGCGTGGAGCAGCTTGAGCGCGACGCGCTGGCCGGTCGCGCGGTGGTGCGCCTCGTAGACCGCGCCGAACCCGCCGTCTCCGAGCGCGCGGACGATGATCCAGTCGTCGACCAGCTCGCCCGGCGCGACCCCGCGCCCGCCATCGCTCGCATCGGGGCGAGCAGCCAGGCGACGCGTGCGCTGGTCGACCATGCCCGCCGAGCGTACCCCCGCGGCGCCCCTGGCGTCGACCGGTCGCAGTGCGATCGCGGTCACGCGGGTGGCGCGTGGACCCACCAGCGCCGGTCCGCTCAGCTCTCGTCGGCGGTGATCTTGTGACGGCGCAGCAGCTCGCGCAGGTGGTTGCGATCCATGCGGACCGCGCGCGCCGCGCGCGACAGGTTGCCGTCGTACCGCGTGATCAGCGCGCGGGTATACTCGCGCTCCCAGGCCGCGACCGCGCGCTCCTTGGCGGCGCGAAACGAGGTCCCCTCGGCGAACCGATCGTCCTCGGCCGGCGGCGGGGCGTCGTCGGTCAGCGCGCGCCACACCGCGGGATCACCGAGCAGCACGGCGCGCTCGACCGCGGCGCGCAGCTCGCGGACGTTGCCCGGCCAGTCGTGGCGGGTCAGCTCGGCGAGAAGCTCCGCGGGCGGCGGCTCGCCGCCGCGGCTGAGCTGGCGATGGAAGTGGGCGACCAGCAGCGCGATGTCGTCGCGCCGCTCGCGCAGCGGCGGGATCCGCAGCCGGAACGTGTTGAGCCGGTAGTACAGATCGGAGCGGAACCGGCCCTGGTTGATCTCGGCGCGCAGGTCGCGGTTGGTCGCCGCGACGATCCGGATGTCGAGCCGCACCGGCTCGTTGCCGCCGACCCGCTTGACCACGCGGTCCTCGAGCGCGCGCAGCAGCTTGGGCTGCATGTCGAGCGGCAGCTCGCCGACCTCGTCGAGGAACACCGTGCCGCCGCGCGCGGCCTCGAACCCGCCGGTGCGCGCCGCCGCCGCGCCGGTGAACGCGCCCTTCTCGTGGCCGAACAGCTCGCTCTCGATCAGGGTCGGCGGGATCGCGCCGCAGTCGAGCACGACGAACGGGCCGGCCGCGCGCGGGCTGGCGTCGTGGATCGCCTCGGCGAGCAGGCCCTTGCCGGTGCCGGTCTCGCCCTCGAGCAGGATCGTCGAGTCGGACTCGGCGAGCCGCGGCAGCACGGCGAAGATCCGCCGCATCGCCTCGCTGGTGCCGAGCGCGCGGCCCCAGCGGGTGTCCGATGACAGCGCCGCGCGGTCCTCGCCGCCGAGCACGTCGAACCGGAGCCGGCTGCGGCCGATCGCGATCACCGCGCCCGGCGCGAGGTACGCGCGCTCGACCGCGACGCCGTTGATCGCGGTGCCGTTGGTGCTGCCGAGATCGCGGACCAGGTGACCGCGCGGCGACGGCGTGATCGCGATGTGGTGGCGCGACACCGCGGGATCGGTGAGGATCATCGTGTTGGCCGCCGCGGTGCCGATCGCGAGCTCGGCGGCGCCGCCGTCGATCGCGAGCTCGCGGTCGGGGCCCTCGACCACGGTGAGCCGGTAGCGCGGGAACCGGAGCTCGGGCGCGCCGGCCACCGCGGTGGTCGCAGCCATGCCCGGATCGGCGCGCTCGGTCATCCGGAAGTATTACCGCGGCTGACCCGGCGATGCGATGCACCACGGCTTTCGCCGCGCCGCAAATCGGTGCACGCTGTGATCGCCAGGTGACGCGCTGCGCACGCTGCCAACGCCGGCTGCCGCCGAGCGGGGACTGCCCGATCCACGGCCGCCCGACCGGGGTGGTGAGCGAGGCGGCAACCGCGCCCGACGTCGCCGCGCCGCCGGGCTGGCAGATCGAGCGCCAGCTCGCGACCGGCGGCACCGCGCACGTGTTCGTGGTCCGCCACGTCACCGGGGCGCCGGCGATCCTCAAGTGGGGCCGGTGGCGCGAGCGCGACATCTACCTGCGGTTCGAGCTCGAGGCCAAGCTGCTCGCCGCGGTCGGCCCGGCGTGGACCGCGGCGCTGATCGACTGCGGGGTCAGCGACGGCTGGCCCTACATCCTGATGGAGCTGCTCGCCGGCGAGACCCTCGCGGCGTGGATGGCGCGCTCGGGCGAGCGCGGCGGGCTCGGCGAGATCCTGGCGCTGCTCGACCAGGTCGCCGCCGGGCTCGGCGCGATCCACGCCGCCGGCATCGTCCACCGCGACCTCAAGCCGGAGAACGTGGTGATCGGCCCGCGCGGCGTCCGGCTGATCGACTTCGGGCTCGCGCGCCAGCCCGAGGTCGGCGGGCTGACCCAGATCGGCGCCGTGGTCGGCACCGTGCACTACCTCGCGCCCGAGCAGGTCCGCGGCGAGGCGGTCGATCACCGCGCCGACCTGTACTCGTTCGGCGTGGTCGGGTTCGAGATGCTGTGCGGCCGGCCGCCGTTCGTCGGCGAGCGCCGCGCGATCGAGTACCAGCACACGCTGTGCCGGCCGCCGGCGGTGCGCGAGTCGCGCAGCGTGCCCGAGGAGCTCGACGCGCTGATCGCGGCGTGCCTCGCCAAGCAGCCCGAGGCCCGGCCGCAGACCGCGGCGGACGTCCGCGCCTGGCTCGCGCGCTCGGCCGGCGGCGCATCGACCGCGCGCGGCGTGTCGCCCGGTGCGCTCGGCGTGCGCGGGCGGATCGCGCTGCTGTGGACGTCGGGCGCCGATCCGGTCGCGGTGGTCCGCGCGGTCGGCGATGTCAGCGGGCTGGTGGTCCGCCAGCGCGGCGACAGCGTGCTCGCCGCGTTCACCGGGCTCGATCACGACGCCCCGCTGCCCGCGGCGCTCGCCGCGGCCCAGGCGCTGGCGCTCGGCGGAGCACGCGGGCGCAGCGTGATCCACCTCGGCGCCGGCCTGCTGCGCCGGTCGGTGCAGGGCAAGATCGCGGTGTACGGCGACGACGTCGAGCACGTCGAGCGCTGGCTGCCGCCGCCGCCGTACGGCGGCCTGGCGTCGGGGATCCTGCTGACCGCGGCGGCGGCCGAGCTCGCCCCCGACGCGGTGCCGTCGCCCGACGTCCCCGGGTTCTTCCGCCCGGGGCGCCGCGATCGCACCGGCAAGGACGACGCGCGGGCCCCGACGCCGCTGCGCGGGCGCAGCGAGCTGATCGACAGCCTGGTCGCGGTCGCGACCCAGGCGGTGGTCGACGGCCGGCCGGTCCACGTCGCGATCGCCGGCGACACCGGCGCCGGCAAGACCCGCGTGCTCGACGCGATCTGCGACCGGCTGCGCGCCGCGGGCCACGAGGTGATCGCGCTGCGCGGCCGGCGGCGGTTCCCCGGCGAGCCGCACGGCGAGCTGCTGGGCGGCGGCGAGATCGCGGCCGCGGCCGCGCGCGGTGCGGTGATCGCGATCGACGACGCGAGCTGGCTGGCGCCGGCCGCGCTGCGCGCACTGGACCGCACGCTCGCCGGCGGCGCGACCCGGCTCGCGGTGATCACGGCGAGCGCCGCGCCGGTCGGCGATCGCGACGCGCCCCACCGGGTCGACGTCGCGCTGCGGCCGCTCGCCGCCGAGGATGCCGAGCTCCTGGTCCGCGAGCTGCTCCGGCCGGCCCGGCTGGTCCCGGCGGTGCTGGTCGAGCGACTCGTGATCCGCGCCGGCGGCAACCCGGGCCTGCTGGTCGCGCTCGCCGGCGAGATCACGCGGCGCGGTGCGATCCGCCGCCAGGTCGGCAGCGACGAGTGGTACGTCGCCGCCGACGAGCTCGACACCCTGCTCGCCGCGCCGTCGCCGGCGTGGTTCGCGGTGCGCACCCTGGAGGACCTCCCCGGCGAGCTCCAGGCGGTGGTCCGGACCTGCGCCGCGCTCGGCCCGCGGTTCTCGGCCGACGAGATCGCACAGGTCCACGGCGGTGACCTCGCGGCCGGGCTCGCCTGGCTGGTCCGCGACTGCGTCCTCGAGCGCAGCGAGACGGGGGGTGGGGACCCCGACGGCTTCGCCGGCGGGGCGGGGGGCAGAGCCCCCCGTGGGATCGAGCGCAGCGAGGCCGGGGCTGGGGACCCCGACGGCGGCTGGTACGCATTCTGCGATCCGGCGATCCAGGACGCGATCGTCGACCTGCTCGATGACCGCGAGCCGGTGCACGGCCGCGCATTCCAGTACTGGGCCGGCCGTCCCGGGGTCACCGCGATCGAGCGGCTGACCCGGCTGGCGTTCCACGGCGCCGGCGCACACGAGCCGATCACCGCCGCGACCTGCTGGATCGCGCTGGCCCGGGCTGCGCACGGCCGGGGCGAGCTCGACGACGCCGAGCGGCTGCTCGACCGCGCGATCGGCAGCCTCACCGATGCGGCGCCCCGGCTGCGCGCGGCCACGCTGCTCGAGCGCGCCCGGCTGCGCTACGCGCGCGGCCGGTTCGCCGCCACCCGAGACGATGCCCGCAGCGCGCGGCGCGCCGCCGAGCAGATCGGGCACGCCGAGGTTCATGCCGCGGCTCACGCGGCGGTACATGCCGAGGTGCATGCCGAGGTGCAGATCGACGCGCTCGCGATCGAGGCGCTTGCCGCCACCGCAGCCGGCGACCCCGCCGCCGCGTCCGCCGCGATCACCGCCGCGGTGGCGCTCGACGCCGACGACGTCGACGTCGCCGTGCGCGCCCGCATCCTCGCCGCGATCGGCCTCGATCGCGTCCGCGCCGGCCAGCCCGACGCCGCCGCGCCCGCGCTCCAGCTCGCCGCCGCGCTCGCCGAGGTGCTCGGCGATCCGGTGACGGCGGCCGCCGTGGCGCAGGTCCTGCGCCAGCCGCGCAGGCGCGCCGATCGGTGAGCGTCAACCCACTGCGCCTCACATCGACAAGCGCCCGGCGACGCTTTCTGCTCCGATCAGAGAAGAATTGGCCAGATCTGGCCGTATGGCCGCGTAGGCATGAGTAGTCAAACCCAGATTCTCAGACCACGTTTCGCTTGCTTGGCCGACAAGTTTCAGTGATTACAATGACAGAATAACGGGTGTTCGATGGGGTAAACGGCTGATTCATAGGCCGAAAGCGATTGATTACGATGTGCACAGGAATACACTGAGCGCCGATGGCATGGAATGTTGCCGGCGCCGAACGCGAGGGACACTCGGGGCACTCTGCCCGCCCAGCGACGAATGCCCCGGTTTACCGCTTGCCATCCGCACCGCGGGGGAAGGCGGCAGCGCGCCGCCCGAGGGCAACCGCGTAGCTCACGTCCTCATCCGGAGGGCCGATGTCCAATCTCCCGCAGATCGCCAAGACCCAGATCGCAAAGTTCCCCGAGGTGACCGCGCTGGTGGTCACCGACGACGCCGGCTCGCTGCTCGAATCGAGCGGCGACATCGACGGGGAAGCGCTCGGCGCGGTGCACGTGGTGACGACCCAGGCGCTCACCCGGTGCGGCAACGCGCTCGGCCTCGGGCCGCTCTACCGGGTCACGATCACCGGCCCGCGGCGCGCCTGCCTGATCGCGATCCACGACGAAGAAGTCCTCGGGGTCTACGTCGATCCCACCAAACCCATCGGAGTGTTCGAGAAGAAGCTCGACACGGCGCTGAGGCGCTAGAGGAGTCGCGCATGCTGGAACCGATTCTCCAGAGCCTCCGCGAGGTCGAAGGCGTACAGGGCGCGATGGTCGTCGACCCATCCGCGGCCGTGGTCGCCCATCGCGCCCACACGATCTACGACCTGTCCGTGCTGCAGCAGGTCGCCCGCGCCGTGGTCAACTCGGTCGACTCGGTGCAGCTGATCCAGGACGACTGGGACATGATGACGGCGCACTTCGGCGACGGCAAGCTGCTGCTGCGCAGCCTGCGCACGTCGGGTTCCAGGGCGCGGCGCTACGTGCTCGCGGTGATCGCGGACGCGACCCTCAATGTCGCGTTCCTCAGCGTCGCGCTGCGGGTCGCCGCGACCAAGCTGCTCGCCGAGCTCGAGTCGGCGGTGCCGTCGCAGAGCTCGCCGGTGCCCACCGCGCTGGCGGCCGGCAGCACCGGCAGCGGGCGGATCCCGATCGTCGACCAGTCGCGACCGGTGCTGGAGAAGACCGGGCTGACCTGGTCGGGTGCCGCCACGGGGTCGGGCTCGGGCGTCGGCAGCTCGGACGTCGGCGTCGTCGACCCGGCGAGCTCGACGTTCCTGTCGGCGTGCACCAAGGCGCTCGCCGCGAGCATCGGTCCGATGGCCAAGGTGTTCGTCAAGGAGGCGGTGCGCAAGGTGTGCGGCGAGCGGCCGTTCACGCGCGCCGACGGCCCCGCGCTGCTCGCCCACCTCGCGGCCGGGATCGAGGACAGCGACGACCGCGCGAGCTTCCAGCGCGCGACCCGCACGCTGTGACCCGCGCGCACTGACGTCCAACCCTCTCACAGGGAGTGCCGACAATGTTCGAGCTCATCAGACGCAGACTGAGCCTCAAGGTGTCCCTCATCCTCGCGCTGATCACGATCCCGCCGATGGTCGCGGCGGCCTACCTGATCACGACCAGCGAGTCGGCGCGGATCGAGCGGCTGACGATCGAGGCCGGCAAGGTCGCGGCGATCGCAGGCGCGCGGATGTACGGCACGGTGCTCGAGGCCGGCATCGACGCCGGCATCATGACGATCGGCGACGTGCTGGAGCCGAGCTACGAGGAGATCAAGGGGTTCGACTTCGGCGACAACCCGCGGTTCCACACCCGGTACGACTTCTACACCGACCGCACCGTGGTCGGCTTCGAGGACGCACTGCTCAACGGATCGCCCGACTTCCTCTACGCGGTGGGCGGCGACATCAACGGCTACACGCCGACCCACAACAGCAAGTTCCAGCACCAGCTGACCGGCGACCGCACCAAGGACCTGAGCGGCAACCGCGGCAAGCGCAAGTTCTGGACGGCGATGCACCAGGGCGCGGCGCGCAACCTCGAGCTGGTGCTGGTCCAGCCCTACCTGCGCGACACCGGCGAGTCGGCGTGGGACGTGTCGTCGCCGATCTTCGTCAAGGGCCGCCACTTCGGCGCGTTCCGCGTCGCGGTGTCGCGCGCCTCGATCGCCGCCCACAAGCGAGCCCTGCTGCTCCAGCTGATCGTGGTGTTCGGATTCCTGACCGTGATCACGGTCGGATTCATCTTCTTCATGCTCCGGCGCTCGATGCGGCCGCTCGAGCACCTCGCCTCGCTGGCCAACGAGATCAGCACCGGCGAGGGCCTCGACCGGCCGATCAAGCCGACCTCGACCGACGAGATCGGCATGATGGCCAAGTCGCTGAACCGGCTGCGCGCCAGCCTGCAGGCCGCGATGGGACGGCTCGGGGAATGACCCCGGCACCGGCCGATCGCCCCCATCGATCACCACCCCGATCACCACCCCGATCACCCCGATCGCGAGGAACCCAGCCATGACCCGAACCCTGCATCGCACGCTGCTGCTCGCGGCGCTCGCCACCGCTCCTGCGCTCACGCCCGCGGCGCTCGCCCAGCCCGCCAACCCGCCTCCCGCCACACGCCCCGCGGCCGCGAACCCGGCCGCAGCCCCGGCCCCCGACGACGGGCTCGGCGCGCAGGACCGCGAGGTGCTCGCCGCGGCGCAGGCGCTCGCCAAGGAGGCGAGCCAGGTGATGGAGCAGTGGATCATCAGCCAGGCATCGACCGAGGACCGCCTGTTCTCCCGGCTGTACTTCCCGGTCCCCAAGACCGATCCGCTGAAGTTCAGCACGCCCTACGACACGCTCGCCGATCACGATCTGGTCGGCCCCGAGGACAAGGCGCTGGCGCGCTCGAATGCGTGGCAGTACGCGATCATCACCGACACCAACGGGTATGTCCCTGCACACAACACCCGGTTCGCACAAGCACCGACCGGGGTCACCGCACAGGACTACGTCAACAATCGCACAAAGCGCATGTTCGGCGACCTCGCGAGCATCAAGGCCGCACGCAACGAGAAGCCGTTCTTAATCCAGCTGGTCCAGCTCGAGACCGGCGATTTGATCTATGATCTCTCGGTTCCGGTCATGGTGCGCGGCAAGCACTGGGGCTGCGCCCGGATCGGGTTTCGCCGCAGCGAGTGAACGCATGCTGGATCTGGTCACCGAAGCGACCACGCTGGGGGTACTGCTGGAGGAGACGCGCGGCGTGGTCGGCGTCGTGCTCGGCACCACCGAGGGCGAGGTGCGCGGCACCGTCGGCAGCGTTCGCGACAGCGACGCCGGCGCGTCCGTCGCAGCCACGCTCGGCGTCGAGTTCAACAAGATCGGCACGCTGCTCGGGCTCGGCGGCCTGGGGGTGGTGTCGATCAAGTCACCGACCGCAGCGCGCGTGGTCGCGCGGCAGTCCGGCGCGGTGCTGGTGATCGAGCTCGATCCCAAGCGCCCGCTCGGCGAGCTCGAGACCAAGCTGCGCACGCTGATGTGGGCGCCGCCCGACGAGCGGCTCGAGGTGCCACTGCCCAGCCGCACGTCGACTCCGCCGTCGGTCAGCCCGCCGCGGCACCCGACGCCGCTGCCGCTGCCCGCGGTGCCGCCGCCCACGATCATGTCGCCGCCCGCGATCATGTCGCCGCCGCTCGCGGTGCCACCGCCGCCACCCGTGATCGTGCCACCGCTGCCGCCCGTGATCGTGTCGCCGCCGCCACCGGTCGCCGTCGCGCTTCCCGCGATGCCACCGCCGCCCGCGATGCCACCACCGCCCCCGGTGCCGCCGCCCGCACCGGCGCGATCGGCCTCCGCGCTGCCGCCGCCGGTCGCGTCGGCGCGCCCGACCTCTCCGCCGCCGCTGTCGGCGGTCGCCTACGCGCGCACCATCACACCGGCTTCCGCCCCGGCCAAGCCAGCACCACCGCCCAGCAACGGTGCCACCACCGCCACCAAGTCCGTCGGAAACGGCCCCGCGTTCGCCGGCGATCTCGAGGAGTTCTCGCTGCCTGATCTGCTGGAGTTCCTGCGCAACAGCCACCGCACCGGCCTGCTGGTGTGCTCGACGAGCACCGGCACCGGCACGGTCCAGCTGTCGCGCGGCATGATCATCGCCGCCGACTCCCCCAACGCGCTCGACCTGCGCGAGCACCTGCTGACCAGCGCCGAGATCGCACCCGAGCAGCGCCAGGTGCTCGCCGCGCTGCCGGTGGACTACTTCAGCGACGACATGATCGAGGCTGTGCTCGTATCGCGCGACCTGGTACCGCGCGACGAGGTGGAGCGAGCGCGGGTCGCTCGCATCTACAGCGCGTTCCGCGAGATGGTGGGCTGGTCGTCCGGTCGGTTCTCGTTCGACCCGGCCGTCCCGATCGTCACGAACCCGGCCCTCGCGCTCAGCGCGCAGAGCATCCTGATGCAGATCTACCAGGAGCAAGACGAGCAAGACGAGCAGGACCGGTGACCGACGCCTTGAACCTGGCTGGCGCCAAGCTCGGCAACTACCGGCTGCTGCGGGTGCTCGGTCGAGGCAACATGGGCGTGGTCTACCTCGCGACCGACGAGGCGCTGCTGCGCCCCACCGCGGTCAAGGTCCTGACCTGGTCCCCCGCCGAGCACGACCCCGAGGCGTGGTTCCTCGCCGAGGCCCGCAGCGTCGCCCGGCTCAACCACCCCTCGGTCATCCAGATCTACAGCGTCGCCCGCCACGGCCCCCACCGCTACATCGCGATGGAGTACGTCGAGGGTGTGTCCGCCGAGGTCATGGTGTCCCGCAAGGGGCCGTTCTCCGCCGAGCGCGCCACCGAGGTCATCCTCCAGCTCGCCGCCGCGCTCGAGCTCGCCCATGCCTCCGGCATCATCCACCGCGACGTCAAGCCCGGCAACATCCTGATCAAGGCCGACGGCACTGCCAAGCTCGGCGACTTCGGCATGGCGGTGTCGACCCAGCGCGCGCCGCGCCACGAGGTCCGCGCCGGCACGCCGCACTACTTCGCGCCCGAGATCTGGCGCGGCGAGCCGGCGACGATCGCGACCGATCTCTATGCGCTCGGCGCCACGTACTATTACCTGCTGACCGGCCGGCCGCCGCTCGACGGCCCGACGATCGCGGGGCTGAGCGCGGCGCACCAGCGCCAGGAGGTCGTGGCCCCGCCCGAGCTCGCCGCCGACGTCGCCGCGGCGTGCATGCGCGTGGTCCGCCGCTGCATGGCCAAGTTGCCCGGCGAGCGGTTCGATTCCGCCCGCGCGGTCGCCTGGGAGGCGCGCGGCGTGCTGCGCGAGCTCGAGTCGCCCGGGTTGATCGCGCCCGCCGAGCCGCGCCGGCGCTCCGACACCACGCCGCCGCCCTCGCTGCGCGAGCCCGACGCCGCCTGGCTGGCCCGCGGGTTCCGGTTCGAGCCGTTCACCGAGCTCGATCCCAGCGAGCCGCCCTACCGCGGCGCCCCGTTCGACGGCCTGCGCCGCGAGCTCGGCGCGCAGATCGCAGCCTCGGGCTCGACCGTGATCATCGCCGGTGCTCCGGGCAGCGGCCGCACCGTGCTCGCCCGCTCGGTGCTTGCCGCCAACCCCGGGCGCGGCGCCTACATCGACGTCGGCCACGCCGCGCGGCCCGGCAGCGTGATCCAGCGGATCTCGCGCGCGTTCGGTGCCGTCGCCAGCCCGGCGAGCAGCGGCAGCCCCGAGCTCGAGGGCCTGCTCGAGACGCTGGCGTCGGCGTCGCCGTTCGCCGGCGTGCCGCTGGTCGTGGTCGACGGCGTGGTCGCCGGCACGCGCGCCGCCGCCGACGTCTCGGTGCTCGCCCGCGCCGCGCGCAGCACGCGCTACTTCAGCGTGCTGGTCGTCGGCCCCGCCGAGCTGTCGACCGAGCTCGGCGGCTCGATCCCGGCGAGCGCGGTGGTCACCCTCCCGGCGCTGACCCCGCTGCAGATCAGCCAGTACCTCGAGGCCTGGCTGCGCGCGACCCGGCCGGCGTGCGCGTCGCCGCTGGTGATCACGGTCGACGCCGCGCTGATCGCCGGCCACCGCGCCAACGGCAACCTCGACCAGCTCAACGCGCTCGCTCGTCAGATGATCGAGCGCGGCGGTCCGGTGCTCACGTCGTGGGACGCGTGGACCGCCAGCGACGGCCGCCACAGCAACGGCGTCGCCGAGCCGGCGCGGCCGGCGGGGTGGCCGACGCCCGAGGTCCTGCAGCTGATCAACCACTGCCGCCTCGCCGCCGGGCTCGCCGGGCGCAGCCCGCCCGACTGATCGACGCGGCGCCGGCGCGACGCTCGGGCTCGCTTCGACTACAGCGAGAAGATGAACGCCACGAGGTCGGACTGGTTCTGCGCGCTCAGGGCGTTGAAGTTGTTCTTCGCGGTCGCGCCCTGGTTGGCGTGGCGCTGGATTGCCGCGGTCACCGTCAGGCTCGTACCGTCGTGCATGAACCGGGTGCGCGCGCCGATCCCCCACAGCGCCGCCGTGCGGAGCTGGTTGCGCGTGCCCTGGCCGCCGTTCTGGACGATGCCGTCGCCGGTGCCGACGTCATGGAGCAGGAAGTCGCTGAACGCGTGGATGTTCTTGTCACCGAGCGCGGTCGACACGGTGAGCGCGCCGCCGTTGATCACCGTGCCCGCGGGGGCGGTGGTGATGGTCCCGACGTGGCAGGTCGCGCAGCCGATGGAGTTGAACACGTTCTGGCCGTTGGTCGTGTTGGCGTTGGTCGGGCCGCGCGGCGGTGCCTTCAGGCAGCGCATGAACAGCGTGAACGCGTCGATGTCGTTCGCGTCGTCTTCGGGATCGGTCTTGCCGTCGAACGGGCCGCCCTGGACCGAGGTCCCCTGGAACGTGTTCTCGGTCGGCAGCAGCCGGCTGGTAACGCCCATCTCGTTGCTGTAAGCGTCCGCGGCGAACGACAGCAGGGTGGCCTGCTGGTCCTTCCAGCCGAACCGGCCGGTGCGGGTCTGGCCCGCGGCCTCGAGCACCGGGACCTGGATCAGCGTGCCGCGCTGCGCGGCCGGCTGGGCGTTGGCGATCGTCTGCAGCGTGTTGCTGTCGATCGCCTCGACGTAGCCATCGCCCGCGAGGCTGATCGTGAGCCGGAGGGCCTGGACCTCGTTGCCCGACAGGACGTGCGCCTGGAGCGAGCGGTCGTTGGCGCGATCGCGGACCAGCGAGCCGCCGATCTGGTCGGTGAAGGTGGCGCCGTTGAAGTGGCCGGCGCGGAGCTCGGTGATCTGGCTCGCCTGGCCGCCAAAGACCTTTGTGCTGGTGTTGGTGTCCTGAGCCTCCGCGGTTCCGCGCGGGCTCTCGTGGCAGCTGATGCACGAGGTGTTGTTGAACAGCGGGCCGATGCCGTCCTCGAACGCCTCGACCTCCCGGAACGTGAGCCCCGCCGTCCGCATCTGGGCCGCGGTGCAGTTGCCGTTGGGGAGGCCGTCGAAGCCTTGCGGCGCCTCGGTGACCGCGTTGACGTGCGGGCCCTGGACGGGATCGTCGGCCTGGGTCGCGACCGCGAGGCCGGGATCCAGCGCCGCGGGGTCGTCCGGCGTGGCGCTCGACGAGCACGACGCCACGATCAACGAGCTGGGGAATAGCAAGGTAGCCGTTACAAACTGGCGAAATGCTTTCATGACTCTGTTTCTCCTGGGGTTCGAAACATCGAGCGGGTGGACACCGCCCATTGGACACTGATGGGACCCGTACCGTGTGCCGAGACTCCCCCTTTCGCCGCAATCCGCGCGACGGACCTTACGTAGCGGTGGCACTCATTGTCAATCATATAGGGATCCCTATATCGACAACTCCGTTCTGACCCCTTTGTACTGCGGACGTGATTGGTAGTTATCACTCCCGCGCACAGCGCGGCCTGATCCACAGGTGCTCGCTGTACCTACTCGTGGTCTCGTGGACTACCGACTCGCAAACCAATGAAATGATGGGCATCACGCGACGCGTCGGCCCCCGAGCTCGGGCTAGCATCAGATTTCCGTCACCCGAAACTATTTATCGAACTAAAGATATCAGTTTTCCGTCTTTCGAGATCTCGTCGAGCGCGTCAAACGCAGCCCGCCGCGTCAGGCCTGAAATGGCCGTTGCGTCGACCTGCCCGGGATCCATCGGCAGTGTGACAGCGTTGCGATGGGACGACGTGACTCCCAATCTGGAGAGCTGCGATTCCGTGGCACACCGTCGGGCGCAGGTCGCCGGCCTCACCCAGCGCTCGCGGCCAGCGTAACGCACGCGATCGCTCGATCCGCAGGTTTTTCGGAGGCGGTGGTGTGGGCGATCCGCGCGATGGTCGAGGAAGCGGCCGGCCGACCGGTCAGGCGCAATCGCGAGGCCAGCGCCAGCGCACCGCGCACCTGAGAAGCGGCCGCGTCGAGCTCCCTCGCGGTCGTGACCGACCTTTGCACAGTGCGGCGGCTGTTCCACAAACCAGACGCGCGCGCACAGCCCGCGTACGGAGGCCCCGGATCCGACGCCGCACCGTCGGTGCACCGGAATGCCCCCGCGTGACGAGGCGCGCCGGCGCGCGTCTCCGGTTGCGGTCACCGGCCGAGCACGACTCGCTGTGCGACGACGCCGCGCGCCGGGCTCGGCGCTGTGGCGATCGCAGGCACGACGAGCTCGGACGCGGCGCGACGGACGCCGCGCCGCGTCTCGCGCGAAGCCCGGACGCGCGCGGCCTGCGCGCGTTGCGTCCTCATGAAGCGGCCGTGTGGCGCGAGAACCGCGGATTGCGCCTGGCGAGCCGTGGGTCAGTGGCGTTTCGCAATCACCTGGAGGCCGCGGTCAGCGACCGCGAAAAACCGCGTAGAGCTGAATGCCGATCTCCAGCGTCTGTGATGCGGCCCTCACGATCGGTGATTTCATATCTCGTAGTTCGGAACGATATAATGAAGTCTTAATCATAATGGATTTTGAGGATATAAATAAGAGTATTCTGACTCGCTGTTTTTTGGAGACTTGATCCGATCGATCTGCTCGGCCGCCCCTCGCACTGCCCTTCAACCGACGTGAAATCGATGAGTTACGAACGCCCTACATCCGCGGTGAACACCGTACCGACCGCATGTGTGCAACGGCCTCGCCGAGCGCGCGGCGCTGGTGGGCATTGAGTCCGATCCGCGGGCGAGCCGCGCGCAGCATGCGCTCGACGTCGTCCAGCGTGGCGTCGCCCCGGCGCACCAGCACCGCGGCCGCGATCGTCGCGGAGCGGCCGTGGCCAAACGCGCAGTGAATGAACGCGGCGCCCGGCGCGGCGAGCACCGCATCGACGGCCCGCACGATCTGCGCCGGCGACGGCGCGGTCGCGTCGAGCGTCGGGATCGCCAGGTAGCGATGGCCGGCCGCGACCCCGGGGGCGGCGGGCAGCTCGGCACACAGGTCGACCACGATCGCGATTCCGGCCGGCAGCTCGGATCGCCGCGGCCGGCGCCCGACCCAGACGCCAGGAGCGACCTCGTTGCCGACCGGCTCGTCGGTCAGCGATCGGGCGAGCTCGTGCAGCAGGCGCATGTAGCCGAAGATCGGCGCCCAGGCCAGCCAGGCCCACCACGCGATCGTCCCGCCGGGGCGCTTGCCGAACGCGCCGGGCGCCTGTGCGAGGTAGACGATCGCGACCGCGACCAGCACGACCGCCGGCCACAGCAGGATCCAGACGCCGGTCCAGATCGCCAGCGCGACGAACGCCGCCGCGATCACCGGAAGCACACGGCTCGCCATCGCGGAACGCTAGCCGAGCCGCGGCGGGCTCACAACGCCGGCTACCACCGGCCCGACAGGGCGACCCCGGCGAGCCCGGACGACGCCACCGGCAGCACCGCCGCGGCGGCGGGGCGCTCGCCGCGGCCACGCACGAACAGGTACACCCCGACGCCCGCACAGCCGATCGCGGCCGCCGCGAGGCCCTGGGCGATGTAGCGGTCGCGGACCGCCGAATCGCGGTACGAGCCCGCGACGGCCAGGAGCCCCTGCTGGTTGGTGGTCTTCGCCTTGTTGTAGGTCGACTCGCTCCTGAGCTCGAACGCCAGGCCCGCGCCGCCGAGCGCGACGGCCGCCACACCGACCGCGATCGGGGCGATCAGGGACGGCCCGGACGGGCGGTCGGCGATCGGCGCGACGGCCAGAGGCGGGTTGGCCCGGGGCGCGTCGGTCCGGGGCGGATTGGCCCGTGGCGGATTGGTCCGTGGCGGATTGGTCCGTGGCGGGTTGGCCCGGGGCGCGTCGGTCCGTGGCGCGTCGGCCGGCGCCGGCGCGTCGCTGCGGGTCACCACGGGCGGCGCTGGCGGCCCGGCATCGGGCGCGACCGGCGGTGACCGGATCTCGGCGAGTCGCGGAACCACGACGGTCTGGGCGTCGCGCTCGCCCTTGATCGTCCGGGACGTCGACCACGGCTCGTACCCCGGCGCGCGCGCGGCGATCGTGACGCTGCCGCCGTCGACCGGCAGCGCTCGGTCCCAGCTCGCCGGGTCGACCGGCTGGTCGGCGCGCAGCACCTCCAGGCCGGGGATCCGGCGATCCGGCGGGACCGAGATCGTCAGCCGGGACACCCGCGCCGCCAGCTTCTGCGCATGGTTGACCGCGACCTGCGCCAGCCTGGGCTGGCCGCCGGCACGCGCCATCCGCTCGGCCTCCTGGTACGCCGCCCACGCGGTGGCGAGCTCGCCGTTCTGCTCGCGGCACGCCGCGGCGTTGAGCTCGGTCGTGACCCGCGGCTCGGCCTGCTCGCTGGCATCGAACGCGGCGCACGCCTCGGCGCGCTTGCCCTCGGCGAGCAGCCGGCGGCCCTCGTCGAACAGGCGCTGGGCGGTGGTGGCCTGGGCGGCCGCGAGCGACGGCCGCGCGGCGACGGCGCCGAGCACGAGCAACAACGCGCGAGCATGCATGGCGGTCCTCCTGGGTCAGCGCTGCGTGGGGATGTCGTCGAAGTCGTCGCGATGCGGCCGCGGTCGCGGCGGCGACCGGGGCGGCGCCGGCCGGGGCGGCGACACCGCCGGCGCGGCCTTCCACCGCGACCCGCGCCCGCGCTCGGTGACCTCGCGCGGCAGCTGCCACGAGCCGATGTCGTCGGCCGTCCCGGCCACGCCGTCGGGCCCCGCCGAGATCACCCCGACGATCTGGTTCGCCGGCTGGTCGGTGCACGTGATCGCGAGCGGCCGGCCCCATGGGTCCACGACCGGGTCGCCGAGCTCGGCGGCGCTCGGGCAGGCCGCGCCCGCGTGGTCCTTCGACCATGCCGTGAACCGGGCGAGCACCTCGGTCATCCGCGCGGCGAGCCCCGCGCTCGGATCGGGCGGCGGCGCGAGCGGCGCCGGCACCGCGGCGGGTGGCGGCGTCACCGGCGCCGGCGGCGGTTCCGGCCGGGGCGGCGGCGGTTCCGGCCGGGGCGCGGGCGGCTCCGGTTGCGGCGCGACCGCCGGCGGCGGCACCGAGGCCGGCTCGGCCGGCGCCGCGCGGCCGCCGCCGCGGCTCATCACGACCGCGATCGCGCCGCCGACCAGCACCGCCGCGATCCCGGCGAACGCGAGGCCGCGCCCGCGGATCCGCGCGAACGGGCCGGTCGCGCCGCTGGCCCCCGACAGCGTGGTCGCCGCGATCGCCGTACCGATCGACGGCTGCCCGGCGCGGCCGGTCCGCCAGTTCGGGCTCGACACCGAGCCGGCGATCTCGCCGATCGCCACCGCCAGCTCGGTCGCCGACGCGAACCGCTGGGCCGGGTCCTTGGCCAGGCAGCGCAGCACCAGCGCGTCGATCTCCGGCGGCAGGCCGAACAGCCGGCTCGACGGCGCCGGCGACGGCTCGCGCAGGTGCATCGCGATCACCTCGCCCGAGCCCTCGGCCACGAACGGCGGCGAGCCCGTGATCAGCGCGAACAGCAAGCAGCCGAGCGAGTACACGTCCGAGCGCTGGTCGACCTGGCCGGCGCCGCGGCACTGCTCCGGCGACATGTACGCCGGCGTCCCCATGACCGCCGAGGTCTGGGTCTGCACGCTCGGATCGCCGGTGAGCTTGGCGATCCCGAAGTCGAGGAGCTTCGCGCGCTCGCCGCCGGCCACCTCGGAATCGCGGACCAGGTACACGTTCTCGGGCTTGAGATCGCGATGCACGATGCCGCGTGCGTGCGCCACGCCGAGCGTGGTCGCGACCTGCCGCATGATCCGCAGCGCGTCGCCGATCGCCAGCCGGCCCAGCCGGCCCAGCCGGCGATCGAGCGGCTCGCCCTCCAGCAACTCCATCGCGATGAACGCCGTGCCCTCGTGCTGGCCGAAGTCGAAGATCTGCACGATGCCGGGGTCCGAGATCGCGGCGGCCGCGCGCGCCTCGTTGAAGAACCGGGTCACGATGTCCGGCCGCGCCGAGTACATCGGGTGCAGCAGCTTGATCGCCGCGCGCCGGCCCAGCATCACGTGCTCGGCGAGCCACACCGAGCCCATGCCGCCCGTGCCGATCTGCTGCAACACCCGGTAGGCGCCAACCTGGGTGCCGGCTACCATCCGGCTAAAGGTAGGAGCGAGCCGCCGACCGCGTCAAGCGTGTCCGGGCGCACGTGCGCCCTGCCGCTGATTGCCGCCCCGGGTGTCACCGCCCGGGTGTCACCGCCCGGGTGTCACCGGCGCGGGCTCGAGCGCCACCGATGCCAGCCCGAAGATCTTCGCGGTCGGCTCGCGGATCTCGCGGATCTCGAAGTCGTCGCCCAGGAAGTACCGGCTCTGCGTGAACGGATAGCGCGGCACGGTGACCGCCGCGCCGGGCGGCGCGTACACGACGCGCTCGCGGCGGATCGCACCGAGCGGCCCGACGACGCGATAGATCGCCACGACCCGGACGCTGACCCACACCAGCACGACCGCCGCGAGCAGTGCGCAGGTGCGACGCGCCCAGACCGCGGTCAGCCGGCCGACCAGCCACCCGGTGAGCCCGGTTCCGATCAGCGCGATCGACGCCAGGTACAGCCGGCCGCCGATCCGCGGCGACGCGAGCAGCGTCACCGCACACACCACGCCGCCGAGCGCGAGCACCGCATGGCTCCCGCGATCCGCAGCCGGCCCCGGCGCGGGTCGCGGGCGCTGGGCGAGCCCGATCGCGAGCAGCGGCAGTGCGAGCACGAGGTCGAGCGCGATCGCGCCGAACAGCCGGAGGTTCTCGGCCACGCCGCGGTCGACGATCCGCGCGAACAGCCCGGCGCGCTCGGCGAGCCCCTCGTAGCGCATGTGCTGGGCCGGCGCGGTCAGCAGGATCACATAGCCGGCGGTGAGCCCGACCAGCCCGGCGATCATCCACACCCGCAGCCCGCCGCGGCGCCATGCGATCAGCGTCGCGAGCGCCGCCATCGCGCCGAACGCGATCCCGGTGTGCTCGTTGCACATCCCGGCGGCGATGCCGAGCGCGAAGCTGCCCGGCGCGCGCCACCACCGCACCGGCAGCGGCGCGATCCGCTCGCGGCGGTACGGCATCAGCCACCACAGGTTCATGCCGAGCCCGAACACGTAGTTCCAGGTGAACGGTCGATACGTCAGGATCGGGCCGATCTGCGGCTGGCACGCGGCCAGGATCGCGGTGACCAGCGCGGCCGCGAGCGCGTCCTCGGACCGGGTCACGCTCGGCCAGCGCCCGAGCGCGACGGCGGTCAGCAGCGCCAGCACCGCGAGCTCGACCAGCGGCGTGACGATCATGTGGTAGGGCCCCGGGGCGTACGACAGGAGCGTCAGCGGCTGGCCGAGCCGCGGGTTCTCGCGCAGGTAGCACTCGCGCACGAAGTCGTAGAAGCTGCCGAGGCCGCTCGCCCGGTCGCGGAACCACTCGACGTGGGCCCAGCCGTCGCGCAGCACCGGCTCCCAGTGCGCGCACAGCACGAGCACCCCCCACAGCGGGATCACCAGCAGCGCCCACCACCACACGGCGCGCGATCGCCCCCCGCCCGCCCCGGCGCGGTCGACGAGCGCAGCCTGGCTGTCGGTCACCGCGCAGGTCTATCACAACCCCGGCACAACCCCGGCACAACCCCGGAACAGCCCCGGCACGGCACGGCCAGCCCGGCAGGCCGCCGGGTCAGGTGCCGCGCGACGCCGGCTGACCCGTCGACGGCCGGTCCAGCACGATCCGCGCGGTGGTCGCCGCGTCGAGCCGGCGCGCCAGGTCGAACTCGCTCGGCAGCTCCAGGGTCGGCGCGTCCCATCTCCGGACCGTGCCGTCGACCGACCCGGTCACCAGGTGGTCGGCGTCGCGCCACAGCACCCGCGTGATCTCCGCGGTGTGGCCGCGCAGCACCCGGTGCTGGCGGGTCGCCAGGTCCCACACCCGCAGCGTCTTGTCGTAGCTCGCCGATGCGAGCTGGCGGCCGTCGGGCGAGAACGCGACGTCGAGCACGAAGTCGCTGTGGCCGCGCAGCACGTCGACGACCCGGCCGGTCTCGGCGCTCCACAGCCGGATCGTCCGGTCGGCCAGCCCGCCCGCGATCCACCGGCCGTCGGGCGACACCACGATCCGGCTCGCCATGTAGCCGCCGGTCGGCAGCTCGATCACCCGGTCGCCGGCGACGATCGCCAGGCTGTTGTCGCAGCGGTGGACGATCAGCCGGTCGGTGACCGGCTCGAACTCGGCGAGCGAGATGCACCACGCCGCGCCCTTGCCGAGCTTGCTCACCCGGCCCGCGCGGTCGATCGCGTAGGTCAGATCGCCGGCCTGCGCGATGATCCGGCCGTCGCGCGACACCGCGAACCCGCGGATCGGCGAGGTCGACTCCAGCAGGACCGTGCCCTGGCCGGTCGCGGTGTCCCACCGCCGCAGCGTGCCGTCCGACGACGACGAGTACACGGCCCGGTCGTCGCGCGCGAACTCGACGTGGGTGATCAGGCCGCGGTGGCCGCGCAGCACCGCGGTCGGGCGGCCCGGCACGCGCAGCTCCAGCGAGCCGTCGGCGTTGGGGATCACCACGCGGCCGCCGTCGTGCGACGCGACACCCCAGCCGAGGTGGTGCGACTCGTCGGCCCACGACGCCACGCCGTCGCGGCGCCCCGACGTCAGATCCCAGCGCGCGACCGAGTTCGTCGTCCGCACCACCAGGCTGTCGCCGTCGAACCGCATGGTCTCGATCGGATCGCGCTCGACGTGGACCGCGGTGCTCGGCGAGTCGAGCAGCCAGACCCGGGCGCTGCCGTCGAGGCTCGACGTCGCGACGCTGCGCTCGTCGGGCGAGAACCGCGCGCGGTAGACGTCGTCGTCGTGGCCGCGCAGCACGATCACCGAGCGGGTCACCAGGTTCCACACCCGCGCGGTCGCGTCGTCGCTCGCCGACAGCAGGCGGGTGCCGTCGCGGCTGAACGCCAGCATGTAGATCGCGTCGCTGTGGCCGCGCAGCTCGGTCACCGCGCCGGTCTCGCTGTCGACCACCATGATCTCCGGGCGATGGCCGCCGATCGCAACCGTCTTGCCGTCGGGCGACCACACGATCGTGGTGAGCTTGTCGGCGTAGTGCGCGAGCTCGCGCAGCGGACCGCCGGTGAACGGCAGCGTCCAGATCGTGGTCCCGTCGTGGACCACCACGGTGTCGCCGCTCGGCGAGATCGCGACGTACGCGATCGCCTTCTCGGTCCTGGCGAGCGCGCGCGGCGGATCGCCGTCGCGCTCGGCGGGGACCGCGAGCTCGTTGGCCGCGGTCATCATCACGACGCGCGACCAGTCGTCGTCGGCGACCGCGAACCCGAGCGCGGTCGCCGGCCCGAGCTCGACCGGCTCGCCGCCGGCCAGCGCGACCACGTGCGGCGCGGCGGCCTCGCGCTCGACCAGCACCAGCTTGCCGTCGGGCGACAGCCGGAGCTGCGTGATCCAGCGCCCGCTTGGCCTGACCAGCTCGCGCGATCGCCCGCCGTGCATCGGCCACGCCGTGACCCCGCCGTCGGCGTCGCCGACGACCACGAGCTCGCCGTCGCCGGTCAGCACCATCGCCTTGGGCTCCGCCGGGGCCCGGCCGATCTGGGTCTCGACCCCGGTCGCCAGGTCGTAGCGGTGCAGCGTGCCGTCGCGCGCCGCGGCGACCAGCGTCGATCCGTCGGGCGTGAACTGGGCGTCCATCACCCAGTCGCCCGGCCGGAACACGTGGCGCGCGACCCCGAGCGCGAGCGCCTCGTCGACCATGTCGACCACCCGGCTGCGCTCGTCGGGACCGACGTCGTAGCTCTTGAGCCAGGCCAGCGCGGCGGTCGGATCCTTGGTCAGCGCGGTCTCGGCCTGGAGCAGCACGAGCTCGCGCTTGCGCTTCTCGGCCGAGCTCAGCGCGACCTCGGTGAGCCCGCGCTCGGCGCGCGCGATGTTGCGCTCGGCGATCACCCGGCGGACCGACGCGATGCCGACCGCGCACAGCAGGATCCCGCTCAGGATCGCCACCGCGGCGGCGTTGCGATGGCGCGCCAGCTTCTTGCGCAGCAGCGCCCACGTCGAGTACGAGTGCGCGCTGACCAGCTGGCCCGTGGTGTAGCGCCGCAGGTCCTCGGCGAGCGCGATCGCATTCGGGTAGCGGGCGTCGGGATCGCGCGCCATCGCCTTGCGCACGATCGTCGCGAGCTCGTCCGGCACGCTCGGGACCACCATCGACAGCGGCCGCGGCGGCCCCGCGATCACGCGGTCGAGCACGGCCTGGGGCGTGATGTCGGAGTGAGGCGGAGAACCGGCGAGCACCTCGTACAGCACCGCACCCAGCGCGTAGACGTCGGCGCGCTCGTCGACCACCCCGCCGCGCGCCTGCTCGGGCGACATGTAGGCCGGCGTCCCGACGACCTTGCCGGATACGGTCGAGGCCCCCGAGCCAGCCGCGCTGAGGATGTCCTCGCAGGGCTCCGGGAGCTCGCGGTTGCGGTCGCGCGCGAGGCCCCAGTCGACCACGATGGTCTCGCCGAACGCGCCGACGATCACGTTGGACGGCTTGAGGTCGCGGTGGATCACGCCCTGGCTGTGGGCGTAGCCGACCGCGTCGGACACCGCGATCACGTGGGCGAGCAGGCCCAGGCGCCCGCGCAGGGTGGTCGCCTCGCCGATCAGCTCCTTGAGCGTGCGGCCCTCGACCAGCTTCATCACATAGTAGGGGTCGCCGTTCGGCCACCGGCCGGCCTCGTGGACCGGGACGATGCCGGGGTGTTCCAGCCGGGCGGTGATCATCGCCTCGCGCAGGAACCGCGCCTCGTTGGAGGCGTCGTGGCGGAGCAGCTCCTTGACCGCGACGGTGCGGCCGAGCCGGCGATCCACCGCGCGCACCACGCGCCCCAGCCCGCCGCGGGCGTGCTCGCTGACCTGCTGGTAGCGATCCGGATCGTCGGCGGCCAGGTCGCCGGGGTCCGATCGGTCGTCGGGCGAGGGTCCCGGATCGACGGGCACCGTCGAGGTGCAGCCGGCCCGGGGAGCCAGCGTCTCGGTGCGATCGGGCATCGGCGGGGGCATGAAGCGGCTCGAGAGGCACAAACCCTCCCACCTCATCATCAGATTCCCATGATTCGGGGTCGGTTGACGCAAGATCTTCGATCCGGCGCGGAGCGGGATCGCGGCCCTGGGAGGGACGCCTCCCGCGGGCCTGGGTTGCACGGCGCCGCCGACGGCAACCGGTGTACGCCCGCGGCGACATCGGACCTGTGCCGGCCGGCGCCGGTCGGCAAATTGCTCATTCACCGGCAATTCGCCGGCCGCGTTCCCGCCCGCGCCTCGCTCATGCCTCCGGCAGCGGATCGGTGAGCGGGGCCAGCAAGTCATCGACGTCGCGCTCGCTGAGCCGGCTGCTGCGCCGCGCGGCGGGCTCGAGGATCGCGTCCGCCAGATCGCGCTTGTGGCGCTGTAGCCCCAGCATGCGCTCCTCGACCGAGCCCGCGATGATCAGATCGTGCACGAACACCGGCTTGGTCTGACCGATGCGGTGAGCGCGATCGGTGGCCTGGGCCTGGGCCGCCGGGTTCCACCACGGATCGTAGTGGATGACGGTGTCGGCGCCGACCAGGTTGAGCCCGGCGCCGCCGGCCTTGAGCGAGATCAGGAACACGTCGGCGCGGCCGGTCTGGAACGCGTCGATCGGCTTCTGGCGATCCGGCGTGCTGCCGGTCAGCGCGACGTGGCCGATCCCGCGCGCGAGCAGGCCCTCGCTGATCAGCCCGAGCATGCGCGCGAACTGCGAGAACACCAGGATCCGCCGGCCGTCGGCGAGCCCCTGGCCGATCAGCTCGAGCAGGACGTCGAGCTTGACGCTGCCGGTGACCTCGCGCGCCGCATCGCACGCGACCAGCCGCGGATCGCAGCACACCTGGCGCAGCTTGAGCAGCGCGTCGAGGATCGCGATCGTCGAGCCGGCGAGCCCGCGGGTCCGGATCTGGCGGCGGACGTCGGCGTGGGCCGCGAGCCGGATCGACTCGTAGAGCTCGCGCTGCGCGCCGGTCATGCTCACCGCGCGCACCAGCTGGGTCTTGGCCGGCAGCTCCCGGGCGACCGAGTCCTTGGTCCGGCGCAGGATGTACGGCCGGACCCGATCGCGCAGCGCCTCGATCCGGAGCTTGTCGCCGCGCGCCTCGATCGGCTCGCGGAAGCTGACCTGGAAGTCGTCGCGGCTGCCGAGCAGCCCCGGCATCAGGAAGTCGAACAGCGACCACAGCTCGCCGAGGTGGTTCTCGATCGGCGTGCCCGACAGGCACACCCGGTGGCGCGCGGCGAGCCGGCGCACCGCCTCGGCGGTCTGGGCGCCGTCGTTCTTGATCGCGTGGGCCTCGTCGAGCACCAGCAGGTGGAGCGGCACGCCGGCCAGCGCGTCGCGGTCGCGCGCGACCAGCGGATAGGTCGTGATCACGACATCGTGCTCGGCGAGCCGCCCGCGCAGCTGCGCGCGGTCCGGCCCGTGGTAGACGCAGACCTTGAGCGACGGCGCGAACCGCGCCAGCTCGCGCTGCCAGTTGCCGACCAGGCTGGTCAGCGTCACCACCATCGCCGGGCGATCGAGCCGGCCGCCCTGCTTCTCGATCAGCACGTGCGCGATGGCCTGCAGCGTCTTGCCCAGCCCCATGTCGTCGGCGAGCACCCCGCCGGCGTCGTGCGCGCGCAGGTGCTGCAGCCAGGCCACTCCGTCGTGCTGGTACGGCCGGAGATCGGCCCGCAGCTCCGCCGGCGGCGCCGCCCGCGCCACCCGCCGCGGCCCCATCGCCATCGCGAACGCCTGCTCGCGGATCCGCGTGTCGCCGACCCAGCGCACCGGCCGGTCCGGATCGTGCAGCGCTCCGCACAGGTCCGCGATCAGCGGCGCGCGCAGCACCGGCGCACGCAGCTTGCCGCCGTCGCGATACAGCTCGAGCAGCACCTTGGCCAGCATGCGCAGCCGGTCCGGCGGCACCGGCAGCCAGCGCTTGTCGTCGACCCGGACCGCGATGCAGCGCCGCGCCGGACGGACCAGCGCCGACAGATCGCCCGCCGTGTCCAGCAGGTCGAGCAGCGCCGGCAGCAGATCGATGCGCTGGCCGTCGACCTCGACCCCGAGCTCGATGCCGAACCAGTCCGGCCGCCGGTCCTCCGGCATCGCCGCTGCGTACATCGGCGCGTCGTTGCCGATCGTCTGCCACGGATACTCGGGATCGATCTCGACCCGCCAGCCCAGGTTGCGCAGCTGCGGCACCGCGTACGCCCCGAACGCGCACAGCGCGTGGACGTCGCCGTCGATCGCCACGATGTAGTCGACCCCCGCACCCGGGGCCACCGCACAGTCGTCGAGCTGGGCCAGCTCCACCACCCCGAAGCTCTCCAGCACCCGGCAGGCCTGGGCCTCCGCGGCCGGATCGCGCAGGCTCGACGGCCGGGGGTCCACGGCGCGCACCCGGCGGCCCCCGTAGTCGAAGTCGAGCCGCAGCATCGCGGTCCGCACCTCGTCGCCCCGCCGGCTGCCGTCATCGACGAACAGCGTGTCGGCAAACACCCGCAGGCACGGGGTGCCCCGCGCAGCCGCCGCGGCGATCGACATTCCATCTACCCTGCACAGCCCGCGGAACGCCGTCCAGTTTTCGGGACGCCCGCGATACTGATCGGATGGATCGTGGCGATCCGGACGCCCCGGGCGCCGCGGACGCGTACCATGGCGCCGGTGAACCCCGGTCTCGCTCACGGGTTTGCCGGGGCCGTCGCGCTCACGGTCGCCTGCAGCTCGGCGCCCATGCGGCCCGAGCGAACGCCGCCTGCGCCGGGCCCGACAGCCCTGCCGCCCGCCACGCCTGCGGCGCTCGCGCTGCCCGTCGCGCCGGCGCCCGAGCTGCTCGCGTGCTTCGATCTCCCGCCGGACGACGCGCGGAGCCACGAGCTGTCCGGCCTGGCGTGGGATCCCGCGGAGCAGCGCCTGTTCGCGGTCTCCGACCGCAACCGGGCCCTCACCGTGCTCGTGCCGCGGCCCGACCTCGCAGGCTTCGACCTCGCGCCGTCGATCCCGCTCGACATCGCCATCGACGACTGGGACGGCGAGGGGCTGGCGCTCGCCGGCGATCGCTTCCTCGTGGTCGCCAACGAGAGCCAGCCCGCCGTGTTCAGCGTCGATCGCGCCGGTCACGACGCCCGGCCGCTCGCGCTCCCGTTTCGCCCCGGCCTGCGCCACAACCTCGGCATCGAGGGCATCGGCTACGCCACCGCGGGCGCGCGGCGCTACGTGTTCACCGTCAACGAGCAGGCCCTCGAGGGCGACGGCCCCGTCAGCACGGTCGACCACGGCACCGTCGTGCGGCTCACGCGCCACTCGCTCGACGGCGAGCCCGTCCTCGAGGTCGCGTACCTGACCGATCCGGTGTTCACCGCGGGGTACGGCGATGCCGGGGTGAGCGACCTCGCCGCGCTGTCGCCCGAGCGCGTGCTCATCCTCGAGCGCAGCTGGGTCAGGGGCGCCGGCAACGCGATCCGGGTCTACATCGTCGACCTGCGCGGCGCGCCCAGCATCGCGGCGCTCGACGATGCGCGGCGCGCCGCGCCGATCGCCAAGCGCCTCATCCTCGACCTGGCCACCGTCGACGACACCCGGTGCTCGACGCCGCCCGCGCCGCAGCGCCGCAAGATCTTCGACAACTACGAGGGCCTCGCGGTCGGGCCCGTCCTCGACGATGGCCGCCGCGTGCTGTTCCTGGTCAGCGACGACAACGATCGCAGCGACCAGCTGCCGCGCGCGCTCGCGGTGGCGCTGCCGCTGGGCGAGCCGTAGCAGCGGGTGCTGCGAGCTCGCAGCGGCGTGTGGCGCAGACCGTTGTGCGGCGTTACCGTCGGCGTGCGTGGCGGACGTACTGAACGTATACCTCGACGATTCCGGGACGAGGAATCCGGACCGCAACCTGGCTGACGCGCTACCCGACCATGGTCACGACTGGTTCGGGATCGGTGGGGTGATGATCCGTGAGGCCAATGAAGAGGCGTTTCGCACAGAACATGCAGCGCTGTACACAAAGTGGAAGCCGTTCGGAATGGAGCAGCCGCTCCATTCGGCCGAGATCCGATCGCAGAACAAAGGCTTCCGCTGGATGCGCCGGTGCTCCCCTGAGCAGCTCGCTGAATTCTACGACGATATTGGGAGACTCGCCACGCATCCCCAGCTGACGGCGATCGCCTGCGTGATCGATCGGCCGGGATACAACCAGCGCTATCTCGCGAAGTACGGCGACAGCCGCTGGCTGCTCTGCAAGACGGCGTTCTCGATCGTCGTCGAGAGATCCGTGAAGTACGCCCAGAAGCTCGGGTGCCGGCTCCGCGTCAACGTCGAGCGAAGCGACAAGACGGTCGATGCCCTCCTGCTCCGTTACTACAACGAACTGCGCGGCAAGGGGCCGCCGTTCGACGGGGATACATCCGCGAAGTACTCGCCGCTCGCTGCGCAGTTGTTTGCCGAGACGCTGTACGAGTTCCAGACCAAGAACAAGTCCTCGCCGCCGATGCAGATCGCCGACATCTGCCTGTGGCCGATGTGCATCGGTGGGTACAAGCCGGACAACAAGTCCTACGTGGCGCTGCGGACGGCAGGCTCCCTTGTAGACTGCAAGCTCCTTCCAGAGGAGCTCCCGACCTGCGGGATCAAGTACAGCTGCTGGGAGCTGCAGGACCCTGTCGGAGCACGCGATCCGGGAACCCCGGAAAGGTAAGCTTCACGGGACAAACGTTGGCACGAACTTGCGGATGATAAGTTACTGAAATAAAAATACTATTCAGGCGCCTGGCTCAGCCGGGATCTCGCCGGGGTTGAAATGTCGGATCCCAAGCGTAGGGTAGCTCTTGGGCATAGCCCACGAGGTCACCCAACGGTGGCTGCTCATGACCCGGCTAACGCCGGGTTTTGGGTTTTCGGCCTGGGGCAATCGCGCGAGGCGCCGGCGCGGCGCAGCCTTGATGCTCCGCGCTGGACCGAGTTCGCGCGATGCTGTGGCGGCTCACTCACTGAGCATCACCGCAGGCTTCGTCGGCCCGACAGCCCAACGACGCCAAGCGATCGACCGCGTCAGCCGCAGCTGGCAGAAAGCGGTCACCGCTTGCTCGCCCGGAGCGGTGCGGCCCAGAGCTGGGACTTCTCCAGATCCTCCAGCCGATCCAGGACGCAAGCGCGCGGCGCTCGCTCCCGGTGAGACGGCTTCGCAGCTGAAGATTGAATGAGCGACGCGCCGGCGGCGGGAGCGCTGACCCGGCCGCGACACATCCTCGCCGCACTGCGCTATGGTCGCCGCCATGGCTCTCGCAACGCGCATCCCTCCGATCCGCCGCGTGGCGGTGCTCGGCGCCGGCGTGATGGGATCCGGCATCGCCGCCCACTGCGCCAACGCCGGCATCCCGGTGATCTTGCTCGACATCGTGCCGCCCAAGCTGACCGACGCCGAGCGGCAGTCCAAGGCCAGGCGCGACGGGTTCGCGGCGGGTGCGCTGGACAAGCTGAAGAAGGCCAGGCCGGCGGCGCTGATGGCCGCGCGCAACGCGCAGCTGATCTCGATCGGCAACTTCGACGACGATCTGGCGCGGGTCGGCGATGCCGACCTGATCGTGGAGGCGATCGTCGAGCGGCTCGACGTCAAGCAGGCGCTGTTCGAGAAGCTGGAGCAGCTGGCGGCGCCGCACGCGGTGATCGCGTCGAACACGTCCGGCCTGCGGATCGCGGACATGGTCGCCGGGCGCAGCGAGGCGTTCCGCAAGAACTTCCTGATCGCGCACTTCTTCAACCCGCCGCGCTACATGAAGCTGCTCGAGCTGGTCGCCGGGGTCGAGACCAGCGCCGAGGCGCGGGCGCGGGTCGAGCGGTTCGGGCGCGAGCAGCTCGGCAAGGGCATCGTGTGGGCCAAGGACACCCCGAACTTCATCGGCAACCGGATCGGGCTGCACTCGATGATGACGACGGTCCACCTGATGCTCGAGCGCGGGCTGGCACCCGAGGACATCGACGCGATCACCGGGGTCGCGATGGGGCATCCCAGGAGCGCGACGTTCCGCACCGCCGACGTGGTCGGGCTCGACACGCTCGGCCACGTCGCGACCAACTGCTACCAGTCGCTGACCGGCGACGAGGAGCGCGCGACGTTCCAGCTGCCCGCGTACATCGCGAAGATGATCGAGAGCGGCCAGCTCGGTGACAAGACCCGGGGCGGGTTCTACAAGAAGCAGGGCGACGCGCTGCTCACGCTCGATCCGAAGACCGGGGAGTACCGGCCCAAGGGCGGCGATCCGGACATCGCCAAGGCGACCAAGGCGGTGGCGCGGATCGAGGATGTCCGCGAGCGGGTCAAGCAGCTGGTCGCGGCGCCGGGCGCGACCGGCGCGTTCGCGTGGACCGTGCTGTCGCGCGGCCTGGCCTACGCCGCGCGCCGGATCCCGGAGATCGCGGACAGCGTCGTGGCGGTCGACGACGCGATGAAGTGGGGCTACGCGTGGGACCTCGGGCCGTTCGAGACCTGGGACGCGCTCGGGTTCGCGGAGACCTGCGCGCGGATGAAGCAGGATGGCGTCGCGCTGCCGGCGTGGATCGACCGGATGGTGGCCGCCGGGGCCGGCGGGTTCTACCAGGGCACGCGGGTGTGGGACCCGCAGCGCGGCGACCACGTCGAGCGCGCGATCGACCCGCGCGAGCAGACGTTCGAGGACATGCGGTACGCGGCGGGCCGGCCGTCCGGCTCGATGGCGCCGACCCACGGCCCGGTGCTCAAGAACGCGGGGGCCGAGGCGTGGGACCTCGGCGACGGCGTGCTCGGCCTGACGTTCAAGACCAAGGCGAACTCGATCGACGCGGACGTCATCAAGATGATCCACGACGCGGTCGACCGCGCCGAGCGCGAGTTCCGCGCGATGGTGGTGTGGAACCAGGGCGAGTTCTTCTGCGTCGGCGCCAACCTGTTCGCGGTGGTGATGGCGGCCGGGCAGAAGCAGTGGGACGGCCTGCGCGAGATGGTCAAGAGCTACCAGTACGCGACCCAGCGCATGAAGTACGCGATGGTGCCGGTGGTGGCCGCGCCGTACAACATGACGCTCGGCGGCGGGCTCGAGCTGTGCTTCGGCTGCGCCGAGGTCCAGGCCGCGGCCGAGACCTACTCGGGGCTGGTCGAGGTCGGGGTCGGGCTGATCCCGGGCGGCGGCGGCACGATGAACATGCTGTGGCGCGCGCTGGCCAGCGTGCCCGAGGGCGTCGAGCTCGACGGCTACGCCGCGGTGACCCAGGTGTTCAAGAACATCGCGATGGCCAAGGTCGCGACGTCCGCCGAGGAGGGCAAGGCGTTCGGCTACTTCGCACCGGCCGACGGCGTGTCGTTCGACCGCGCGCGCCAGCTGTGGGAGACCAGGCAGCGCGCGATCGGGCTGGCGAGCGCCGGCTACCACCCGCCGGTGCCGCGCGCCTACAAGCTGCCCGGCGACAGCGGGATCGCGACCCTGCAGATGCTGGTCAACACGCTGGTCGCCGGCGGCTATGCCAGCGCGCACGACGCGAAGATCGCGATGAAGCTCGCCGCCGTGCTGTGCGGCGGCGCGTCGGGCGGGGCCCACGCCGTCACCGAGGACGAGATCCTGGAGCTGGAGCGCGAGGCGTTCGTCAGCCTGTGCGGCGAGCCGCTGTCGCAGGCCCGCATGCAGTACATGCTGCAGCACAACAAGCCACTGCGGAACTAAAAGCCGTCCGACCCACGAGGAATCGCCATGGAAATCGTCATTGCCGAAGCAGTTCGCTCCGCGGTCGGCCGCGGTCACAAGGGCAGCCTCGCCAGCAAGCGCCCCGACGAGCTCGCCGCCGACGTGATCCGCGGGCTTTTGGCCCGCGTGCCCCAGGCCCGGGGCAAGATCGACGACGTCGTGCTGGGCTGCGCGATGCCCGAGGGCGAGCAGGGGCTCAACGTGGCGCGGCTGATCGCGCTGTCGGCCGACCTCGGCATCGAGGTCCCGGCCCAGACCATCAACCGGTTCTGCTCGAGCGGCCTGCAGGCGATCGCGATCGCGGCGGGCTCGATCGCGGTCGGCTCCAACGACGTCGTGATCGCCGGCGGGGTCGAGTCGATGACCATGGTGCCGATGACTGGCTTCCACCTGTCGGCGTCGCCCGAGCTGATGGCCAAGCTCCCGGGCGCCAACACGCCGATGGGGATCACCGCCGAGAACGTCGCCAAGCGGTTCGGGATCACGCGGCAGATCCAGGACGAGTTCGCGTACCGATCGCAGATGAAGGCCAGGCGCGCGCTCGAGACCGGCGCGTTCCGGGACGAGATCGTCCCGGTGCGCGCGGTGGGCTACGAGGGCGACCACCGCGTGTTCCGCGACTTCACGGTCGACGAGATGCCGCGGCCCGACACCACGCTCGAGGGCCTGGCCAGGCTGCCGCCGGCGTTCGCCCAGGGCGGCAGCGTCACCGCCGGCAACTCGTCGCCGATCTCCGACGGCGCGGCGGCGGCGCTGGTGATGTCGCGGCGCGCGGCCGACCAGCTCGGGGTCAAGCCGCTCGGGGTGTTCCGCGCGTTCGTGGCGGTCGGCGTCGATCCGGAGATCATGGGGGTCGGGCCGCTGCCGGCGGTCCGGAAGCTGCTCGCCAGGACCGGGCTGTCGATCGCCGACATCGATCTGTTCGAGCTCAACGAGGCGTTCGCGAGCCAGTCGGTGTACTGCCAGCGCGAGCTCGGCATCCCGGACGACAAGATCAACGTGCACGGCGGCGCGATCGCGCTCGGCCACCCGCTGGGCTGCACGGGCGCCAAGCTGACCGCGACCGCGCTGTACGAGCTCCGGCGGCGCGGCGGGCGCTACGCGGTGGTCACGATGTGCATCGGCGGCGGCCAGGGTGCGGCCGGGCTTTTCGAGCGAGCGTGATCGGCATTCCATAAATGTGGTCGGCGATCGCGCTCGCGTTCGGGCTCGCGATGGACGCGACCGCGGTGTCGGCCGCCCGCGCGCTCGCGGGCCGGCGGCCGCACGAGCTGGTGCTGCTGCCGGCGCTGTTCGGTGGCTTCCAGGCCGGAATGTCCGCGGTGGGCTGGCTCGCCGGGCGGTGGGCCGGCCCGTACATCGCGCGCTGGAACCACTGGGTCGCGTTCGTCCTGCTGGTGGCGATCGGCGGCAAGATGCTGGTCGACGCGTGGCGCGACGGCCGGCGCGGTGCCGCCGCGCGCGCCCCGGCGCCGGCGACGCTCGCGGTGTACCTCGGGCTCGCGCTGGCGACCAGCATCGACGCCGCCGCGGCCGGCCTGACCTTGCCGCTGGTCCCGGTCGCCCCGTGGGTCGCGCTCGCGCTGATCGGCGCGATCACCGCGGCGTGCTCGGCGACCGGCTATCTGGCCGGGCGGTTCGTCGGCGAGCGGCTCGGCCCGCGGCTGTCGGCGCTGGGTGGGCTCGCGCTGATCGGCATCGGCGTCGACCTGCTCGTCCAGGGCCTGTGATCCGGAGCGGGTGACGCCGCCGCCGTCCCCCCGGCGGGACGGGGACTTGCGCGAATCGCCTGCGACATGTCCGGCCGACCGGTTCCGCGCGGCCAGCGACATCGCCGCGGTGGGTGACCCGGCGACCGGGCTCGCCGTGTACAACACGCGGGCCGGCGGCTGGGTCGTGGTCGGCGGCACCAGCGCGGCGTCGCCGCTGGTCGCGGCGCTGTTCGCGTCGATCGGCCTGGGCAACATCACGGCCGCCGACCTCGCACAGCGGACCAGCGCGCTGTTCGACGTGACCGCGGGCAGCAACGGGCCGTGCGGCACCCTCCTGTGCAACGCGACCACCGGCTGGGACGGCCCGACCGGCTTCGGCACGCCGAGCGCGGCCCTGCTGTCGGGCGCCCTCGCGCCCCCCGGCCCGGGCACGCTCGCGGTGCAGATCAGCTCGCCGGTCGACGGCGACTCGGTCGATCCGGGGTTCCAGGTCAGCGCGACCGCCAGCGGGGCGGCGGTGGTCGGGCTGTTCGTCGACGGCACGCTGCTGCGCACCGCGACCGCCGCGCCCTACGTGTTCCCGACCCCGACCAGCCTCTCGTTCGGCACGCACGACATCCAGGTCGTCGCGCAGGACGCGCAGAACAACCAGGTGGTGAGCGAGATCCGCGTCCACGTGCGGTTCGCCAGCACCGTGGTCCCACCGCCCGATCCCGAGACCGGCCGCGGCGGCGGTTGCCAGGCCGGCGGCGATCCGGCGCCGGGGCTCACCCTGATCGCCGGCCTGCTCGCGGTGCGGCGCCGCCGGCGCGCCAGGCGCCGTCGCCGTCGTCGCGGTGGTGCACCTGGGCCGCGCCGGTGTGCCGGCGGGCGTCGCGCACCTGACCTCGCGCCGGATCGACGGCCCGCTCGCGCGGTAAGTGGTAGGCTCGCCGCGCATGCGGGCCGTCGTCGCGTTGCTGGGCCGCGCGCTGATCTCGAGCCTGGCCGCCTCGGCCGGCTGCCAGTCGAGTGCGTCCCCGCCACCGCCACCGCCGCCGGCGGCCAGCGCGCCGGCCACCAGCGCAGCGCGCCCTGCGGGTAGCGCGGCGCCGCCGGTCGAGCCCGCGCACATCCAGCTGCCGCGCAGCCCGGACACGCCGGTGCAGCCGACCCGGCGGCCGCTCGAGCCCGCGGCGATGGGCCGGCTGGCGGCGATCGAGTTCGCGGGCTTCGTGCGCGAGGATCGGGGCGCGGCGGGCGGTGGGGTGCAGGTCCGCCACACCACGCGGAGCCGGCCGCACCTGGCGGTCAGCATCGCGATCGGGCCGTGCAGCGCCCGGCGTGCCTGCCCGGCCATGGACCTGGCGAGCTGGAACGCGCGGCAAGCCGAGCTCCGCGGTCAGCTGCCGGACGACCTGCGCGACCGGCCCGACACCCGGTTCGAGATCCGGGCGCGCGCGATCGCCGGCGCACCGGCGATCGCGACGTACCAGCTCGGCCACGCCGGCGTCGTCGACGACCGGCACCAGCCGTCCGCCGACTACACCGACGCGTACGCGCTGTACTACAACGACGGCATCAACCAGATCCGGGTGATGGCCCAGTACGCGGATGATGCGGTCGCCGGCATCCGCCCGCTCCTGGCGATCGCTCCGCCGGACGATCTGGAGCAGCTCGCGGTCGCGTTCGCGAGCTTCTACCTGCACGCCTGGCAGTGACTACTTCTTGAGCGCGATCGATCGATGGGGGGCTTTCGCGTCGCGCGGATCTTCTTGGTTCCAGCCTGGAGGACGTCGACGTTACTTCCTGAGCGCGATCTTGCGCGGCTTGGCCTCGGCCTTCTTCCAGATCGTCAGCGTGAGCACGCCGGCGTCCAGCTTGGCCTCGACGCGCTCGCCATCTGCGGTGTCGGGCAGCGAGAAGCTGCGCGAGAACGAGCCGTACTGCCGCTCGTAGAGCGCGAAGCTCTCGCCCTCCTTGCGCTCCTCGGACTGGCGGCTGCCGGAGACCGTCAGGACGTAGTTGTGGACCGCGATGTCGAGGTCGGTCTCGGCGACGCCGGGCAGGTCGCCCTTGAGGATGAAGGCCTCGTTGGTCTCCTTGACCTCGAACGCGGGGACGAACGCGCTGGCCTGGCGGGCGCCGGCGAAGAACGGGTCCCAGGACAGCAGATCACGAGCGAACTGGAACGGGTCACGGGCGGTGTAGCGAGCGGGGGTGGTGCCGTTGGTGCGAGCGACGAGAGACATGAGAGATTCCTCCTGTGCAGGGAAGATGGGTTGTTGAAGTCACCTCCTTGATAAGCATGTGGACGGCGCTCGCAACGGCTTGACGCGGACCGAAGCGATGATTACCGAGGCGCCCCCTGCCCGATCTCACGGGCCATACACCGCGCGGACGTAGCACCGCGGGCGCTGCTCCTCGCCATCGGCTGCGAGAAACCCCGCCCCGCCGATCTGGTCGCCGTGCACAAACATCCGGATGTGGGCGCGGATCCGCTCGCCGACGAAGCACGGCTTGCGGTAGGCGATGTCGAATTCCTTGGACCGCAGCCGGGCCGGGTGGCCGCCGGACGCGAGCCGGCGCTGCATGGCGGCGAGGAACACCCGGACGTAGATCAGCGAGTTGACGTGCTGGTTGGCGTCGGTCTGGTCGAGCGTGAACATCGTGTCGACCGGGTCGGCGGCGAGCTCGTCGATCCAGCTCGCGCCGTCGGGCGCGCCGGCCGCCGAGCTCGGCGCCGGCTGGTGGTAGCGGACTTCCGGGACCTCGGGGAGGCCCTCGATACCGGCCAGGCTGGTGACCCTGCGCTGATCGGGCGGGCCGAACGGGCGGGTATAGGTGTGCTCGGTGAACGCCTGGCCGGCGAGCACGAGCTGCGCCGCCTGGCCGGACGCGTGCGCCGCGTCCCACGCCTCGCGCGGCAGGTGCGGGCGGCCGCGGATCTGGGTCCACACGTTCATGAACAGCCTGGACACCGCGCCGCTCGCGTCGCGATCGTGCGCGAGCTGGAACCCGCCGGTGACCTCGAACGGCCGGTTGACCCGGACCGGCGCGTCGAACGAGACCACGGTCAACCGGGTCAGCAGCGAGACCAGGCCCTTCGCGCGGGCCTGGCGGATCGCGGGGTAGCGCGCCTCGCGCGCGTTCCACGTGGTCGCCAGCGACGGCGGGATCGCCAGCGTGGTGAGCCGGCCGTCCTGCGTGCAGTCCTCGTAGCGCGGGTGATGGGCGTTGGTGGCGGCTTGCTCCGGCGGGAACACCGGCGCAGGAGGTGCGGGGAACAGCATCGCGCTCAGCATAGGACAGAGGTAGGGTGCTGCGTGCCCGCCGCGCTGCCGATCGACGCTGTGCTGCCGGAGATCGTCGGAGCTGTACGCGATCGCGGGGTCGCCGTGCTGGTCGCGCCGCCCGGCGCGGGCAAGACTACCCGCGTGCCGGGCGCGCTGCTCGACGCGGGCGCGGTGACCGGCGAGATCGTCGTGCTGCAGCCGCGCCGGCTGGCCGCGCGGCTGGCGGCGGCCCGGGTCGCGACGGAACGCGGCGGGGCCCGCGGCGGCGAGCTCGGGGGCGAGGTCGGCTACGAGGTCCGGTTCGATCGGCGGATCGGGCCGGCGACCCGGATCCGGTTCGTCACCGAGGGCGTGTTGACCCGCCGGCTGCTCGGCGATCCCGAGCTCCGCGGGGTCGGCTGCGTGATCATCGACGAGTTCCACGAGCGCCACCTCGACGGCGACCTCGCGCTCGCGCTGGTCGCCCGGCTGCGCGCACGGCGCCGCGAGCTGGCCTTGCTCGTCATGTCGGCGACGCTCGACGCCGAGCCGGTCGCGGCGTTCCTCGCCGGGCCGCTCGGGGCGCCTGCCGGGGCTCCGATCGTCCGCTCGGAGGGCCGGACGTTCGCGCTCGCGATCGAGCACGCCGAGCAGCCCGACGACCGGCCGATCGGCCGCCAGGTCGCCGCCGCGGTGCGCCGGATCGCCCAGGACGGGCTCGACGGCGACGTCCTGGTGTTCCTGCCCGGCGCCGCCGAGATCCGGCGCTGCCAGGACGACCTCGCCGAGGTCGCGGCGATCTTCGACCTCGCGGTGCTGCCGCTGTACGGTGACCTGCCGGCCGACGAGCAGGACCGCGCGGTGCGGCCCGCGCGCCAGCGCAAGCTGATCCTCGCGACCAACGTCGCCGAGACCTCGGTGACGATCGACGGCGTGGTCTGCGTGATCGACAGCGGCCTGGCGCGGATCGCGCGGCACTCGCCGTGGAGTGGCCTGCCGTCGCTGCAGATCGAGCCGGTCAGCCGCGCCAGCTGCACCCAGCGCGCCGGCCGCGCCGGCCGGACCCGCCCCGGCCGCGTGATCCGGCTCTACACCCGGCACGACCACGACACCCGGCGCGCGTTCGAAGTCCCCGAGATCGCACGCGCCGATCTCGCCGAGGCTGCGCTGGAGCTGCACGGCGCCGGGCTCGCCGGCCTGGGCGCGCTGGCGTGGTTCGAGCCGCCGCCCGCGCCCGCCGCGGACGCCGCCGAGGAGCTGCTCGTCCGGCTCGGCGCCGTCGCCTCCGGCGCGATCACGCCGCTCGGCCGCCGCCTGCTGCGGTTCCCGGTCCATCCCCGGCTCGGCCGGATCATCGCCGAGGCGGAGGCCCGCGGCGTCGCCGAGCCGGCGTGCGCGATCGCCGCGCTGCTCGGCGCCCGCGAGCTGCGGCTCGAGCGCCGCGGCCCGCGCGGCGAGGCCCGGGTCGCCTCGCCGTCCGACCTGATCGACGACCTCGACGCGCTGTACGCCGCCCGCCAGCACGGCCTGCGGCCCGACCGGCTGCGCCGCGATGGTCTCGATCCGTACACCGCCGGCGCGGTCGACCGCGTCGCGCGCCAGCTCGCCCGCGCCGCGCGCGATGACCGCCCCGCCCCGGCCGGCGACGACGCCGTCGACCGCGAGCTCCAGCTCGCCATCCTCACCGGGTTCCCCGACCGGGTCGGCAAGCGCCGCGCCCCCCGGAGCGCCGAGATCGTGTTCGCGGGCGGCGGCAGCGGCGCGCTCGCGCCGGGCTCCGCCGTGATCGACGCCGAGCTGGTCGTCGCGGTCGACGTCGCCGACACCGGCGCGCGCGGCCAGGCCAGCAAGGTCCAGATCCGGCGCGCCAGCGCGATCGAGGCCAGCTGGCTGCTCGACCTCTACCTCGACCGGATCGCCGAGCGCGACGAGCTGGTGTGGAACGCCGGCCGCCAGCGCGTCGAGCGCGTCGCCCAGCTGACCTACGACGGCCTGGTGATCGACGAGCAGCGCGACGTCGACGGCGCCCGCCGCGCCGGCGCCGCGGCCGCCGCGGTGCTCGCCCGCGAGGCGATCGCCGCCGGCATCGAGCAGTTCGTCGACCCGGACGCGCTCGCCCAGTGGCGCGCCCGGGTCGCGCTCGTGGCCCGGCTGGTCCCCGACACCGGGCTGAC
>DATAPF010000374.1:0-23023 GCA_036265355.1 Kofleriaceae bacterium | reverse complement strand
CAACGACTTCGCCTGCGATTCCGATCAGCGCTGCGCGGACGGCCGGACCTGCGTCGACGGGTTCTGCGTGATCGTGGCCGACTCCGGTGTGATCGATACCCTGCTACCGCTCGGCGATGCAGCGCTGTGCCCGTCGCAGTGCACGTCGTGCAGCACCCTCCCGAAGACCTGCACGATCGACTGCGCGCGCAACAACGGCGCCTGCAACCAGGCGATCACCTGCCCGGCCGGCTGGAACTGCAACGTCCTGTGCTCCATCAACGACGAGTGCAACAGCGGCGTCAGCTGCGGCAACGCCACGTCGTGCACGATCGGGTGCAGCGCCGGAAAGACCTGCAAGACCGTCACGTGCGGCCGCGGCACGTGCAACGTCAACTGCAGCGGAACCGCGTCGTGCGACGATCAGGTCACGTGCGGCACCGGCGCGTGCAACGTCAACTGCAGCGGCAGCGCGGCGTGCAACGGCGAGGTCAGCTGCGGCTCGGCGTGCGCCTGCGACGTGACCTGCCGGCTCAACGCGGCGTGCGCCGCCGTCACCTGCAAGCCGGGCTGCTTCGGCACCATGCCGCCCGCGTTCTGTATCTCGACGGCGAACGGCTGCAACAGCTGCCCGTAGCCGCGCGCCGCTCAGCGCGCCGGGCGCGCCTTGGCGTGCTTCCGGGCCTGCTTGGCCTTGTGCTTGGCGTGCTTGCGGGCCTTGCGCGTCGACTTGTTCGCCTTGCGCGCCTGCTTGTGGACCGCCGCCTGGGTCTGGGTCTGGGCCTGGGGCGCAGCGTCGGCCGGGGCGCTCACCGCCACGGTACCGGCCAGGATGGCAACGAGGGAGAGCGAGCGAACCAGCGTGCGCAACATGGGGTGACACCCTTGGTACTGCATTTCAGCACCGCGCGACAACATCTTCGAGGGCCGCCCACATCGAGGGGGTTGTCGAACCATCCGCCGAGGCATCGCGCCCCGCCTCACACGGAACTACCCGCCGCTCTAACGGAGCAACCGACGAAGATCCATCGACTTTGTCCGAGAATCGCCGTTTTTTTTCTCACGGAAGCGAGGCGACCTCTCGCAGACCTGCCGGTAGACGCTCGTCGGTGCCGCGCACACACGCCGTATGGTCCGGCGGGAGCCGGGGTGAGCCGGGGTGAGTGAGATAGAGTGGCGCGCCATGCTGCGAGCCATCCTTTGCGCGGTGCTGGTCCTGACCGCGTGCCGCAAACAGATCGATCCCGAGCCGGAGCATCCCCAGGAGGCGCCGCCGCTGCCGCCGGCGTCCGGCACCCCGGTCGGCTACCTGGTCGACAACGCCGGCCAGCTCAACCTTCGCGAGGATCAGCTCGCCAAGCTCCAGGACATCGACCGCAGCCTGTCCGCGCGCGTCGACGACATCGAGACCCAGATCCGGATCATCGAGAAGCCCGCCGAGGATCCCGAGGCAGCCCCAGGGTCGCCGCCGCCGCGCCACAACAACGCGCCCGGCGCGCAGGTCAAGTCCACGCCCGACGCCGCCAAGCTGCGCGAGGCGCGCAAGTCGGCCGACGATGATGCGCTGCGCAAGGCGTTCGCGATCCTCGACCCGGCGCAGCAGACCGCCGCGCGCAAGCTGCTCGAGGACCATGGCTTCACGCCGCCCGCCGACGCCAGGCCGGCCAGGCGCGAGCCCGCCGACGGCGCGCCGGCCAAGCCCTGACGATCGCGAACCCGGCCGCGAACCGGCAGCGAACCGGCCGCGAACCAGCCTCGGGGCGGGCTCCGAGCGGTAGAGTGCGGCGGTGCGCAAGACCTTCCTGCTCGCCCTCCCGATCCTCGCCGCGGCGTGCGGCAACAAGCCCAAGCCCGAGCCGGTCCCCGAGCCACCCCCCGAGAAGGTCGAGAAGCAGCCGAGCGGCGATGCGGCGCTGATCGCCGAGGCCAAGCAGTTCGTCGCCGACGCCGACAGGACGGTGCGCACGCTGACGGTCGCCGCGTCCGAGGCCCAGTGGGCCAACGAGACCGACCTGACGCCCGCGCACGAGGCCGCGACCGCCAAGGCGAGCGAGGTGCAGAGCGTCGAGGTCACCAAGCTGGTCAAGACCGCGCGCAAGTTCGAGCCGGTGCTCGACAAGCTCGATCCCGACACCCGGCGCCAGCTGCTGCTGCTCAAGTTCCAGGCCCAGCCGTCGCCCGACGATCCGCAGCAGGCCAAGCAGCTCGCCGAGCTCGCCGCCAAGATGGACTCGGAGTACGGCAAGGGCGTGTGCAAGACCGAGGGGGGCAACGGGAGTAGCAAAGAAACCTGTCAGGATATCGAGCACTGGTCCAGGCTGCTCCAGAAGGAGCGCAGCCCCGACAAGCTGCTGGCGACCTGGAAGACCTGGCACGACGAGGTCGGCCACAAGGAGCGCGAGCTGTTCGTCCAGTACGTCGACCTCGCCAACGCCGGCGCGCGCGCGATCGGGTTCAAGGACGTCGCGTCGATCTGGCGCTCGGGCTACGACATGCCCGAGGCCGAGTTCGGCAAGGCGGTCGACAAGCTGTGGGACCAGGTCAAGCCGCTCTACGACCAGCTGCACTGCTACACCCGCCGCAAGCTCAACCAGCGCTACGGCGACAAGGTCGTCGCGAAGACCGGCCTGATCCCGTCGCACCTGCTCGGCAACATGTGGGCGCAGTCATGGGACTACCTCTACCCCGAGCTCGAGCCGTACAAGGGCGTCGCGCCGATCGACATCACACCCGAGCTCGCCAGGCACTACGACGCCAAGAAAATGGTGCAGATCGGCGAGGCGTTCTACACCTCGCTCGGTATGGACCCGCTGCCGGCGACGTTCTGGGACCGCTCGCAGCTCACCAAGCCGGCCGACAAGAACGTCGTGTGTCACGCCAGCGCGTGGGACGTCCAGTACAACAACGACCTCCGGATCAAGATGTGTATCAACCTGAACCAGGAGGATCTGTGGACGATCCACCACGAGCTCGGCCACGACTTCTACTTCCACTATTACTACAAGCTCCCGATCCTCTATCAGGCCGGGGCCAACGACGGCTTCCACGAGGCGATCGGTGACGCGATCCAGCTGTCGATGACGCCGGGCTACCTCAAGGAGAAGGGCCTGCTCGCCACGGTGGTCAAGAACGACAAGGCGACGATCAACCAGCAGATGCAGGTCGCGCTGGGTAAGATCGCGTTCCTGCCGTTCGGCCTGCTGGTCGACAAGTGGCGGTGGGACGTGTTCACCGGCGAGGTCAAGCCGGAGCAGTACAACCAGCACTGGTGGGACCTCAAGAAGCAGTACCAGGGCGTCGCCCCGCCGATCGAGCGCGCGGCGACCGACTTCGACCCCGGCGCGAAGTACCACGTCGCCGCCAACGTGCCCTACATGCGGTACTTCCTCGCCGCGGTGCTGCAGTTCCAGTTCCACAAGGCGCTGTGCGCCAAGGCCGGCCAGACCGGCCCGCTCTACGAGTGCTCGATCTACGGCAACAAGGACGCCGGCGCGGCCTACATGAAGATGCTCGCGCTTGGCGCGAGCAAGCCGTGGCAGGACGCCCTGTTCGAGCTCACCGGCACCCGCGAGATGGACGCCTCGCCGATCCTCGAGTACTTCGCGCCGCTCCAGGGCTGGCTGACCGAGCAGAACAAGGGTCAGACCTGCGGCTGGTGAGCGGCGAGCGAGTGCGCGCGGCCTGGTCCGGGCCGAGTGGAGCCCGACGAGGCGCGCCAGAGGCGCGTCGCGGTGGAACAGCGGAGCGAGGAACGGACGGAAGATGATGACGAGGGGTGGCCCTGAATAGGGACACCCCCTCGCGCGTCGTCGGGCCTCGTCGGGTGCGCTGTACGAACGTTGGGGCGGCTTACATGCGTTGCACGCCGCCGCGCCTCGACGGAGATCGCGGTGGTCGGTCGCCGCGGCCCGATCGGCAACCCGAGTGGTCGGGCCGCCAGACACCTGACCGCCGGTAGCTGGCAAGTCGATCAGCCGGCGCGCGCGACAACTACGCGACGCCACAGCGGTCGCGTCGGGGAGAGCCATGGCACATGCGCTGCACAACGCGCTCGGCAGCAATCCTCGCCGGGAGACACACCATGATCACCACGACTCGCCTCGCACTTGCCGCCTCGCTCGCACTGAGCGCCACCGTCGCCTGTGGCCCGGGTTCCTCCGGAATGGGAGGCGACGACGGCGGCGGCGATGACCAGCCGCCGACCAGGCCGCTCGATGCCACCGGCACGTACGCCTTGCACAGCACGTTCGACCTCGCGACCAACATGCCCGGCACCGCGGGCGCCGTGGTCAACACGATCATCGCCGCGACCGACGACGTCGACGACCCGTCGCGCTGGGTCATCGATCAGATCCTCGCCAAGCTGCCGAGCGGCACGGCCAAGGACCTGCTCGAGGGCGCCGAGGCGATCGGCGTCGGCGCGCTCAACGACGAGCTGAAGCAGATCGCGCCCGACTTCGTCTCGACCATGATCCAGGTCGGCCAGGACTTCGGGGACCTCGCCAAGCACGTCGGCCTCAACGAGACCCTCACGCTCACCCCGTCGCAGACCACCGGCAGCTACATCGCGACCCACACCGTGACCGGCCTGCACTACGAGCTCGGCAACCAGAAGGGCGATCTGCTGTTCGCCAACTACCAGCTGCCCGACGTCGCGGTCACCAGCATCGCCGTCACGATGGACGCGACCGGCCAGCTGACGATCGCCGCGCACGACGTCCCGGTCAGCTACGGCAAGCTGCTGAAGCTCGGGCTCGACGCCGCGATCATCCCGCTGATCGACTCGTCGGCGCACGACCTCAACTCGCTGCTCGTCCACCAGATCGACTGCAAGGCGGTCGGCCAGGCGATCGCCAACTTCATCCACTTCGGCTCGGCGGCCGGCACGCTGGCCAGCGCCTGCTCCGACGGGCTCGGGATCGGCTCCAACCTCATCTACAGCAAGATCGTCGCGATCGACAGCAGCGCGCTCAAGTTCTCGATCAACGGCAGCGCGCGCGCGGTCGACCGCAACAACGACCGCCAGATCGACCAGATCCAGACCGGTACGTGGGCCGGGACCCTGGCCTACGGCGCGTCCCCGACACCGCTGATCCCGGCCGCGTTCTTCGGCGAGCGTCAGTAGCTCGCTCGCAACGATTCGGCGCGGTGGAATGGTGAGTCCACCCGTCGAGGATGGCTGGCCAGCCCGGGAAATGGTTCCCGGGCTGGTTTTTTTCGTACTCGGTACACTATCAGTACATGGAGCGATCCGGCGCCGGCGCGCCGGTGTGGCGCTCGAGCTCCGCGTTGAGGAAGCCGCCGAGCACCAGCGCGATGGTCGACAGGTAGAACCACAGCAGCACGACGACGATGCTGCCGAACGCGCCGTAGAACAGCTCGTAGTGGCTGACCTGCTCGACCCACTGCGACAGCCCCCACGACACCAGCACCAGCAACAGCGTCGCGGTCAGCGCGCCCGGCCACAGGTGGCGCTCGACCATCGGCCGCGGCGACGGCCCGTAGCGATACAGCAGCACCAGCGCCCCGTACAGGATCGCCATCAGGCTCGGCCAGCGCAGCCAGCGCACCAGCCCGTAGCCCTGGAGGTGGAGCAGCGCGACGATCGCGGGCAGCGCGACCACGACGCCGAACATCAGCATCAGGCCGACCAGCGTGACCGCGGCCATCGCCACCGACAGCAGGATCTTGTGCACCGCGCGGCGGCGATCGCGGACCCGGTAGGCGCGGTTGAGCGCCGCGATCAGCGCGCGCGACGCGCCGCGCGCCGAGTACACCGCCACCACGAAGCTGGTCACCACCGCGATCCCGAGCTCGCCGCTCGACCGCGTCGCCTGCTGCTCGAGCTGCTCGGCGACGAACTTCACGACCTCGGGCGGCAGCACCGTGGTCAGGCCGCGCAGGTGGCCCTGGATCGCGTGCGGATCGGCGATCAGGCCATACACCCCGACCACCGCGGCCAGCGTCGGCACCGTCGCCAGGATCGCGAACAGCGCCGTGCCGCCCGCCAGCACCGGCATCTCGCCGAGCAGCGCATCGCGCGCCGCCCGCAGCCAGTGCGCGGCCGCGGCGTTGCTGGTCTCGATCCAGTCCACCCAGCGTCGCAGGAACGTCACGCCACCATGCTACGCCACGATCGGCCGCTCGGCAGATTGACCGCTGCGTCGTCCGACGCCAGGATCGGTCTGCCGGAGCCCTCGCCATGGCCTCGCTGACCCTGAGGAACGTACCACCGGAGCTGATCCGCTCGCTGCGAGCAGCGGCGGCGCACGACCACCGAAGCTTGTCCCAGGAGGTTGTCCACCTCCTCGACCTGGCGATCCGCGCTCGCACAGAGGGCCGTGCCCCGACTCAGGACGTGGAAGCCCAGCTCGCGGCCTGGCGCGAGCTCGCCGGTCGATGGAAGTCGGACCTCGATCCGGATACCGAAGCCGACCAGATGATGGCCGCGCGCAGTCCCCTGTGATCGACACGCACTGCCACCTCGACGTCGCTGCGTTCGATGCTGATCGCGACGCCGTGGTCGCCCGGGCGGCAGCCGCTGGCGTGCTCGGCATCGTGCTGCCGGCGATCCGGCCGCGCGCCTGGGGTCGCGTCCGTGAGGTCGCAGGCCGATATGCCACGGTCGGGGTGCGCCACGCCCTCGGTGTCCACCCCCAGATCGTCCCGGAGCTCGATCCCGACGAGCTCGCCGGCGATCTCACCGCCCGGCTCGCCGAGGCCGCGCGCGACGCCTGCGCGATCGGCGAGTGCGGCCTGGATGGCGGCACCGCCGCGCACGAGCTCCAGGAGCAGATCTTCCGCGCCCACCTCCGCGCTGCGCGCACCACCGGCAAGCCGCTCGTGATCCATGTCCTGCGCGCCCACGACGCCGCGCCGCGGATCCTGCGCGACGAGGGCCCGGTGACCGGCGTCCTGCACAGCTACTCGGGCGGCGCCGAGCTCGTCCCGGTCTACCGCGACCTCGGCCTCGCGTTCTCGTTCGCCGGCCCGGTGACCTACCCCAACGCGCGCCGGCCGATCGCCGCCGCCCGCGCCGTGCCCGACGCGCTGCTGCTCGCCGAGACCGACGCGCCCGACCAGGCGCCGGCCGCTCACCGTGGCGGCCGCTCCGAGCCGGCGTTCGTCGCCGACGTGATCGCCGGCCTCGCCGCCGCGCGCGGCCGGTCCCCGGCCGACATCGCCGCGCTCACCACCGCGAACGCCCGCCGGTTGTTCGCGGCGTGGTGATCTGGATGCGCACGGTCTCGACGAACGGCTTGTCGGCCTGGCTCACGATGACATCGTCCCCCACGTGGGGGACCGCGTCAAATTCGCCGTCGGGGCGGGCGGCTACGTCGGGTTGTGGCCGGTGAGGTGCTTGGCGATGATCCGGCGCTGGATCTGGCCGGTGCCCTCGAAGATGTCGTAGATCTTGGCGTCGCGGTACCACTTCTCGACGGGGTGGCCGGGCTCGAGCGCCTCCTCGCCGAGCAGGACCATCGCGCGGCTGGTCACCGCCTGGGCGGTGCGCGCGGCGTGCGCCTTGGCGGCGGACGCGTCGGCGACGTTGTCGAGGTGGTGGTCGGCCATCCACGCGGCGCGATGGACGAGCATGCGCGACGCCATGATCTCCATGTGCATGTCGGCGAGCTCGAACATGATGTGCTGGTGGCTCGCCATCGGCGTGCCGTGCAGCGAGCCGCCGCGCACGCGGTCGAGCACGAACTCGTAGGTCGCGCGGGCGATGCCGACGGCCTGCGCGCCGACGGCGGGACGGGTCGAGTCGAGCATCTTCTTGGTGTCGGCCAGGCCGCCGGCGGGGCCGGTCCCGGTGTGGGCGCCGCCGAGCATCATGTCGGAGTGGACGCGGACGTCCTCGAAGTGGACCTGGGCGGTCTCGGACGCGCGGATGCCGAGCTTGGTCTCCTTCTTGCCCGGAACCAGGCCGGGGGCGTCGCGTGCGACCAGGAAGCCGCGGACGCCGGCGCGGCCGGCGCTGGCGTCGGTCTGGGCCCACACGACGTAGGCCGAGGCCGAGCGGCCGTTGGTGATCCACTGCTTGCTGCCGCGGATGATCCAGTGGTCGCCGTCGCGGCGGGCGGTGGTCTTGAGGCCGGAGATGTCGGAGCCGGTGCCGGGCTCGGACAGCGCCATCGCGGCGATCTTGATGTGGCCGTGCTCGTCGGCGCCCTTGAGCAGGCGGCGGAACTCCTGCTTCTGCTCCTCGCTGCCCATCCGCGCGATCGGGGAGGCGGCGAGGTTGGAGCCACCGAGCGCGAGCGCGATCCCGGCGCAGCCCCAGGCGAGCTCCTCGGAGGCGACCACGCCGATCCGCGCCTGGCTGCGCGGCTTGGTCGGATCGGGGTCGTCGTCGACCCCGGTCAGCCGCCTGCGACCGTCGAGCACGGCGGTCTGCGACATGCCGACCCCCTGCGCCGCCTTCATCAGATCCCACGGCGTCGACTCTTCCTGATCGTGCTTGCGCGCGATCGGCCGCATCATCTGGCCGGCGAATGCGCCGAGCATCTGGCGGACGCCCTGGAGCGTGGGGTTGTCGTGGAACAGGTCCATGGTGACTCCTTGCTAGCGCCCGGCGGCGGCGCGCGCGGCGAGCACGCGGCCGAGCCGCTCGTCGCCGTGCAGCGCCTCGAACGCGCGGGCATCGCGCATCAGCTTCTCGACCGGGTAGTCGGTGACGAACCCGTAGCCGCCGAAGATCTGGACGGCGTCGATGGTGGCGCGCGCGACGACGTCGCCGGCGAGCACCCGGGCGCGGCTCGCGGCGTCGCCGGTGCCGGGCGCGCGGGCGTCGATCGACCAGGCGGCGTGGAGCGCCATCAGCCGCGCCGCGGCGGCGCCGGTCAGCGCGTCGTCGCGCAACCGGATCAGCGCCTCGAAGCTGCCGATCGGCTGGCCGAACTGGACGCGATCGCGCGCGTAGGCCTCGGCGTGGTCCATCGCGCCGGTCGCGACGCCGGCCGCGCGCGCCGCGAGCGAGGTCCGCGCCCAGGCCAGGACGTCGGCGATCGCCGCGCGCGCCGGCTCGCCGCGCGCGAGCACGAGGTCGTCCGGGATGCGCTGGGCGTCGAGCGTCGCGATCGCCCATTGCGCGGCGCGCCAGCCCGACGGGGTGATCGGCTGGCGCGCGATACCGTCGGTCGGCAGCAGGAACAGCAGGTCGCGCGCGGAGACCACGACGTGGCTCGCGACCGCGAGCGCCGGGACCGGACCGAGCTTGCCGGTGACCCGCAGCTGGCCGCCGGCGTCGCTGACGTCGAGCGCGCCGCGGCTGTCGTGCGCGAAGCTCGCCAGCCCGCCGCGGCCGAGCGAGCCGAACAGCGCCTGGCGGGCCGCGGCGGTGCCCCACGCGCCGACCGCGAGCGCGGGCTCGACGTTGGTCTCCAGCAGCGCGGCCATGCCGGCGCAGCCGCGGCCGAGCTCGAAGCCGCGCAGCGCGCGGGTGGTGTGGGAGTAGGTCCCCTCGAGTAGGCCACCCTCGGAGGCCGGCACCGCATCGAGGAAGCAGCCGAGCTCGGCGCCGAGCGCGTGCAGCCGCTCCGGAGCCGCTCCGGCGCGGTCGGCCTCGGCGGCCCAGCCGCGCAGGTCGCGCTCGGCGAACCGGCGGAGGGTCTGGACGATCATCTCCTGCTCATCGTCGAGCCCGAACTCCATGGCGTAGCTGTACCGCGTCCGCGGGGGCGGCGTCACCACCTGTGGGAGAACGCCTTCCATGGCGACGGTGACAATTGTTGTCGTCGCGGCGCGGATCGCATCGCCTCAGCCGCATGACCCGCCGGTTCCACCGCTGCTTCGCGCGCGATCCCGCGCGCACGGGCGATGGTGGACGCCGCGCGGCTGCGCTAACGTGGCGATCGCAGGGGGTGACCATGCGTGAAGACCACCCGCACGGCGGCGGTCTGGAGCGGCCGCGCCGTGTGCGTCGACCGTGGATCGGAAGGCCGGAGCTCGGATGGCTGGGCTGGATCGCCGCCGGGGCGCTCGGCCTGGCGCTGATCGACCGGCCGAGCGAGCTCGACTGCGAGCTCGCGGCGCGGACCCGCACGCCCGGCGCGGCGGCCAGCATCTGCGAGCGCGAGTACCGCGACACGCGCAACCCGGCGACCGGGACGCGGCTCGCCGAGCTCTGGCGGCAGGCCGGCCAGCGCGAGGCCGCGCGCGCGCTCGCGAACCAGCTGCTCGACACGCCGGCGCGCGCGAGCGTGCTGCGGACCCTGGGCAAGATCGCCGATGACGAGCACCGGCTCGACGAGGCCGCGGGCGCGCTGGCAGCCGCCTGCGCGCTGCACCGCACCGCGCACGACGCGGCAGGGCTCGCCCGCGACGACCAGGCGCTGGCCCACGTCGAGGTCGAGCGCCACCGGTTCGGCGACGCGCTGACCACGCTCGACGAGTGCCTGCAGCAGGCCAGCGCGGCCGGCGACACGTACATCGAGTACTTCTGCCGGCTGGCGGCGACCCGGGTGCTCGCCGAGGTCGGCGACCTCGCGGTCGCGCAGCGCGAGCTCGAACGCGCGGCCGAGCTCGCACGGAACGACCGCGATCGGATGTGGCTGGAGTACGAGCAGGGAAACCTCGAGCAGGAGTACGTGCGCGCACCGCAGGGGATCGAGCGCGCGCGCCGGGCCGTCGCCGCGTTCGAGCGCGCGGTCAAGCTCAACGCGCGCGCCCAGGTCCCGGACTTCCAGCTCACCCTCGAGCTCAACCTCGCGGAGTCGCTGGTCGACGCCAGACAGCTCGACGACGCCGAGCGTCACCTCGCGCTCGCGGCGATGCTCGATCCCGAGGACGAGGGCGCCAGCCCCCGGACCGAGATCGCAGCGGAGATCGCGTATCTGCGAGGCGATCTGTTGCGGGCACTGGGCCTGAGCACGGCGCGGTACGACGCGACCGAGAACGACGAGGTGAGAATCCGGGTCGCCGCGCTGAACGCGCGCGTCGCGCTCGTCAGCGGCGATCTGTCGTCCGCCGAGGGATGGGCGCGGCGCGGGATCGCGGCGGTCGAGCGGGTCCGCGCCGAACAGGCGGCGCCGGAGCTGCGGTCGCACGTGCTGTCGACCCGGCGCGCGCCGTACGAGCTGCTGTTCGTCGCGCTGGCGCGTGCCGGCCGGTTCGACGACGCCGTGGTCGCCCTCGATCAGTGGCAGGGCCGGACGCTGCTCGACGCGCTCGCCGGCTCGACCCCGCGGACGTCGCCCGGGCTGCTCGGCGCGGCGCACCGGGTCAGCGAGCTCGGGGCGTTGCTCCCGGTGGTGGCCGGGGCACCGCCGGGCGTCGCCGCCGACCCGCGCCCGCTGCTCGCCGCGCTGCGCACCGCGGACCTCCTGGCGCTGGTGGTCGCCGAGCGCGATGTCTGGCGCATCACCGTGAGCCAGGGCCGGCTCGACATCACCGATCTCGGGACGTTCGCCGCGCTGCACGACGCGCTCGATCGGTTCGCGGCGGCGCCCACCGAGCCGACGCTGGCCGCCGAGCTCGGCGCGCGGCTGGTGCCCGCGGCCGCGGTGCGTGCCACGCGGGCGCCGCTCCACGTGTTGCTCGACGGGCCGCTCGCGTCGCTGCCGGTGGTGGCGCTGCGCCGCGACGGCCGCCCGCTGATCGCGACGCGCCCGGTGGTCCGCATGCTCCGGCTGCCCCAGATCGCGTGCACGCCCGCCCGCGCACCGACCCGGCGGACGGTGATCGCAGACGCGCAGTCGGATCTACCGGATGCGCGCCGCGAGGCGGCGGAGCTGTCGAGCGTGCTGGGGTTTTCGGCCGCGGTCGGCACCGCGGCGACCCGCGCAGCGCTGTTCCAGGCCGCGGGCAGCGATGTCCTGCACATCGCGGCGCACGCCGTGGTCGGCGCCGGCGGCGGGGTGCTCGAGCTGCGCGATCGCAGCGTGTCGGCGCTGGAGATCTCGGCGGCCCGGCTGGGCCCGCCGCTGGTCATGCTGTCGGCGTGCGGCTCGGCCAGCGCCGACGACGCCGATCTCGCCGGCTCGCTGGCGGCCGGGTTCCTCGCCGCCGGCTCGAACCAGGTGGTCGCGACGCTGCGGCCGGTGAGCGACGCGGGCGCGCGCCGGCTCACGACTCGATTCTACAGCGCCGGAGGGATGACCGATCCGGTGCGCGCGCTGGCGCGGATCCAGGCCGAGCTCGCCGACACCGGCGACACGGACTGGCCGAGCTTCGCGGTGTTCGGTCATGACACGTGCTCGGATGCCTATTGAGGAGAGGGGAAGGAAATCATGCGTACTGCGATCTTCGTTTACGAGTCCACCACGATCACGATCAAGTGCAACGACACCGGCCTGGCGGTCGTCCCGTACGGCGGCGCGTCGTCGTTCGCCCCGACCGGCGACCCGCAGTCGGTGTCGCCCAACCTGTACAAGCTCGTGTCGAGCTCGACGGTATCGGTGGCGAGCGGCGCGACCTCGACCGTGGTGATGACGACGAGCGACGACAAGGACAAGTGGCCCGATCCGGTGCCGGCCACGCTGCCGTCGACGATGTCGGGCACCACCTCGCAGCAGGTCTGGGACTTCTTCGTGATCCCCGGCGCGCGCGGCCTCGCGCGCTAGCGCCAGGCGAGCGACAGCCCGCCCGGGCCGTCGAGCGTGCCGTCGCTGGCCGAGGCCAGGACGAGCGACGGCCGGTACTGGACGTAGCTGACCGGCGACAGCCAGAGCATGAACACGACCATCTCGGGGCTGCGCCGGCCGTCGACCATCAGCGCGAGCAGCCGGCCGTGCTCGCTGATCCCGCCGATCCCGGCGCGAACCCGGGCCATGAAGCGCCGGCCGGCGTCGACGCTGGCCGGCCGGATGACCGGGGACTCGCCGTGCATCACCACGCGCCGCATCAGGTCGAACGCCGGATCGCCCTCGGTCGCGATCAGCGCCTCGCGCAGCCGGCGCAGGGCGCCCACCGCGTCGATCCGCTCGGCGAGCCCCGGCGACATCCGGACCCGGCACTGGATCCCCATCGCGGCGCCGACCTCGGACAGCTCGATCATCTCGACCACTGGCACGACGCTGGGCCGCTGGTCGAGGACGTGGCGCAGCGCAGTCATGTACGACTCGCCGGTCCGGTCCTGGCGCTCCCGGACGCGGCGCTTGAGATCTCGTTTCGCGGTCATCTACGCTCCCTTCCAGCGCGCTGCGGAGGCTCCATGCGCCCCGCAGCGCCGGTGGGACGCTGACGAGCCGTAGACGATCGATCCAGTGCCGCCGAGGAGAGGACTCCCCTTTGCCCTCCCTTGTGATCGGGCATGGACCGATCGCGGTGAGGGTACGCGTGGCAGCCCGCGTTTATGTGGCTCCAGCATCGCCGCACCGCGCCACGATGTCAACCGTGAGCGGGAGCGCACGGGGCCTCGGCGCGTGACGTAGCATGTCGAGTGGCATGACCGCGGCGATCAGCAAGCAGCTGAGCTACGTGCTGGAGCGGTGCCTGGTCAGGCGACGCAGCCGACGCGATCACAACACGGGAGTGTGAAGCGAGTGTGAAGAACTGTGCCCTGCCGCGGATTGCGGCGCGACGCGGGCAGCAGTGAGTGTCGTCGGACCCGCCGGCCTACCGCGCGAAGCCGCCCGGATCGGGCGGCGTGGGTCGCATGGTAGTCTCGCGCACGGCATGGTCGACTCCGATCTGTCGCTACTCGATCGCTGGCGCGCCGGTGACTCTGTTGCTGGCAATCTGCTGTTCAAGCGTCACTTCGTATCGCTGTACCGATTCTTCGAGTACAAGACCGAGGGCGAGGTCGACGATCTGGTGCAGGAGACCCTCCTGCAATGTGTCAAGGCGGGCTCGACGTTCCGCCGCCAGAGCACGTTTCGCACCTACCTGTTCTCGATCGCCCGCCACGTCCTGTTCCAGCACTGGCGCGCGCGGGCTCGCGTCCAGCCCACGCTGGACTTCGAGGCGATCTCGATGGCGGCGCTCAGCACCAGCATCGGCTCGCGGCTCGCGCGCAGCGCCGATCGCGCCCGGTTGCTCGCGGCGCTGCAGACGCTGCCGCTCGACCAGCAGCTCCTGCTCGAGCTGTACTACTGGGAGGAGCTCGATCGAGACCAGCTCGCCGAGGTGTTCGAGGTCGAGACCGCGACGATCGGCAGCCGGCTGTTTCGCGCCCGGCGGGCGCTGCAAAACAGCCTGGAGCGCCCGGAGCCCGGCGGCGACCCGGCGACAGGGACGCCCGACGCGTTCGACGCGTGGGCCCGGAAGCTGGCGGGCGATCCGGCGCCGGAGAAGTGATCGCAGGCGCGGGCGGATGCGCGGCGGTGACCGCTCAGTGCTTCGCGACCCCGACGATGATCTGGTTCTGATCGGTCTTGAAGTCGAAGGAGTCGAACTCGAACTGTGGCGGTGGCATCCCGGAGAGTTTTTTGCAGGTCGGCAGCCGGCACTCGGCGAGCAGCGCCTGGGTCCAGCGGTCCGCGTCGCAGTTCTGGCCCGCGCAGCCGCGGGGCTGCAGCTGCGCCGGGAGGTCGGCCGGCGCGATCGGATTGTTCCCGGCAGCCAGCGTCATGAGTCGAGGGGTGTCGATGCAGATCGCCTTGCCGCCGTGCCACAGCGCCTCCTCTTGCCGGAGCTTCGGGATGCTGTGCGCTTCCCATTCGAGCTCGACGCCGGGGACCGTGTAGGGCTTGCCGCAGTAGTTGGCAGTCAGCATGTGCAGCGCGGTCTCGTTCGTCGCGTCATCGCCAGGCGTGTAGAGACCGTACAGGCTGCGCTTGGCAAGCGAATCGCGGGCGCAGGCCAGGTTGAACCAGCGGTCCTGCGAGCCGGGGATGAGCTTGTCCGCGCGATCGTAGAGCGGCCCGTCGACCGCGATCACCAGATCGTCCGGCGGGCCGGACGGATCACCGACCGGTTTCGGCAGCGCGCCCACCGGTGCCTCGGTGTCGACCAGGCCGAGCTTGCGCCGGATGCTCAGCGCGGCCGCGGAATCGCAGGCCGGAACGCCACCGCTCTCGATCCGGTAGCCCTCGTACTGCGCCCTGCCGTCGAGCGTGATGATCGGGCGGACGCTGGCGATCGTGAACGCCAGCGCGGACGAAGCGAAGCTGCGGACCAGGAAGGTCGCGCCGGCGAGCTGCTCGCCCGTGCACACCACCTGGCCGTTGCGCATCCCGATCAGCCGGGTCCCGCCCGGGTCGAGCTCGAGATCGGCCGCCTTGCCGCAGCCGCCGCCCTCGAGCGAGTGGGCGAGCAACTGCACGCCGCTCGCGTTGCACGCACCGTCGGCTCGCTTGCTGAGGCCGTTGATCGGGAAGTTATTGACGATCGGCGAGTTCGTTCCGCAGGTGCCGGAGGTGCACGTGAGGTCCGGAGCGTTGGCGTGGTGCTCCGGCGCCGTGCAAGCTGGCGCGCTGCCCTCCGGGCCCGTGGGCGGCATTGTCCGGCCCCCGCAACCTGCAACTCCCCCCACGACCGCAATACCCGACATGAATAACCGTGACATCAGGTCCATTGGCATGATTCGTTAGTGACGCTTCCCGGCGTCGCGTTCCAGGAAATCGGATCTCACGGACGCCAGCGCACGGCGAGCCCTGGCGAGCTGCAGGCGATACAGGTTCCTTTGAGTGATGTGGGTGATCTCGGCGAACCCACGGATTGCCACCTCGAGGTGGCGGGCCGCAATGGCTCGCTCGCCGCCGGCCGCCGCGGCGAGCCCCAGGATGAGCTCCGCCTGCAGCGCGTCCTGGCGAGCCCACCATGGGTCACCGTCGCCGCGCGCCGCGATCACCGGTGCGAGCTCGGCACGAACCTCATCGAGATTGCCGCGCAACAACGCGAGCTCGCCCGCGGCGAGCCGGCGCGGCACGATCAGATCCGGATCGGTGGTGCCCGTGGTCGCGTCGACGACCGCGGCGTAGGCGGCCTGCGCGGCCTCGCCGAGGCCGAGCTCGCCGGCGAGCAGCCCGGCCGAACCCTGGCACTCCACATAGGGCGCCACCAGCCCGGGCTGGAACTCGCGATAGGCGGCGCATGCTCGCCGGAGCAGCTCGTACGATTCTCCGGTATCCGCGCCGTACCAGGCATATCCGGTCTGCGCGTCCAGCGTGCTGGGGTGATGTTCGCCCAGCTCGGTCCGGAGCCGGAGCCATCGATCGCGCGACAGCCGGGCGCGGGTCGCCGGGTCCGGGCTCAGCATCGCGAGGTTCTGGTCGACGGCGGTGAGCTCGAGGTCGGGTCGCCCGTTGCGGGCGATCTCGTCGTGGGCGCGCTGGAAGTAGCGCAGCGCATCGTCCCGCCGCCCGGCGGCGAGGTAGGCGGCGCCGACGTTGTTGAGCAGCAGAGGCCGCGCGAAGTGATCGGCGGCCAGCGCCCGGCTCATCGGCTCCACGAACTCCAGGTCTCGATCGATCCACGCGAGATCGCCGGACAGCGCCTCCGTGTAGATCCGCCGCGCCGCGGCCTCGACCGCCAGGCTGTCCTGGCGGGTCGCGATCGCGCGCATCATGGCGTCGCGCAGGACCGGGGTGGCCCGGCGGCCATCCTGCACCATCAGCGCGCGGCCGTAGGCGAGCTCGGCCTCGGCGATCACCGGGTCGTAGCCGGCGCGCTCGGCTTGCCGGCTGGCCTCACCGAGCGCGCGGATCGCCTGCTCGGCGCGGCCGGCACGGCTCAGCGCCGCGCCCGCGCTGAGCTGCGCGCGCACGCCGGTGACCCGCGCGCGCAGCTCCGGCGTGGCCGGCGGATCCGGCTCGCTCAGCAGCTCGGCCGCGTCGCCGCAGCGGTCCGGTGGCGGGATCCCGACGACGACGTCGACCGCGCGCGGCAGGCTGCCGCGGTCCAGCCCGTCCAGGACCTGGATCGCGGCGGCGACGTCGTCGAGGCGCTGGCGCAGGCACAGCATCTTGCGGTCGAACAGCGCGTCGGACTCGGCGCCGCGCCGGTGCGCGAGACAGGCGGTGCGATGGACCGCCGTCCATTCCCGGGCGCGGTGGTCGAGCGTATCCAGCACGCGGTCGGTGACCTCCGGCAGGTAGGGAGTGCCGAGCGGCTGCAGCCGGGCGGCGATCGCGACGCGGTGCCCTGGGCCCCACACGGCGGCGAGCCCCTGATCGTCCTCGTCGCACGCGGGGAGCCGACTGGCCGCCTCGCGCAGACCGAGCGCGGCGGTCGCCGTCGTCGCCGCGAGGGCGGTGGCGGCCACCGGCCAGCGCCACCGCTTCCAGCCGCGAGGACGGGACAGCTCGTGCAGCAGCGCCCGCATCGAGGCGTGCCGGCGCTCGGGCTCGACCGCGAGGCCGCGGCGCACCACCGCGCGCAGCCAGCCCGGGACATGGCGATCATCGCCGCCGAGCGCCGGTGGATCACGCTGGATGCTCGCCAGCAGCTCGCCGGCCGTCGCGCCGTGGAACGGAGCCACGCCCTCGAGCGCGCGATGCAGGGCGACGCAGAAGCTGAACTGATCGGACGCGGCGGTGACCGGCATGCCGGCGAGCTGCTCGGGGGCGGCGTACGCCGGTGTGCCGAGGATGACACCCGAGGCGGTCGCCATCATGCCCGCGCGCGCTTCGCCGGAGCTCTCCGCATCGGTGGCTTCGTCGATGAACCGTGCAAGCCCGAAGTCGAGGACCCGGACCCGCCCGTCCGCGCCCATGATCGCGTTGCTCGGCTTGAAGTCGCGATGGATGATGTCGAGGCCGTGTGCCGCGGCGAGCCCGGCGCCGGCCTGCAGGTACACGTCGACCACCTCGCGCCAGCTCCGCGGCGCCGCGGTCTGCCAGCTCTCCAGGGTCTCGCCGGTCACGAGCTCCATCACCATCACGAGCTCGCCGTCGTGGTTCAGGGCGTCGTGCACGGGGACGATGTTCGGATGATCGAGTCGCGCGAGCGCGCGGGCCTCCTTGATCAGCCGGTCCTGGGCGAACACGTCGCGCCGGCGGTCGGGGTGCAGGACCTTGAGCGCCACCCGGCGATCGAGGTCCGGATCGTGGGCGGCGTACACGAAGCCCATGCCGCCGCTCGCGATCGGATCGAGGATCTCGTAGCGGCCGAGCCTCGCGGGGTCCGCGCGACCGAACAGCTTGCGCTCGGCCCGCGCACGCGCGCGATCCATCGCGAGCGGGTTGCTCGCGGGCCGCGTGCCCATGTCGAGCTCCACGGTCGACAGCGCCTCGACGGTCCGCACCGACATCACCGTCTCGAACCATGGACCGCGCGGCGAAACTCGCAAGGCGAAAAGCGCCGGGCTCGGCTGCCGAGAACTACGAAATACTGCGTACGGGCGCAGCTGCGCCAATCATCATATACCTGGTGGGCGGCAGGACACTCCCATCCGGACGCGGAGGACTCAAATTGTCCGGAACGCTGCACCTGCGATCGTCACTACCGGGTCGTGAGGCGGGCGTGAAGGAAGGGGGAGAGTGAGGGCGGGTTGGCGGGGCACTGGCTCACCAGCGGAGGAGCGATCGCTCGCTGGTGGGCCGGTGCCATGGTTTCTGACCCGAGGTCGCCTGGGTTGTGCCGTACACGGGGGCTTTGCCTTGAAGCCGCCGATCGCACCGGGACATCGGTGCAACACCGATGTTCCATCTCCGAGCCGGATGCGTCACGGCTCCGGGCGCGGTGGCGCCGGCGGGATCGCGTCGGACGCCGGGCGCTCGAGCAGCTCGGTCGCCGCGGCGAGCGCGTCGCGCGTGCCTGCGAGCGCCAGCACGTCGCCGGCGTGCAGGACCTCACCGGCACCCGGGACGATCGCGCCCTGGTCGCCGCGCGCGATCGCGAGCACCGAGGCGCCGGTGATCCCGCGCAGGTTGAGCTGCGCGAGCGTCTTGCCGACGGCCGCGCTGCGATCATCGAGGCGAACCGGCACCAGCTCGCCGAGCCCGGGCATCAGGTGGTGGATCTGCGCGAGCGCGTCCTCGTTGGGCGAGGCCGGGCGCTTCCCGGCCTGGGTCACGAGGGCCTCGACGATCATCTGTGCGCCGGCCTTGACGTGTCCGTGCAGGTTCGTCGCCCGCCGCCACAGCACGAACCCGAGGCCGACCACCAGCAGCCCGAAGCTGAGCCCGACCGCCCAGCCCGGCACGAACGGCTGGATCACCGCCAGCATCGGCAGGCCGACCAGGGCGATCACCGCGAGCTGCAGGGTCACGACCAGCACCCGGCGCGGGGCCGCATCGAGATCGACCCTGCCCTTCGCCGCCGCGGGCAGCGCGATCCGGGCGAGCACGAGCCCGAGGCGATGGGTGATCCGGACGATGCCGATCAGGAACGGCACCGCGATCACGGCCGCCCCCAGCAACTCGAGCCCGCGCGCGAGGTGCTCCGAGATCCCCAGCGTGGTCGACGCGGTCTCCGCGACCGCATCGAGCGACATCGCGGTGCCGATCACCAGCGCGCTCAGGATCGCGACGTCGATCACCAGCAGCTTCACCCAGCGCCGGGTCCTGGCCGCGGCGGTCTTGCGGCCGGGCGCCGCCCGCAGCCGCTCGAGCCACGTGCCGTACAGCGATGCGAACGTCTGGAGCGGGTGCGGCAGCTTGCGATCGATGAACGCCGCCACCGGGTCGGCGGCGCGGATCAACCACGGCGTCGTGAGCGTGGTGAGCGCCGAGACCGCCACCGCGATCGGGTAGAGGAAGTCGCGGGTGGCGCCGAGCGACAGCCCGAGCGCGGCGATGATGAACGAGAACTCGCCGATCTGGGCGAGGCTCATCCCGGCCGCGACCGAGCTGCGGGTGCCGTTGCCGGTCAGGAACGCGCCGAGCGACACGCCCACGAACTTGCCGGCGATCACGAGCACCGTGAACACGGTCACCGCCACCCAGTGCGCCGCGATCAGCGCGGGATCGATCAGCATGCCGACCGAGACGAAGAAGATCGCCGCGAACAGATCGCGCACCGGGAGGATCAGGTGCTCGATCTGCTTCTCCTGGCCCGACTCGGCCACCAGCGAGCCGGCGAGGAACGCGCCGAGCGCCACCGAGTAGCCGAACGCCTGGGCCAGCAGCGCGACCGCGAAGCAGATCCCGACGCTCGCCACCAGCGTGGTCTCCGGGCGGTTGAGCCGGAGGATCGCCCGGATCGCGCGCGGCACCACCAGCATGCCGACCGCGACCAGCCCGACCAGGAACGCCACCAGCTGCGCGCTGGACCGCACCACGGTCCCCGCCGACATGCCCTGTCCCGACGCCACCGCGGTCAGGACCGCCATCAGCAGGATGCCGATCAGGTCCTCGACGATCAGCACGCCGACCACGAGCTCGCGCAGCTTGCCCTTGACGCCCTGCTCGTCGAACGCCTTGGCGATGATCGTCGTGCTCGAGATCGCGATGATCGCCCCGGCAAAGATGCTCTCGCGCGGCGTCCAGCCGAACGCGCGCCCGACGATGAACCCGAGCCACACCATGATGCTGGACTGGATGATCGCGGTCAGCCCCGCGGTCGGCCCGACCGCCACGAGCTTGCGCAGGCTGAACTCCAGGCCGAGCGCGAACATCAGCAGGATGACGCCGAGCTCGGACAGCGTCTGGATGATCGCGCGATCGGCGATCAGCGGGATCGGGAGATGCGGTCCGACGATCAGCCCGGCGAGCAGGTAGCCGAGCACGACGGGCTGCCGGAGGCGCTGGAACACGACCGTCGTCACCGCGGCGACGCACAGCACGATCGTGATCGCGGTCAGGAGCTCGTGCGCGCCGGCCATCGTCCAGCTACCATGGTGTCCGCGGCGCGCGGCGGCAACACGCGTCTTGACGCAACCATGAAGATCGTGATTCCCGGCGGCAGCGGACAGGTGGGCCGGGTCCTCGCCCGGGCGTTCCGGGCGCGCGGCGATGACGTCGTCGTCGTGAGCCGCGGCGGCCCGGCCGACGGGGCCGGCGCGCGCGTCGTGGCGTGGGACGCCTGCACGCTCGGGCCCTGGGCCGCCGAGATCGACGGCGCCGACGCGGTCGTCAACCTCGCCGGGCGCAGCGTCAACTGCCGCTACACGCCGGCGAACCTCGACGCGATGCTGCGGTCTCGCGTCGACTCGACCCGCGCGGTCGGCCTCGCGATCGAGCGCGCGGCCCGGCCGCCGCGGGTCTGGCTGCAGATGAGCACCGCGACGATCTACGCCCACCGCTTCGATGCGCCGAACGACGAGGCGACGGGCCGGATCGGCGGCGGCGAGCCCGGCGCACCGGCGTACTGGAAGCTCAGCGTCGACATCGCGCGGGCCTGGGAGCAGGCGCTGCACGACGCGAGCACGCCGCACACCCGCCGGGTCGCGCTGCGCGCCGCGATGGTGATGAGCCCCGACCGCGGCGGGATCTTCGACGTGCTGCTCGGCCTGGTCCGCGCCGGCCTCGGCGGCTCGGTCGCCGGCGGCCGCCAGTTCGTGTCGTGGATCCACGATGCCGACTTCGTCCGTGCGATCGACTTCCTGATCGCCCGCGATGACCTCGACGGCGCGGTCAACCTCGCCGCCCCCAGCCCGCTGCCGCAGCGCGACTTCATGGCGGCCCTGCGCGCCGCGTGGGGCCGCCGCCTCGGCCTGCCGGCGACCCGGTGGATGGCCGAGCTCGGCGCGTTCGTGCTCCGCACCGACACCGAGCTGCTGCTCAAGAGCCGCCGCGTGGTGCCGACCCGCCTGCTCGAGGCCGGGTTCCGGTTCGAGCGCCCCGAGTGGCCCGCCGCCGCGCATGACCTCGTCGAGCGCAGGCGCGCCGCGTAGCCGCCCGCGGCGCGTGCCGACCCGCGGCTGTCGCAGCCCGGTGTTCCCTGGGTCAGATCACAGGGCAGAGATGGCCGGTCTCGCGCGCCTCGAGCTGCACGCCATTGCGCCGCGCGACGGTTCACCGCGGCGGCTGCGCACGAAACGTACTTTGACGCTCTCGGAGCCGCGTGGTAGACGCAACGAACGTTGTTGTAGGCTGGAATCGAGACATGGAATGGGGCGCAGCGCTCGACGCTGCGAGGGGAAAGGGAGACGAGTCTATGTTCGCCTGGAGACGGTTTCGTGATTTGCTGGATGGCCATGAGATTGCCATTTCGTCGTGGATGGAGCGCCACGGCTATCGCCTGCTGCGCATCGCAATGGGCATCATCTTCATCTGGTTCGGTGCGCTCAAGCCGTTCGGGCTGAGCCCCGCCGAGGCGCTGGTGGTGCGGGCGACGGCGTGGATCCCGATCCCGGGGTTCCTCTACGTGCTCGCGGTGTGGGAAGTGGCGATCGGCGTGTGCTTCCTGTACCAGCCGCTGGTCCGCTGGGCGGTGGTGCTGCTGTTGCTGCACATGCCGGGCACGATGCTGCCGCTGATCACACTGCCCGACGAGACCTGGGCGCGGTTCCCGGTCGCGCTGTCGCTCGAGGGCCAGTACATCGTGAAGAACCTGGTGCTGATCAGCGCGGGCATCGTGATCGGCGGCCAGCTCCGCCACCGGCTGCGCGGCGCGGTGCGCGCGGCGCCCGACGCGTTCCACGCGCTGCTCCGCCAGGGCGAGCTCGGGTTCGCCGGCGACGCCGCGGTGCTGGCGCGCGAGGGCGAGGCGATGAACAAGGTGTTCTTCCTGCGCAGCGGCGGCGGCGTGGTCCGGGTCGGTGGCCGCGAGGTCGCGCGGATCGGACCGGACCAGTTCATCGGCGAGATGAGCTTCTTCACCCGCGGCAGCGCCGAGGCGACGGTCGAGGTCGCGCCCGGCACGCGCTGGGTGGCCTGGGATCACGACCGGCTGCGCGCGCTGCTCGCCGAGCGGACCACGCTCGAGCACGCGCTGGTCAAGACGATCGCGCTCGACCTGGTCGGCAAGGTCCGCAACGGCAACGCGCCCGCGCTGGCCGCGCGCAGCGCCGCCGGCGAGTAGGCGGCGCGCAGTCGGCTCGAGCGCCGCGGCTCCGACCATCGGGAGCTTACGCCGGATCAACGCTCGACAGCTGCCGTCAAATCAAGGAGCGTCGAGCCGCCAAGCCACGAGCCTCCGGGCGCTCCGGAGTCGCAGTTCACTCCAACTGGAGAAATGCGAATCAGCAGCAATCTCGGCGCTCATGACGGCAAAGTGCCAGTCGATTCACACACCTTCGCACGCTCCGTGCGCGACGGCGCTTACCACGAGCGCGCCT
>DATAPF010000373.1:0-11670 GCA_036265355.1 Kofleriaceae bacterium | reverse complement strand
CTGACCACCGTGGTGGGGACGATGTCGTGCGTCTGCTTCCAGCTCGAGCAGCTGACCGGGACGACCTCGGACTTCACCTCGCTGGTGTTCGAGCGCACGTGCGACCTCCGGTGACGGCGACCGTCCCGGCGCCCCAGATCCCGGACGTCGCGACGCTGACGCGCCTGCTCGCACGAAGGTCGACGACGTCGAGTAGCTCGCCGAGATGGTGCAGATGGTCGGCGGCAAGCTCCAGAGCCTCGCGGAGCTGGAGCAGCTCCTGAACAACGCGAAGCTCGCGGACGGCGCCGAGCTGTTGAAGCTCCTCAAGCACGCCAAGGTGGCGGACGGCGCGGAGCTGCTGAAGCTGCTCGACAACATCGACAGCGCGGCGCGCCTCCTGCGCATGCTCGATATCGCGACCATGCCGAGCGGCGCGAAGCTGCCCAGCTACGATCTGCCGCAGCTCCGCGAGGCCGCCGCCGTGGCGCGGGACCTGCTCGCACGGCGCGGCTGGCTCTGATCACGCCCGGGCGAGAAAGCTGATCGAGGTGTGGAAAGAGCAGGACAGGCAGCTCGGCGGTGCGGCCGGTCGCGTCGGTAGCCTGAACCAGCTCTGCCAGCCTGGAGCACAGCGCCGCGTAACTCGTCGGTATAGGACCGGGCGGCTGGAACGCTGGCGCAAGCCGCGTCGCTTACCCCGGCGCCCGCTCGCACGCGCACCATGTCGCCCGGTCGATCCCGCTGGATGAAATCGGGAGCCAGTACGGCGGACCGCCCAGGCCAGCCATGTAGAACGGCCTCACGGACGCCCTCTGCGCTGCTCCTGTCGTGTTCCGCCTGGTCCCAGTACCGGCGCCGCCCGGCGAGGTGAGCGGCGGCGCACGGTCGAACATGCTGGCGGCGGCTGACGCGGGCTGCATGAACAGCAACCACCACGCAGCGCATCGACCCCGGAACAAACGGAACAAGGAGGTTCGGAACATGCGGTACCGGCACAATGCAGTCGAGCTGCGCTGTCATTCCTGATCGATGATTGCCCACATTGCAGTGCCATGACAGCTTTGTCGCCGAGGGGCAATCAAGCCCGGATCGACATGAGAGTTGAAATCATGAACAGAAATGCAATCGTATTGGCACTCGGCGCAACGGGACTGCTGTCCGGCTGTGTCGGAGATGGCTCGAACAACGACGATTCGGTGTCCACCGCAACGCAGAACCTGGTGGTCGCCCCGAATGCGTTTGTGGCGCTCCACGTCACTCCGGCCGGAGCCCCCCTCAGTTGCGCGTCCAACGAGGTCATGATCGGCATCCATCTCGCCCAGGGCCGGGTGATCTGCGCCGCGCTCAACTTCGGCTACAAGGTGCAGCTTCGCTACACAGACCCGCCCGCTCCGAACGGAACAAGCGTCGGCTCGAGTCCGGTGATGCACGGCTGCGCTCCGAACTTCTTCATCCAGGCCGTGCATCTGATGGGGCCAGGCCAGGACGAGAGCCTCGACTGCGTCGCGCTGGAGACCGCCGACAACGTCGCCCTCACCTACAGCTCGACCTACCAGGACAGGAACTCGCCGCCGACGGCCAGCGTGGCGACGTACAACATCTCTCCGAACATGCACGTGTGTAGGCCCAACTTCGCAATGGTCGGCATCCACCAGTCGCAGAACAACCTGTTCTGCGCCGACTGACGGTGCGTCCTACGTGCATCGGAGGTTGCTGTGCAGCGATGAACCGACACCGGCAAACACGAAGGGGACTCGAACCTCATCTACGCCGGAACGGGCTTCTCACGGCGCATCGAGCGGCCCCACGCGGTCGCCGGCGCCGATTTGACCAACGGCCGCTCGGGGAACGCTTCTTTCAGGGCTAGTGGCACGGGTCCACGAGCACGAACGCCGCGTGGGTTTCAGGCGGTTTGAACAGGCCGTGGAAGCCCATGGCGAGCACGTCGGGATGTCCGTCCCCGTTGGTGTCGCGAACGTCGGTGGCGAACATCGTCCACGTCGCCGTGCGCGTGTCGCTGCCGGCCCGGTAGACGATGCCATTGTGGCCGACGATGTCGAGCGGCGGGATGTTGTCGATGTTCGCGACCGCGATCAGCCCCCCCGGAGATAACGGCGCCGTCTCCACCCTCGTGAACGTGCCGTCGCCATTGCCATGCAGGAACACGGTCTGGCCGGGAACCTCCGTGACGAGATCGGGCACGCCATCGCCATCGAAATCGGTCGCGACGAGATCAGGCGCGTTACCGCCGAGATCGATGGGGATCGGCGGTGCGAACGTTCCATCGCCGTTGCTGAGCTGAACCCCGATGGCAGTGCTCGATAGGCTGTTCACCAGGTCGTCCCGGCCGTCGCCGTTGAAATCGTGAAGTAACCGGACCGCGGTGCCAGGGAACGAGGACCGGGTGGAGGACAGGGTGGAGAAGTTGCCCGCCCCGTCGTTCTTCATCACCCGGATCAAGAAGTCGGTCGTCCCGGGAATCTGTCCCGAGACCACGAAGTCGGGCCGGTGGTCGCCGTCGATATCGCCCACGGCGAAGCCCGTCCCGACCAGCAGCGGGTCCGGGTCGTACTCGACGCCCCCCCCGAACTGTCCGTTTCCGGGATTGAGGAACACGCTGACGCTTGCCGATCTCGATGCGAGGATATCGAGATCACCATCACCGTCGAGGTCGCGCAAGACGATTGCCTGCACGCCGATGTCGCCTTCGAACGGGCCCAGAAAGTGGAATCCACCAAACCCTCCACCGCTGAGCCGTGCGACCTCGATCACCTGGACGTCCCGCTCCAGATCGACGTCCAGCGAGCCGTCCACGAAGTCGAGCTTGCCGTCGCCATCGAGGTCCCCCGCGGCGAACAGGAGCGAACTGCCATGGTGGTCGAAGAAATCGGAAAACCTCCGGATCTCCAACGGTGCCCGAAACCCGCCGTCCGGTGTCGCCAGCAGGACATCGATCGCCGTGTTCGCGACGATCAGGTCGAGGCGACCGTCGCCGTCGGCGTCGGCGCTGGTGATCGTGCCCACACCGCGATCGGTCGCGATCTGGGTCGACGACGTCAGATCACCGGTCCCGTTGCCCTTGATGAGGTAGATGACGTCGCGATTCGCGTAGGTGACGGCCACATCGAGCATGGTGTCGCGATCGAAGTCGCCGACGGCGAGCAGCGGGACGAACGCGGGCGGCGGAAGATCGGTGCGGTGGTCCGCAAACAGACTCAGCTGGCCTCGCTTCGTGAGGCTGCCGTCTGCGGCGCCGAGCCAGGTCTCGACGGTCGCCGTCCCACTCGAGGACACGAGCCCCGAGGTCACGATGTCCGCGAAGCCGTCCGCGTTGAGGTCGCCGACGGCGAGGCCATGGAAGCCGTCATCGCCCGCCGGCGTGACCTTGACGGGCGGTTCGAAGGTACGGTCGCCTCGCCCGCGAAACACCGCCAGCGAGCTCCCGACGACCACCAGGTCCGGGATGTGATCGCCATTGATGTCGGCGATCTCCAGCGCCTGGTAGACGCTGGTGGTGTCGAGCGATATCGGCGCCGCGAAGTGGCCGCCGCCGGTACCGAACACGAGCGTCACGCCGTTGCCCGTCAGGGCGATGTCGACATGGCCATCCAGGTCCAGATCGCCGAGCCGGAGCGCGTCCCCGGCCGCCGCGAAGTGGTCCCCGAGCGCGAAGTTGCCCTGTCCATCGCCGAGCACGAGCTGCACGTCCGTGCTCTTGATCACGACGTCCAGATCGCCATCGCCGTCGAGATCTGCCAGCGACGGCGGCCCGAAGGACACGCTCGGATCGGGATCGAGCACCGTGCGCCGCGCGGGCTGATACGAACCGTCGCCATTGCCAAGCATCACGTTGAGCGATGGCCCCACCACGGGGTCGGCGCTGCTGTCCCCGCGCAGTGTGAACACGAGGTCTGGTTTGCCATCGCCGTTGACGTCGGCGACCGCGACCGTGCTCGGCCGGACGGGCGTGGTGATCCGGGGCGCCATGAGCGGCGCGCACACGACAGGCGCGCCACCGTCGCGGGGCGCGTCGATCGGCCCATCGGCCATGGCGTCCACCGATGCGTCCGGCGGACCACCCGGGCCGGCGTCGGGCCGGGCGCCCTGGGAGCCTTTGCACCCGGCGATCACGAACAACACCACCACACAACACGATCGTCGCATGCAGGAGATGCTACCAGCAGTGGCCGCGTATCGAGACTCGAGAGTTGCAGTCCGGACCGGCCACACTTTTCGACTGCGAGTGTGACCGCCCGTTGATCTGGCGGTGGTCCGGTCCACGCTCGCCGCGGTGATACGCCGCTGCGTGCCGACCCGCGTGGCGTGAGCGCACACCGTCCGGCCCAGACCGGTCCGGATGAGACGCGCCTCGGGGCAAGCGGCGAAGTCCGTCGACGCACTGGGAGTCAGGTCAACGCGGCGCGATCCGGCGGCGTGGTCGAGTATCGGCGTGACGCCGGCACAAGTGTACGGCTGGTTGCACTGCGGCGATGAACCGACACTGGCAACCGCTGGCCACTGCGATAGGATAAAGCAAACGAGCGATCGCGTCGATCGCCGCGCTCAGATCGGCAGCTGGCCGGCGCGGTAGAGCGCGAGACAGCGGGTGATCCGCTGATCGTGGCGGTCGTCCTCGATGGTGGCGGGGCATTCGGCGCGGATCGCGGCGTGGAGGGCAGCGAGCGGGGCGGGCAGCTCGGCGGCGCGGCCGGTGGCGTCGGTGGCCTGGGCGGCGGCGAGCAGACCGATCGCGAGCAGGTGGTCGGCGAGCTCGCCGATCGCGCGCAGATCGCGCGCGGCGATCGGGCCCATCGGGACCTTGTCCTGGTTGTGGCCCTCGGTGCTGCGCGAGAACACGCTCGCCGGGGCGGCGAGCTTCATGGCCTCGGCGACCAGCGCGGAGGCGAGGAGCTCGATCGCCTTGAAGCCGTGGTGGGCGGTGCGGCCGGCGTCGGCGACGGCGATCAGGTTCTCGGGGATGCCCGAGGTCGGGGTCGAGTGGCAGAGCAGGACGAGCTGGCGCTCGAGGAGCTCGGCGGCGTGGGCGAGGTGGAGCTTGACGGTGTCGGCGACGTGGGTGATGTGGCTGCCGTAGAAGTTGCCGCCGTGCAGGACGGCGTGGGTATGCTCGCAGATGAGAGGGTTGTCGCCGGCGCCGTTGAGTTCGATCGCGACGGTGGCGGCGGCGTGGTCGAGGACCTCGATCAGCACGCCGACGACGTGGGGGGCGCAGCGCACCGAGTACGGATCCTGGACCTTGCCGGGGCGGAGCTCGGGGCGCGGGGGGCAGGCGAGGCCGGCGCGGACCCAGGCGGCGTAGCGGATCGAGCCGGGGTGCGGCTTGGCGAGGAACAGGCGCTCGTCGAAGTGCGCCGGCTGGCCGCGCAAGAGCAGGGAGTTCCATGCGGTGACGAGGGCGTGGCCGCGGGCGAACCGCTCGGCGCGATCAAGCGCGAGGCTGACGAGCGCGGTCATCACGCTCGTGCCGTTCATGATCGAGAGGGTCTCCTTGGGCTGCAGGGTGACCGGCGCGAGGCCGGCGGCGGCGAGCGCCTCGGCGGCGGGGCGCACCCGGCCGGCGACCGAGACCTCGCGCTCGCCCGACAGCACGGCGGCGACGTACGACATCGGGGTGAGATCGCCGCTCGCGCCGACCGAGCCGAGCTCGGGGATCACGGGGAGGAGGTCGTGGGCGAGCAGGTCGATCATCGCGCGCAGGGTGTCGACCCGGATGCCGCTCCAGCCGGCGGCGAGCTGGGCGAGCCGCGCGACGATCACCGCGCGGACCTCGTCGGGGCCGAGCGCGGGGCCGACGCCGCAGCCGTGGTAGCGGAACAGGTTGACGGCGAGGCTGGCGCCGTGCTCGGCGGCGATCGTGTTGACGACCGAGGCGCCGAACCCGGTGTTGACGCCGTAGAACGGCTCGCCGCTGGCGACGCGCGCGTCGACCGCCCGGCGGCTGGCGTGCATCCGGTCGTGCCAGCCCGCGGCCTCGGTGAGCGCGACCGCGAGCTCGCCGCGGGCGACCCGCGCGACATCGGTGTGGGTGACGCGGGCCTCGCCGATGCGCAGCGCGGTCACGGCGGGCTCCAGAAGTCGTAGAAGTTGAACCAGTTCATCGGCGCCGAGCGCACCTGGGCCTCCAGCATCGCGGCGTAGGCCCGAACATAGCCTGCGAGGGAGCCGGCGCGGTCCTGGCGGTCGAGCCTCACCTCTTCGGCCAACAGCTCGAATTGTAAGGCGTAGTGGTTGGGCGGCGTGAACACGCCGGCGACGAAGTACACCGGGCAGCGCAGGGCGTGGGCGAGCAGCCATGGCCCGGCGGGGAACGCCGCATCGGCGCCGAGGAACGGGGCCATCACGACCCGCGCGGCGTCGGGCTTGCCGGCCATCGTCCGGTCGCCGAGCATTGCGACCAGCTCGCCGCGGTCGATCGCGGCGCGGATCGCGAGCATCGCGCCCAGCGAGTCGTCGGCGAGCGAGATCAGGCGGGTCTCGACGTCGGGCGCCAGCGAGCGCGCGACCCGGTTGACGCGCTCGGCGTTGGAGTAGTCGGCGACCGCGTTGATCGGCACGCCGAACTGCCGGGCGCGGGACCGCATGACCTCGAAGCTGCCGAGGTGGGCGCCGAGCAGCAGCACGCCGCGCCCGGTCTGCGCGGCCTGCACCAGCCGATCGTGGTTCTTCTGCTCGACCCGGAACGGCTGCCATCGCCCGGTGAAGAAGAACAGCCGGTCGAGGCTGACCCGCGCGAACGTGTGGAGGTGGCGGACGGCGTTGCCGAACGTCGCGGGCTGGCCGACCCGGCGCAGGTAGTCGCGCGACGCGCGGCGCACCGGGCCGCGCGCGATCACATAGTACAGCGCGACCAGGTAGAGGAACCCGCCGGCGATCCGGCGGCCGAACACGCGGGCGAGCAGGACGAGCAGGCGGATGCCGAGCACGGTCCCGGCCTCGGGGATGTGGCGCCAGTCAGGCACGCCGCCACCTCCAGATCAGCGCGCGCACCGGCCAGCTGAGCAGGCGCAGCACGCCCTCGGTGCACAGCCGGACGTGCGCAGCGGCGATCAGCAGCGTGTCGGTCACGCCGCGGTAGTGCGACACGCCGCCGGCCGCGGCGCTGCGGTAGATCACCGGCGTCGGGACGTGGACGACCGACACGCCGGCCCACACCAGGCGCACGGCGATCTCCGGATCGAAGTCCATCGCGTTGCTGCGCGGGGCGACGCGCAGCGCGGTCGCGACCGGGTAGACCCGGTAGCCGCACAGCGGATCGCCGGCCCTGCGGCCGAGGGTCTCGAGCATGGCAAAGAACTTCGTGATCTTGCGCGCGCGCAGCCGGCCCCGAGGGGCGGACGCGTCGAACACCGGCTGGGCGAGCACCAGCGTGCCGGGGTCATTGGTGGCATCGGCCTCAGCGCCGCTCAGCCCGGCGACCAGGCGCGGGATGTCGGCGGGATCGTGCTGGAGGTCGGCGTCGATCTGCAGCGCGTAGTCGAAGCCGTGATCGCGCGCCCAGGCCAGGCCGGTCTTGACCGCGGCGCCCTTGCCGCCGTTGCGCGGGCGGAACACGACGTGGCAGCGGCCGCCGGCGGCGAGCGCTTCCGCCACCCGGCGCGCCGGCTCGGCGCTGCCGTCGTCGACCACCACGACATCGGCGATGTGCGCGCGGACCCCGGCGACGACGTCGGCCAGGGTCCGCGGGTTGTCGTAGGTCGGGATGATCGCGCACAGCCGCATGTCATGGGTCCGGCCGGTCAGGCCACGATCAGCTGCCCGCTCGCCACCGGCGACGCCGCGCACGACACCTCGAACGTCACGCGGCCGGGGGCGCGCTGGAGCGCGATCGCGAGCTGCTGGTCGGGGAACACCGGGCGGCGGAACCGCAGGCGCCGGATCCCGCGCAGCGCCCGGACCTCCGGCCACTCGGCGATCACCGCGGGCCACACCACGCGCTCGACGAGCACCGCGCCGGGCAGCACGGCGAGCGCCTCGAAGTGGCCGCGGAAGAACACCAGGTCGGGCGGGATGTGGGCCGCGTACGTGCCCGGGGCCACGCGGCGCAGCGGGATGCGATCGGTCACCGCGCTCCCGCCCAGACCGAGCAGCGCGCCCAGCGCCTCGCGGTCGAGCTTGCCGCGCTCGGTGCGCGGGATGCGTGGGACGATCCGGACGATGCGCGGGACGAACACGGCGTCGAAGTCGCGGCGGATCGCGGCCCGGACGCCGGCGATCACCGCGCCCGCGGTAGGGCCATCGGTGGGGCCATCGCCGCGCCCTGGCTCGACGCACACCGCGAGCGCGACCCGCGGCTCCCGGCCGGGCGCGCCGTGCACGGCGATCGCGGTGTCGGTGACGCCGTGCACCGCGAGCGCGGTGGCCTCGATCGCCTGGGCATGGGCGCGCTTGCCGGCGATCTTGACCAGCTCGGTGTTGCGGCCGAGGAAGTGGAACCGGCCGTCGGGGAGCAGCTCGATCCGGTCGTCGAGCCGCGCGCCGCCGCCATCGCACCACGCCGACGCCACGGCGAGCTGGCCGTCGGGGGCCGCCACCACCGCGCCGGGGAACGGGGTCCATGGCGCCATCGGGTGCTGGCGGGTCGCGATCCCGCCGGTCTCGGTCGAGCCGAGGACGTCGCTGACCTGCCAGCCGAGGTCGGCCGCGAGCCGGAGGTGGAGCTCCGCCGGCATCCGCGCGCCGCTGGAGATCACGCGCAGCCCGTGCGGCATCGCGGCGGCGGCCATCGCGCGCAGGTGGGCCGGCGTGCTGATCATGACGTCGGCCGCCTCGCGCTCGAGGATCACCGCGAGGTCCGCCGGCAGCAGCGCATCGTGGCTGACGATGCGCGCGCCCGAGCGCAGCGGCAGCAGCACCGCGAACAGCAGGCCGTAGAAGTGCGACAGCGGCACGGTCGACATCACGCAGCGCACGCCGGGGACCAGCCGGACCAGCACGTCGACCTCGTCGATCAGCTGCGCCATCGACTTGCCGACCCGCCGCGGCTGCTCGGTGGTCCCCGAGGTGGTCATCGACACGGCGACCGCCGGCCACGCCGCCGGCTCCGCGGGGCCGAGTGCGCCGGCGCCTGCGCTCGCTGGCACGGCCGGCAGATAGATCGCCCTCGCAGAGCGATCCTGGCGCTCCGCGACGTCGTGCAGCACGTGCGCCACCCCGCGGTCGGCATCGACCCGGTCGAGCGTGCCGGGCTGGACGTTGGGCAGGAGCTCGACCTCGGCGCCGGCGAGCCACGCGCCGAGCAGGCCAGGCACGAACGACCGCGCGTGCCGGCACGACAGCACCACGCGCCGGCCGTCGGGGCGGAGCAGCGCGGCGATCCGCCGGGCGTGCGCGACGAGGTCGTCCTGGGTCTCCCCGTCGCGATCGATCCACCGCCGGCTGCGATCGAAGTGTAGAACGGCGCTCAGCATCAACTCAGCTCGGAACGCGCAGCAGGAAACAATTTGCAGAGTAGCCAGTCAAGCGGATTGCGGCCGTAATCGCGAAACCGGATCTTGCGGATCACGTACTCGACCGCGAACAGCGCGCCGACGAGGACGTAGCTGACCACGCCGACGTAGCCCGTCCACACCGCGAGCGGCGCCCACCGGGCGAGGCCCAGGCCGATCGCCGCGAGCACCAGCAGGTAGATCCCCCAGATCCGGGTCCACGCCCGGCAATGCGCGAGCTCGCCGGGGCCGAGCTCGGGCTTGACCATCCGCGCGAAGTGCTCGATCAGCGGGACGCCCGACAGCGAGCGCAGGAACGCGATCCCGAACGCGCCCTGGGTCGCCGATGGCAGGATCAGCAGCCAGGTGCCGTCGTCCGAGATCCAGCCGAGCACCGCGAACACCAGCGCGATCGCCGGCAGCTGGAGCGCGGCGCGCCGCTGGGCGCGCTTCGCCGACACCACGACCGGGATGGTCCGCGCGATCACCCAGGCGATCAGCGCCGCGGCGGCGACGTCGATCCGTTGCTGCGACAGGGTCCAGTACAGGACCCACGGCGAGGCGACGATGAACAGCGCGGAGACGACGCCGAGCACGATCTTCATCTACAGCCTCTCGTACTCCTCGTTGGCGATCTCCAGCGTGTAGCCGAACCACTCGTTGCGCAGCGTCGCCGACACCGGCTCGCACGCCGCCGGCGCGCAGCCCGGCCCGAGCTCGACGGTGACCGCGCCGCGCAGCGCACTGCCGGGACGGGTGAACGCCGCGCGCCGGAGCTCGCCGTTCTGCCAGGTCTCCTCGACGATCTCGCCGTCGAGCTCGCCACGCGCCGCGCCGGAGTAGCCGGGCCCGGGCGGCGGCAGGTGGTGGAAGAACACGCGGTGGACGTCGACCAGGATGTTGCGCGGCGAGAACGGCAGCTCGGGCCCGAAGAACTGGGTGAACTCGATGCGATCACCGCGCTGCTCGAGGGTGAACGCCTTCACATTCATCGGACCGAACCCCACGATCAGCAGCGTATCACCCTGCTTCTGGAGGATGGCGTCGAACCGGGCGTCGACCGGCTGGCCATCTCGCCGGGTGTGGACGGCCAGGCTCTGGCGGACGAGGAAGTCGTGCGGCAGCGTGGCCGGGTCGTGCAGCACGCACGGGTAGTCGGACGGCGCGCTCGCCGAGACCACGAGGTGGCGCGACGGCCCGCCGCAGCCGGCGAGCGCCGCCCCGAGGGTGATGACGGACGCGATCCGCACGGTCATGGCGCGAGCCTTCCGGGAGCCACGCGGGGCCCGGCGAGCGCGGCCATGACGACGCAGAACCCCAGGCTCAGCGCGGTGCCAAGCGTCACCGTGACGCCCAGCGCGGCCAGCCCCGGGCTGTCGCTCAGGCCGAGCAGGCCGAACGACAGCACGGTGGTGAGCGACGCGGTCAGGATGCTGACCAGCGTGCGGGCCGACTCCTCGAGCGTCTCGGTGGTGTCGACCAGGAAGATCCCGAAGTCGACCCCCATCGACACCACGAGCAGCAGCGACATCACGTGCAGGATGTTGAGCGCCACGCCGGCGACGACCAGCACGCCGACCGTGGCGACGCAGGCCAACAGGCCCGGCGCCAGCGCGACCGCCGACTTGCGCGCGCTGCGGTAGCGGCCCAGCAGCAGGCCGAAGATCGCCAGCAGGCCGATCAGCGAGGCGATCACGGTCTGGATCCGGACGCCGCGGAACAGCTCGACGATGGTCTGCGACGGCGCGACGATCGCCGCGCTCGGCACCTGGGCGCGCAGCGCCGCGAGGTCGGTCGCGTCGATCAGCGGGATCAGCGCGATCGGCGTGGCCTGGGCCGGCACCCAGGCCGCCAGCAGCGGGGCGAGCGGCGAGCGGCGGACGTCGGCGAGCGTGACGATCCGGGGCGGGGCGGCGAGCGCGTCCCAGAACGCGCCGAACTGGTCGGGCACGAAGTCGAGCTCGGCCAGGGCGCGCCGGATCCGCGGCGCGGCGTCCCGGGCGGCGGCCAGCCGCGCGAGCTGCTCGGCGCGGCTCGGCAGCAGGCGGTCGAGCGGCACGAACGACGCGATCGTCCCGGCGTCCCGCGCGCGGGCGAGCTCGGCGGTCGTCCGGCCGATCGCGTCGAGCAGCGCGTCGTCGCTGGCGGCGGTGATCACCGCGAAGCAGCTCCACTCCGGCCCGAGCCGCGCGCGCACCTCGCGGTCGTCGGCGACGTGCGCGCCCTGATCGCTGACCAGCAT
>DATAPF010000372.1:0-12373 GCA_036265355.1 Kofleriaceae bacterium | reverse complement strand
CGAGCGCGCGTATAACGGGCTGCTGTTCAAGGGCCGCGACGACGCCGCGAGCGACCGGATCGACGTCGTCGCCAGCCAGCCGGCGAGCGTGCTGTCGGGCCGCACCGTCGAGCAGATCGCCGCCGCGCCCGACCGGGTATGGCACAGCCACAAGCGCACCGAGCCCACCGTCGCGGCCCGCCGCGCCGCCCGGATCGTCGCCGCCCGGGCGAACCAGCCGTCACCGGCCACCGCGGACCACCGCGACCGCGCGAGCGACCGGGACGCCGACCGCCGCAACACGCTCGCGCTGGTCGAGCAGCTGCCGCTCGGCTTCCCGCTCAGCAACCTCGACAAGGTGCTCTACCCCGACCAGGGCATCACCAAGGGCGAGCTGATCGCCTACCTCACGGTGGTCGCCGACCACGCGCTGCCCCACATCGCGAACCGGCCGCTGACGCTGGTGCGCTGCCCCGAGGGGGTCGCCGGCATCGCGCAGCGCGGCCGCGGCCGGACCTGCTTCTTCCAGAAGCACATCCTGCCCGGCTCGCCGGCGGCGATCGAGCGGGTGCCGATCACCGAGGACACCGGCGACACCGCCGACTACATGGCGGTCCATGACCTCGCCGGCCTCGCCGCGCTCGCCCAGCTCGGCACGCTGGAGATCCACACCTGGGGCTGCCACGCCGACCGGCCCGAGCAGCCCGATCTGATCGTGTTCGACCTCGATCCCGACGTCGGCCTGGGCTGGGAGCGCGTCGTGCTCGCCGCGTTCGAGCTCCGCCGCCGGCTGCACGACGCCGGCCTGGACAGCTTCGTCAAGACCACCGGCGGCAAGGGCCTGCACGTCGTCGCGCCGGTCGCGCGCGGCGTCGGCTGGGACGACTTCAAGGCATTCACCCGGGCCGTGGTCGAGGCGGTGGAGCGCGACGAGCCCGACGCCTACACCACCAACCCGCTCAAGGCGCGGCGCAAGGGCAAGATCTTCCTCGACTACCTGCGCAACGGCCGCGGCGCGACGTTCATCGCGCCGTACTCGGCCCGCGCGCGCGCCGGTGCGCCGGTCGCCGTCCCGCTCAGCTGGGACGAGCTCGCGCACGGCGTCGACCCGGCGACGTTCACGACGGCGACCGTGCCGCGCCGGCTCGCCACGCTGAAGGCCGACCCGTGGCACGACGTCCCCCGGCTCCGGCAATCGATCACCGCGGCCGCGTGGCGCGCGGTCGGGCTCCAGCCGCCCGCCCGCGGCCGCGCCCGGCGCTGACCGGGAAGAGATCGAGCACTGCTTCCTGTTCCCGCCAGTGACTCGCAAACCGTTCGAGGTCGTCGGTGAAACCGCGATTCCCCTGGGTATGGGCGAGATAGTTGCGAATGAGCTGACTGAGCGAGAGCACCGAGATGCCCACGCCAGCCGCCAGCGTGAGCAGCTCCATTGTGAACATGGTCCCCATGTCCTTCGCGCTGGCTTCGAGCCTTGTGAGAGCTTGATCTCCGCCGGGGTGGTGTCGTTGTGTGGCTGGATCGTGCCGAGGATCTCGGACGGTTCCTGCTCCACCAGACTCTTGCCGGATGCCCCCGCGCAGATAGGTGACCACCAGGTAGTGGTCGAACGTCGATCCGGCGATGTGCCGCGCAGACCGGTCGTACTGGAGCTGTGGCATGCGCGCCTCGAGCAGCAGCGCCGAGCCCATCTCGTACGTCGAGATCCGGGCCGCGAAGCGACTGGCCGGGCCGTCATACGTCACCTCAGACAGCGAGGCTGTCTCGTCGCGCATCCTGCGCAGCGCGGTGGGCCCGGTGCCGTAGTCGACGAGGCGGTGTACGAGTCGTTGCGTTCGTTCGCTCGTGCGTGTCATCGCCTCCCCTCGTCGACGGCCCTATCAGCCTCGCATGGTTCGGCCCCGCGACGAGGCCCGCACGCCTGGATTGTGCGCCGAGCGGCACGGCGCTCCGGAGTGCCGGCGCGGCCGGGTCTGCCGCTCCTCAGTCGCGCTCGCCGGCCTCCAGCATGTGCTCGTGCGGCGGCGGCGTTCAGGCCGAGCGATCGCCAGCGCCATGGGGACGCTTCGCACCCTTGAATTTCAGCTTCCACCGCTCTACGCGATCCCAGCCGACGCTCTCGACGAGCCGCAGCGCGAAGAACATCACCTCGCGGCGCCCGAGCTCACCGGGCCGCGATTTGAGATTGCGCGCCCAGGTCTCTTCCTTGAAGTTATCGAGGATGAAATCCGCGAACGACGCGATGCCGGTCTCGTCGTCATGATCCGACGCAGACGCTGGATGACATACCGCGTTGCGGAGCAGGCGCATCGCATCGCCTACCGCTGCCCGCTCGAGTTCCCCGCCGGCGAACCGGTCGACCGTATCCTTGCGGAGGATCTCACCAGTCTCCGCGCACAGCAGAAGCTCGCCCAGCAGCGCCAGCAGGATCGTGCCATGGATCGAGCTCGACGGCGATATCCCCAGCGGCCGGAGCGCAGCGGCGGTCGCTTCGCAAGGCATCGGCAACACGACCGATGGCAATGCGGCGGAACCGCGCATGTTCCAGTGCCCGCCAACGAGCTTTGCGAGGTGCCTGTCGAGCTCTACGCACGCCTCGTGGGACGCGAGCCACGTCCTGTCGAACTTCGTCGTCCATGCGTCGGTCACAAGCGACGGAGGCGGAGCTGCACGGCCGGCGCGTCGAGCCGCGTGCGGGTCGATGCCTCGAACCCGTACCGCGCTTCGATCTCGGCGGTCGCGATCGAGTCGGCAAAGCCAACCGAGAGCACCATGGGCCACATCCCTACCGCTTCCTTCACGGGCGCGAACCGCCACTCCTCACCGTTGAGCAAGCCAGCCGTATGACGATACGTGTACCGGCCGAGCTCCGACAGCACGAGCCAGTAATTGTGAACCGGGACAAGGTCGAGACAAACCACCTCGAGGTCGGTGATCGCACCCCGCAACGGAGGCAATATGGCTCCGGTGGGCCAACCCACTGGCGCGCCTGGAATCTCCTCCCCGGGCCCGAACCAGTAGCCGAATACTTGCCCCTTGAGCTCAGGCACGAGCCTGAGGTCGCTGAGAGAGGACTCGAGTTGCCGGCGCACGTCGTCTCGGCTCAGCCCCTGCGTGGTCGCCAGCTCGTGAAGCCGGTCCGCGCTCGCACGCGCGGTCGCCAGCCGCAGTCCGCTGGCGCGGAGCTCCAAGATCAGACCTCCGTCGGGATCCGCGAGTTCGCGAATCTCGAACGGCTGTAGCTTGGGCGCGACCACGCCCTGACTGTACCATGGCGCTCCTCACACGAAGCCCCACGCCCACGGCACTGCTGTCAACGACAGCCTGCGCGGAGTAACGATCGCGAGGCTGCCGTGCAGTTCGCGGGCGGAACCAGCTAACTTGTCGGTTTCACATGGCATCGCGCCCCCAGCGCCAGCGCCGCGAGGGCGTCGGCCGCGGCGCGCTCGCCGGCCTCGATCGCGCCTTCCATGTAGCCGGGCCAGCGCACGGCGGCCTCGGTGCCGGCGAGGTGGATCCGGCCGTGCGCGCCGCGCCACACCGCGCCCGCCGCGAGCGCTCCCGGCGGCGTGCTCGCGACGCAGCCCGCGCTCCACGGGTCGGCGGCCCAGTCGGCCTCGAGGTAGTCGCGCGGGGTGAGCGCGGCGTCGCCGAACAGCTCGCCGAGCGCGGCCAGCACCTCGCCGCGGCGATCCGCCGGATCGCGGCGCTGCCAGGCCTCGGCCGCGGCGCCGAGCACGAACGCGAGCAGCACGGCGGCGGCGCCGTCGGGTGGGCTGGCGTCGACCACGGCGCGCACGGTGCCGCGCGGGCGGTAGGCCTCGCCGGACAGCCCGGCGTCGCGCCAGAACGCGCGGTCATAGGCGGCGAAGCACTTGACCACTGCGCCGCGCTGGATCGCCGCGGCCAGCCGGTGGAGCGGCGCCGGCAGGTCCGGGGCGATCCGGATCGCGAGCGGCGGCGGCAGCGCGAGCACCACGCGCCGCGCCGCGTGGCTCCCCGCCGACCCACGCACGGTCAGCGCGCCACCCGCTCCGGCGGTCTCGATCGCCTGCACCGGCTCGCCGAGCCGCACCGCCGCGCCCAGGCCGTCGGCCAGCGCGAGCGCCAGGCGCTGCGCGCCGCCGACGAAGCGATGATCGCGCCCGCCGCCCGGCAGGTCCGGCCCGCGCGGGGCGAACCCGCCGGTCGCGCCGAGCCGCGCGAGGTAGTCGAGCAGCGACAGCCCGGCCAGATCGACCGCGAACACCAGCTCGGCGTGCAGCGCGATCCGCTCGCGCGCGGCCGGATCGGCGACCGCGCCGGCGAGCCACGGCCCGACCGCGATCGCATCGAGCGCCGCGGCGTCGGCGGCCTCGCCGGGCGCGCCCGCCGGGATCGCGCGCGCCAGGCGATCGATCCGGCGCATCGCGCGGCGCTGCGCGATCATCGCGCGGAGCTGCCCGAACAGCCCGAGCCCGCGGCCGTCGTCGAGTGCGGCGCGGCCGGCGCGCGGCTGCGGCGACGACGCCACGCCGAGCGCGCCCGCGAGCGCGAGCAGCCGCGGCTGGTCGACCGACAGCCACTGGCCGCCGAGGTCGACCTCCGCGCCGCCGACCCGGCCGGTGTGCAGCCGGCCGCCGACCCGCGGCCGCGCCTCGACGACGATCGCCCGTGCCCCGGCATCGATCAGCCGGCGCGCGCAGACCAGCCCCGACAGCCCCGCCCCGACGATCGCGACGTCGTGGAGCATGCGCCCCGGGTCACTCCGGGCGTTGCCGGCCGTGCGGCAGATCGAACGCGATCGTCGCCATCGGCAGGGCCACCGCCAGGATCACGGCCCACAGCGGCTGGTGGAACACGCCGACCAGCCCGAGCGCCGCGACCGCCGCCAGCACGCCGAGCCGGATCTGCGCGTAGCGCTGGCGCCGCCCCGGCGACAGCAGCGGCAGCGCGAGATCGATCGGCATGACCACGAACACCGCCTCGTTCCAGCGCACGGCGGGGATCGGCGAGATGATCGCGACGGCCCACACGACCGCGCCGACCACGGCGAGCGCCACGCCCCACGTCCACAGCATCGCGGTCTGGTAGCGCCGCGCCGTGTACGCGAGGAACAGCAGGACCGCGAGCGCGACCGCCAGCGCCAGGAAGTGGAGCCGGCCGGTCTTGCCCCGGGTCGGAAACGGCGGGCCGTGGCGGCGGTAGATCAGCTCGGGCGGCGCGCGCAGCCGCAGCGCGACCTCGGTCCGCAGGATGTCGGGGTGGAACATCGCCTGCCACACCGTCGGGTGCTGGTCGAGCTGGCGCCCGGTGATCAGGTCGCTGGTCACCAGCAGGAGCGGCATGTCGGCGAGCCCGCGCCGGCCGATCTCGCGGTACGTCCGGGCGTACGGCGCGCTGCCGCCGGCCGACAGCGCGCCGCCGGTCGCCCGGTCGATCATGTCGCGCAGCCGGGTCGAGCAGTTGTCGAAGAAGTGATCGTAGTCGTAGTAGCGATGGTCCTCGCGGATGTCGCTCCACAGCTGGGCCTCGATCGCGCGCGCGGCCTCCGCGGTGATCGGCAGGGTCTGGCGCCAGATGTCGCGATCCTCGGCCTGGTAGAACGCGAGCATCGCGGTGAGCCTGGTCGGCTCGACCCAGAACTTCTGCTCGTGGCGCAGAAAGTTCCAGACCATCACCGCGCCGGCGTTGAAGTTCGTGACGCCGTAGTTGAAGCAGATCTCGGGGTGCTCGGGCTGGTGGTAGCGCAGGCAGATCGCCGCGTGCCCGAACTTCTCGAAGATCCGCGCGCCGATCCCGAAGGTCAGCAGCTCGATCACCGGCGGGTCGGGCTCGATCGCGCCGGACGGGGCCTCGCCGGGGGCCAGGTGCGCCGGCTGGGCGCCCGCCGCCCCGGCCGCGGCGAGCACCGCGGTCAGCACGGCGATGGCGGGAACCGGCGCCCTCACTTGGCCGGCTTGTCGAACAGCGTGGGTTCGATCTTGGGGTCGAGCTCGACGCTCTTGATGTCCAGCGTGGTCGACCGGCCGGCGCCGTTGGTGTTGCGCTTGTACGCGATCTTGAGCCCCGACGCGTCGCGGTAGTCGGAGAAGTCGTCGGTCTCGGTGTTGCCGCCCTCGCTGTAGATCATCCGGCTGACCAGCTTGGTCTTCTTGTCGATGTACAGGTCGACGTCGTAGCCGGGCAGCGGCGAGCGCAGCTTGACCACCGCGCACGGCTTGCCGTCGACCGCGTCGTCGGCGAGCGGCTTCAGCTTGGCGTCGGGCTCGGCGGCCTTGAGCAGGATCAGCTCGGGCTCTCGCCAGCGCTCGAACGTGGCGGCCTTCTGTTCGGCGCCGCTGATGTCGACCACGGCATAGCCGCCGCGGCCGTCGGGCCCGCGCTGCCAGCCGGAGCTGCCGTTCACGACGAACGAGACCACCGTGTCGCCCTGCGGCTGCGGCAGCTTGAGCGTCGCGTCGATCCGCATCTTGTCGGGCAGCGCCATCGTGCGCGCGATCTCGACCGGCACGGCCTGGCCGCTGAACGTGCTCACGCCGGCCGCGACCAGCCTCAGCCGCTTGATCCCGGCGAGCTTGGCCTTGCCGCCCTTGGCGACCAGCGCGTCGTCGATCAGCTTGCGCGCGCCGGCGACGTCCTTGGCGTCGACCGGCACGTCGGGCGCGACGTAGGGCGGCGACACCGGATCGGTGTACGCGACCTTCTCGTAGCGCCAGCCCTCCCGCCGGAGCCCGGGCTCGATGTCCTTGGCGTCGCCGACCAGCACGACCACGTAGGCCTTGGGGTCGAGGATCTCGGCGGCGGCGCGCTTGCCGTCGGCGACCGAGACCTGGCCGACCGCGATCGGGTAGTTGGTCAGGTACTCCTGGCCGAAGCCGTGGAGCTCGGCGCTGACCAGCGCGGCGCTGAAGTCCGCCGCGGCCTGGAACCGCAGGCCGTAGCCGCCGGTGATGCTCACGATCGCGCTGCCGATCTCCTCCGGGGTCGGGCCGTCCTTGGCCATCCGGGCGATCTCCTCGGTCATCTGCCGGGTGACCGCGACCGCGTCGGCGCTGCGGGTCACGCTCGACGCGATGAACGAACCGCGATCGCTGTTGCGGTCGAACCCCGAGCCTGCGGTGTAGCCCTTGCTGCCGTCGCCGCGCACCGCGCGGGCGAGCCGTGATCCCGGCCCGCCGCCCAGCGCGACGTTGAACACCAGGGTGTCGAAGAACCGCGCATCGTTGTGCTTGATCCCGAACTGCGCGATCCGGATCTGGGTCTGGGTCAGGCCCGGCTTGTCGACCAGCCGGATCCGGGTCCCCGACAGGCCCGGCTCGGTGTAGCTCGGAGCCGGCGGGACCGGACCCTTGCGCCAGGCGCCGAACGTGCGCTCGAGATCGCCGCGCAGCCGCTTCGGATCGATGTCGCCGACCACCACGAGGATCGCGTTGCCCGGCACGAACCACTGGCGGTGCCAGGTGACCACGTCATCGCGCCGGAGCGAGCCCATCGACTGCGGGCTGTTGACCCAGCCCCGGATGTGGTCGTTGCCCCACAGCAGATTCTGGGCGTGCGCTCCCGCCAGCGCCACCGGATCCTCGGCGCGCTGCTGGATCTTGCCGACCAGCTGGTCGCGCAGCGCGGTCAGCTCGGCCTCTGGGAACGCCGGCTGGGTGATCATCTCGCTGACCAGGTCGAGGCAGGTGCCGGCGCTGCGCGCCATCACGCTGCACGACACCACCGTGGCCTCGTACGTCGAGTCGGTGGCGATCGTGCCGCCGGCGAAGTCGACCGCCTTGGCCAGCGCCGCCGCGTCGTGGCTCCTGGTGCCCTTGACCAGCATGTCGGCGGCGAGCTCGGACACCCCGAGCCGGGCGCGCGGCTCGTGCATGCGGCCGGCGCGGATCGCGAGCTGCATCGCCATGACCGGCAGCCGCGCGGACCGCACCGCGTAGACCTGGAGCCCGTTGCCGAGCTTCCACTCCTCGAGCTTGGGCAGCTCGATCGGCCCCGGGGGGTGCACCGTCGGGATCGTGATCAGATCGCCGCGCCCGGCGTACGGATCGGGCGGCGGCGACGGCCTGGGCGGCGGCGGCTTGACCACGTGGGCGTCGCCGTCGCCGGGCAACATCGGGATCGGCGCCGGGGCCGGCTTGGGGCCGCAGCCCGCGCCGGAGGCCAGGATCACCGTCAGGATCAGCGCCGAGACCGACGCCGAGACGGACGCAAGAGCCAGGAGCGTGCGCATGTTCATCGTGCCTTGGGAGGGATGACCACCACGGTGGCGCGGTCGGGGGACAGGTATTGCTTGACGATGCGCTGGACGTCGGCGGCCGAGACCTTCTCGAGATCGTCGGCCTCGTACAGGAACGCGCCGGGGTTGCCCGAGAAGATCCACGATCGGCCGATCGCCTCGCCGAGGCCCTGTGCATTCTCGAGCGAGAACACGAAGCCGGCCTCGATCTGGTTCTTGGCCTTGCGCAGCTCGTCGGCGGTCGGACCCCTGGCCGCGAGCTTGCCGACCTCGTCGACCAGCGCGGCCTCGACCGCGTCGGCCTTGGCCGGGTCGAGGTAGGCGCCGAGCGCGATCACCATGCCGGGGTGCTCGCGGATGATGGCATCCATGCCGGCGTCGAGCACGAGCGCCTGCTTGGTCCTGGGATCGGGCGTCTTGAGCCGCACCTTGAGCCGCGAGCCGTCGCCGGTGCCGAGCACGTTGAGCGCGAGCTGCAGCGCGTAGACGTCCTTGTCCTTGGCCGCCGGCACATGCCAGCCGACCAGGGTCAGGCCGACCGGCCCGGGCTCGACGACCTGATGGCGCTTCGCGGTCTGCGCCGGCTCGGGGGTGTCCGCCGCCGGACGCGGAGGATCGGCGCCGCGCGCGATCGGACCGAAGTACTTCTCGACCGCCGCCTTGACGTCGGCGGTGACCACGTTGCCGACCACCACGAGCAGCGCATTGTTGGGCTGGTAGTAGGCGTCGTAGAACTTCTTGAGCTCGTCGGCGGTCACCGCGTCGAGCTCCCTGGCGTTGCCGGTCGCCATCGACGCGTAGGGATGTTTCTGATATGCGACCCCCAGGCAGCGGCTCAGGCCCTGCGCGAACGGCGAGGCGTCCTGCTGGCGGAGCTCGGCCTGGATGATCTGGCGCGCGACGTCGATCGCCGGCCGGGTCAACTGCAGACCGCGCATCCGGTCGGCCTCGAGCTGCAGTGCGTAATCGAGATGGTCGGGTGGCAGGGTGTCGACGTAATGCGTCGCGTCCTCGTCGGTGGAAGCGCTTACATACCCCCCGAGCCACTCGATCGACTGGGCATGGAGCTGCGGGCGGACGCGCCCGGTGCCCTCGAACATCAGGTGCTCGAACATGTGCGCCGTGCCGCGGCGTTCCCGCGGCTCGTCCTTGGAGCCCGCGTGATACCAGACCTGTACGGATACCACCGGAGCGGCATCGGTACGCAGCACTGCTACCTGAAGGCCGTTTGACAGGCTGAACGTCTCCAGCGCCGGGAGCTTCCCGACGATTTTCGGAGGTTCTGGAGCCGCGGGCGCGGGAATTGCGGACGCAACTCCGGCTAGAATGACGGCGTGCTTGACGAAGCGCGATCGACGCATGCCTTCTCCTTCAACGCGCGGACACTAGCAGGCCCGACGAGGGTTGCATGTGTGTCGGCCACGGCTTCAGGCACTTATCAGGAACGGTCCCCACACGGACCATGTTGACGTTCCCGACATCGTTACCCCAGGCGTTCAACATTATCGGAATAGTACCGATTGACTGAAACCATGGTTAGCGCCAGAGTGGTGGGACCCCAACAAGGCCCACCAATGGGCGCATCTCAGACGGAGGGTGCTGTGGCTCGTTCTTTATCAAGTGCTTCGGTGGATGAAGGCCGGATGCTCGACGTGACCGGTGTGAAGGTGTTCTCAGCGACGAAAGCCAAGGAGCGCGAGTTACTCGGTGAGCTGATCACCGACTGGATCCGCAGCCACCCCGACCACGAGATCGTGGACAAGATCGTCACCCAGAGCTCGGACTCCGAGTTTCACTGCCTGACGATCACGCTGTTCTACAAGCACAACAAGGCGTAGGTGCAGTGTGAGCGGGAGCGCCCGTGGCCGGGTCGGTTCCTGGCCTCCGCGGGCTGGGTGTGAGCGACGCCTGCCGGAACCTGGCGGTACCCCGTGGCGTTCTGACTCTGGCGTACGTGCCAACCCGCACCTTCCCCGTACGTCCTTGACCGCGCCTCCTCGATCAGGTACCCACATCGCTCCCCCATGGAAAATTCGTTCGGAAAGCCCGTCGAAGTCGAGGTCCGGGACAGCCTCGAGAAGGCGATGAAGATCCTCAAGCAGAAGATGTCCAAGGAGGGCATCCTGCAGGAGCTCAAGCGCCGCCGGTTCTACGAGAAGCCGAGCGTCAAGCGCAAGCGCAAGACCCGCGAGGCCCGCAAGCGGCTGCGCCGGGAGATGAAGCGGCGGATCGTGCCGGCCGCGCCGCGCTGAGCGCGTGTCGGACACGAACTGGACTGAGGTCGTGGTCCCCGTCGGCGCCGCCGATGTCGATGACGTCGCGGCGCTGATCGCTTCCGAGGTCGCCGCCGCCGCCGCGGGCACCGAGCAGCGCGGCGACGAGGTCGTGTTCTGGGTCGCCGCCGACGCGGCCGCCGGGGCGCTGGCCGAGGTCCGCGATGCGGCGCAGCGCTGGCAGGCCGGCGGCCTCGCGGTCGACCCGGCGCGGATCCGGCTCGCCGCGGCGATGCCGGAGGCCGAGTGGCGCGACGCCTGGAAGCGCTACTTCCGGGTCAGCCGGCTCACCCGGCAGTTCGTCGTCGTGCCGAGCTGGGAGCGCTTCGCGCCCGGACCGGACGACGTCGCGATCCAGCTCGATCCCGGGATGGCGTTCGGCACCGGCACCCACGCCAGCACGCGGCTGGTCCTCGACGAGATCCAGGCGCTCGCCGACGCCGGCGCCACCCCGGCGCGGGTGCTCGACGTCGGCTGCGGCTCGGGCATCCTCGCGATCGCCGCGGTCCGGCGCTGGCCGGGCGCGACCTGCGCCGCGGTCGACGTCGATCCGATCGCGGTCGCCGCCACCGCCGGCAACGCGGCGATCAACGGCGTCGCCGACCGGATCGCCGCGTCCGGCCGCGCCCTGACCGAGCTCGGCGAGGCGTTCCCGCTGGTGCTCGCCAACATCCAGGCCCACGTGCTGCGCGCGCTGCGCGACGCGCTGATCGCGTGCACCGCGCCCGGTGGCACGCTGGTGCTGTCCGGCCTGCTGACCCCGCAGGCCCAGCCGCTCGCCGACGAGTTCGCCGCCGCGGGGATGCGGTGCCGGCACGTCCGCGCGAGCAGCGAGGATCGCGAGTGGTCGTGCGCCGTGCTCGTGCGATGATTCGCGCGAGGCGATGATCCGGATCTTCGTCGATCCTGCCGTGCTGGTCGCGGGCGAGCTCGTCGTGCGCGGCGACGAGCACCATTACCTCGCGCACGTCCGGCGCGCCCGGCCCGGCGAGCCGGTCGAGCTGGTCGACGGCGCCGGCCGGCGCGCCGCCGCGACGATCGCGCGGCTGTCCGCCGGCGAGACCGCGCTGATCGCCGGCGCCCCCGAGCCGATCGCGCCGGCGCCGCCGCGGGTGCGCGCGCTGGTGCCGCTGATCAAGGGCGACCGGATGGACGCGTGCATCGAGAAGCTGGTCGAGGTCGGGGTCGACGCGATCGTGGTGTGGCCGGCCGCCCGCTCGGTCGCGCGGCTCGATGACGCCCGCCGCGACGCCCGGCTCGCCCGCTACCGCGCGATCGCCCAGGCCGCCGCGCGCCAGTCGGGCCGCGCGCAGGTCCCCGACGTCACCGCCGCCGCGAGCCTGGCGGCCGCGCTCGCCGACCTGCCCGCAGGCCGGCGGCTGGTGCTCGATCCGGCCAGCGACGCGGGGCTCGCGCTCGATCCCGGCGCCGGCGACGTCGCGATCGCCAGTGGCCCCGAGGGTGGGCTCACCCCCGGCGAGCGCGACCAGCTGGCAGGGTTCGCGCCGCTCGGCCTGGGGCCGCGCGTGCTGCGCGCCGACACCGCGCCCGTGATCGCCGTCGCGCTGATCCGCGCTGCGACCCGGAGCTGATGATGATGACCTCGGAATCGCCAGCTGCGATGCCGGGATGGCGCCTCGACCGGGTGCGCGCGGACGCCACGTGTGCCGGCGATGACCGGCCGGCGCGCCACGAACTACGCGTATTTGCGTTCCTGCCCCGGCGCGCGCTATCAATCTGCGATGTCGGATCGCGAGCCTGCCCTGCTGCGCGACCCGGGCCGCGACGACGGCTCGGGGTCTGCCGCGAAGGGCACCGATCGCGCGCCGGACGAGGCGGCGAACGCGAGCGCACCGACGGCGCCGACCGCTGCACCGGCGACGCCGGTGGCCGCGGCACCGAC
>DATAPF010000371.1:0-3608 GCA_036265355.1 Kofleriaceae bacterium | reverse complement strand
GCTTCAGCTCGGTGGCGGCGAGGTTGTCGACCAGCTGCTCGCGGCGCTTGGCGCCGATGATGATGCTGGTCACGAACGGCCGGGTCAGCTGCCAGGCCAGCGCGACGCGCGCGACCGACGCGCCGGTCGCTTCCGCCACCGCGCGCAACGCCGACAGCACGCGCGGCAGGCGCTCCATGTTGACCGGGGGGAAGTCGAACGACGCCCGGCGCGCATCGGTGGGGCCCTTCTTGTCGGGATCGAACTTGCCCGACAGCAGGCCGCCGGCCAGCGGGCTCCACGGCAGGATCGCGACGCGCTCGGCCGCGCACATCGGCGCGATCTCGCGCTCGATGTCGCGCCCGGCGATCGAGTAATAGACCTGCGCGCTCTGGAACCGCGCCAGCCCGTGCGCCGTGGCGAACGTCAGCGCCTTCGACGCGACCCACGCCGGCAGGTTGCTGAACCCGACATATCGCGCCTTCCCCGAGCGCACGACGTCATCGAGCGCGCGCACGGTGTCCTCGATCGGCGTCGCGGGATCGAAGCCATGGATCTGGTAGAGGTCGATGTGATCGAGCCCGAGCCGCGCGAGGCTGCGGTCGACGCTCGCGAAGATGTGCGCGCGGGACAGCCCGACCTCGTTGACGCCGGGCCCGGTGCGGCCGCGCACCTTGGTCGCGATCACGACCTGCTCGCGCGGCCGCGCCAGGGACTTGAGCGCCGCCCCGAGCAGCCGCTCGCTGTCGCCCTCGGAGTAGACGTCGGCGGTGTCGATGAAGTTGACGCCGGCGTCGAGCGCGGTGCCGACGAGCTGCTCGACCTCCTGACTGCCGAGCTGGCCGATCGCTTTCCAGAACCCCTGGCCGCCGAACGTCATCGCGCCGAGGCACAGCTCCGAGACGTACAGCCCAGTTTGCCCGAGAAGGTTGTAACGCATGGCCGGACCCTCGACCTCGAGCGCACTCGGAGTCAAGCCGTTCAGCGCCGATCCGAGATCCTGGTCCGTGGGACCTGCCAGATCGGCCAGGGCGCGCAGGTTACAGGCGCGCAAGGCCCACCATGTCCCACCCGCTGGCGCCGCAGGGCAGCCGCGCGGGGGCCGCACAAACGGCAAGCGGACCGCAACGCCGGTGCGGGGTTGTCGCATGAACATCAGCATGGACGGAATACCGTATGCGACTCGTGATGACTCGTGATGACTCGTGATGAGGAATCGATACGCGCGTGCCCGTGGGCGCGCCGATGCACCTGCGTGTCGTTGGCGCGCTGCTCGCGGCGATGCAGCAGTCGGGTTTCGCCGAGTTCCGGTGCCGGTTCCGCGGAGCATGCGTTGCATGCGAGGACGCCGCAAGGAGTGGCGTCACCATGTTCATGCACCACAAGAAGCTACAGGTCACCGTTCGGGTCGACCAGACCAATCCGGGTCTGGCCAACCTCATGCTCGAGCAGTTCGGCGGGCCGCAGGGCGAGCTCGCCGCGGCGATGCGGTACTTCACCCAGTCGCTCGCGGAGTTCGATCCGGGCCGCAAGGACATGCTGCTCGACATTGCGACCGAGGAGCTGAGCCACCTCGAGGTGATCGGCACGATCGTCGCGATGCTCAACCGTGGTGCGAAGGGCAAGATCGCCGAGGCTACCGAGGGGCAGGCGCAGCTGTACAAGGAGATCACGGGGAGCGGGAACGACAGCCACGTGACCCAGCTGCTGTACGGCGCGGGCGCGCCGCTGATCAACTCCGGTGCGGTACCGTGGACCGCAGCGTACATCGATACGATCAGCGAGCCGACGGCGGACCTGCGCTCGAACATCGCCGCCGAGGCGCGCGCGAAGATCATCTACGAGCGGCTGATCAGCCTGACCGACGATCCGGGCGTGCGCGACGCGCTGATCTTCCTCATGACCCGCGAGATCGCGCACCAGAAGCAGTTCGAGAAGGCGCTGTACTCGATCGAGCACAACTTCCCGCCGGGCAAGCTGCCGGGAGATCCGCGCTTCACCAACGTGTACTTCGACATGTCGCAGGGTCCGGGCAACGAGACCGGGCCGTGGAACCGCCCCGATCACTGGAAGGTCATCGAGAAGCGCGATGAGCAGGAGGCGGTCGAGGGCGGCGACGGTCAGGCCCACGTCAACCTGACCCACAAGGAGGCCGCGGCGGTCCAGGCCGCCGCCGAGCGCACGAGGTCCCACGAGAACTGCGATCCGGTGACCGGTGCGGAGCTCGGCGCCAGCAACCAGTGCGGCCCCGACCGCCAGGGCTAGCCGGCGCGCCATGAACACCTCCACCGTGGCGTGGCGCGCACGCGGAGCGCCGAGCCTGCCCGAGGTCCATCGCACGGTCGCGGTGGACACTCGTGGTGCGCTCGCGCGCCGCGTGCTCGCGTTTGCGGGCCCGGGCTACCTCGTGGCGGTCGGCTACATGGATCCGGGAAACTGGGCGACCGGCGTCGCAGCGGGCTCGGCGTACGGGATGTCGCTGCTGTGGGTGATCGTGCTGTCGAACCTGATGGCGATCACGCTGCAGGCGCTGGCGGCGCGGCTCGGGATCGCGACCGGGCGCGATCTGGCGCAGGCGTGCCGCGCCGCGTACGCGCCGCGGACGGCATTCGCGCTGTGGATCCTGTGCGAGCTCTCGATCTGCGCCACCGATCTCGCCGAGGTGATCGGCACGGCGATGGCGCTCGAGCTGCTGTTCCGGATCCCGATCGTGTGGGGCGTCTGCCTCACCGCGGCCGACGTGTTCGCGGTGCTGTGGCTCCAGCGCCGCGGCTTCCGCAACCTCGAGGCCGTCACGATCGCGCTGATCGGTACGATCCTGGCGTGCTTCGTCGTCGAGCTGATGTTCGCCCACCCCGATCCCGGCGCGATCGCGCAGGGGCTCGTGCCCGATGCCGGGATCCTCACCGAGCCGGACCGGCTCTACCTCGCGATCGGGATCATCGGCGCGACGGTGATGCCGCACAACCTCTACCTGCACTCGTCGATCGTGCAGACCCGGCGCTATCCGCTCGACCTCGAGGGCCGGACCGCCGCGGTCCGGCTGGCGACCGTCGATCTGGTGGCCGCGCTCCTGGTGGCGGTCGTGGTCAACGGCGCGATCGTGGTGCTCGCAGCGACGGCGTTCCACGATACCGGCCATCGCTGGGTCGCGGAGCTCGGCGACGCCTACCGGGTGCTGTCCCCGGTGCTCGGCGCGGGTGCCGCAAGCGTGCTGTTCGGCATCGCGCTGCTCGCGTCGGGCAAGAGCTCGACGCTGACCGCGACGCTCACCGGCCAGATCGTGATGGAGGGCTTCCTGTCGCTGCGGCTCGCGCCGTGGCTGCGCCGGCTGATCACGCGCGGGCTCGCGATCCTGCCCGCGCTGATCGTCGTCGCGGCGTGTGGCGAGCACGGGCTGGCCTGGCTGCTGATCGCCAGCCAGGCCGTGCTCAGCTTCCAGCTGCCGTTCGCCGTGTTCCCGCTGATCCGGCTGACCAGCGATCGCCGCCGGATGGGCAAGCTGGTCAATCCCGCGTGGCTCACGGCGGCTGCATGGCTATGCGGACTCGCGATCGCCGGACTCAATACCTGGTTGCTGGTCCAGCTCGTGATCGGTTGACCGGCCCGCTACCGCGGCTCGCGCGAGC
>DATAPF010000370.1:0-14220 GCA_036265355.1 Kofleriaceae bacterium | reverse complement strand
CGGCGCGATCCTGTTCGAGATCCTCGCCGGCGAGTCGCTGCACCCGCCGGGCATGGCCGCGCTGGCCGGCACGCTCGCCGCGCCGTCCGCGTCGCCCGCCGCGCGCCGCCCCGAGCGCGCGATCGCCCCCGAGCTCGACGCGCTGTGCACCGCGGCGCTCGCCGCCGATCCGGACGCCCGGCCGAGCGCCCGCGCGCTCGCCGAGGGTCTGCAGCGCTACCTCGACGGCGACCGCGACCTCGAGCAGCGCCGCCGCCTGGTCGACGACCACCTCGCCGCGGCGCGCCGCGCCCGGGACGCCGGCCAGCGCAGCGAGGCGATCCAGCGCGCCGGCCGCGCCCTCGCGCTCGATCCCGAGGCCGGCGAGGCCGCCGACCTGGTCGCCGCGCTCATCGTCCGGCCGCCGGACAAGCTGCCCGACGAGGTCGAGCGCGAGCTCGCCGCCGCCGACCGCACGCTCGACCAGCTGCGCGCGCGGCGCGGCGCGCTGGCCTACGCGATGATCTGGGTGCTGGTCCCGCTCAGCCCGCTGCTCCACATCGCGAGCTGGACCGCGCTCGGCGCGCTGTTCGCGGCCGCCAGCGCGATGTCGCTGCTCAGCCTGTACAACGCGCGGACCGGCCGCGTGCCGCTGTGGCTCGCGCTCGCCGGCCACCTCGCGGTCGTGGTCGCGTTCTCGCGGATCGCGGGGCCGTTCGTGCTCACCCCGCTGCTCGCCTGCGGCATGGCGATCGCCGTCGGCTCGCACCGCGCGGTCGCCGACCGGCCGTGGATCGCGATCGCCTGGCTGGTCACCGCGATCGCGCTGCCGGTCGCGCTCGAGCTCGCCGGTGTGCTCGGCTCGACCTGGCGGTTCACGCCCGACGGCCTGGTGTCGAGCGGCACGATCTTCGACGGCCGATCGACCAGCGACGCGATCGGCGTCCTGCTCGGCACGCTCGCGCTCGCGGTCGTCGTCGGGCGGTTCGCGCTGTCGCTGACCCGCGCGCGGCGCCGCGCCCAGCGCACCGCGCACGTCCAGGCCTGGCACCTCGGCCAGCTGCTGCCGCGGCGGGCGCTCCCCGACGAGCCGCGCGCGCATTGACCGCCGGGGCGCCGGCGGGCTCAGCCGCGCCCCTTGCGCGGGCGGCCGATGCCGAGCAGGTCGAGCCGGTTGATCAGCGTGCGGCGCGAGATCTGGAGCAGCTGCGCCGCGATCTTCTGGTTGCCGGCCGCGCTCGCGAGCGCCGCGACGATCTGGTCGCGCTCGACGGCGCCGCCGCGCGGGCGGGGCTCGGCGGCGGCGGCGGGGGGCGCGGCGATCGGCGGCGGCGTCGATCCGCGGGCCCGCCGCATGCCGATCGCGACGTGGTCGGCCTCGATCCGCGCGGCATCGCCCAGCAGCACGGCGCGCTCGATGCAGTTGCGGAGCTCGCGGATGTTGCCCGGCCAGACGTGGGCCCGCAGCCGGTCGAGCGCCGCGCTGGACAGCTCCGGGGCGCTGCGCCCGAGGCTGCGGGCCACCACCGCGGCGAACCGTGCGGCGAGCGCGTCGATCTCGTCGCGCCGCTCGCGCAGCGGCGGGATCTCCAGCGCGACGCCGTTGAGCCGGAAGTACAGGTCCTCGCGGAACAGCCCGGCGTCGATCTGCGCCTCCAGATCGCGGTGCGTCGCGGAGATGAACCGCACGTCGATCGGTTTGGGCCGGAGCGCTCCGACGCGCATCACCTCGCGCGACTCCAGGACGCGCAGCAGCTTGACCTGGGTCGCGAGCGGCAGCTCGCCGATCTCGTCGAGGAACACGGTGCCGCCGTGCGCCGACTCGAGCAGGCCGGGCTTGCTGTGGGTCGCGCCGGTGAACGCGCCCTTGTCGTGGCCGAACAGCTCGCTCTCCAGCAAGGTCTCGGTCAGCGCCGCGCAGTTGAGGCGCAGCAGCGGCGCGGCCGCGCGCGCGGACCGGTGATGGATGGTCTCGGCGAGGACCTCCTTGCCGACGCCGGTCTCGCCGAGGATCAGCACGCTGATCGTCCCGATCGCGATCCGATCGACGAGGCCGTGCAGCTTGCGCATCGCCGCCGAGCCGGCCGGGCTGCGATCGCCGCCCGGCGCGATCGGTCTCGCGCCGCTGCGGTCCGCGCGCCGCGGCAACCGCTGGACGACGAGCGCGACCGAGCCGAGCTGGAAGATCTCGTCGCACGCGATCGCGGCGAGCGCGCCGGGGGCCAGCCGCGCACCGCGCACCCAGGTTCCCGCCGCGCTGCCGAGGTCCTCGATCGCGGGCGGATCGCAGGCGATCCGCGCGTGCACCGGCGAGACCTCGGGATCGCTGATCACGATCTCGCAGCCCGGATCGCGGCCCAGCGTGATCGCTCCGCCGGGCGGCAGCGGATGCGCGGCGACCGAGCGGCCGAGCACGACCAGGCGCCAACCCGGCTCGCCGGCGTCCTGGGGTGCGGACGGGAGGGCGACCATCGCGCTCATCCCAGCGACAGCGCCTGGCGGAGCCGGCCGACCAGGAGCGGCAAGAGGTGGCGGCGCTCGGTGACCACGTCGACCGTGCCCGTCATGCCGAGCTTGAGCCGGCCGCGCAGCTCGCCGCGGCCGATCGTGTCGGCGTCGAGCTCGATGCGGACGATGTAGATCGGCAGCTGGCCGCCGGCGACCGCGAGCGATTCGGCGTCGCTGCCGATCTGCACGATGGTGCCGTCGAGCGTGCCGTAGCGCTGCCAGTCGAACGCGTCGAGCCGGATCCGGACGCGCATGCCGGTGCGGATGTGGCCGACATCGGCCGCGGCGATCGCGGCGTCGACCCGGACCCCGTCGCTCGGCGAGATCGCGAACGCGACCTGGCCGGCCTGCACGACGTCGCCGGGTCGGACCCCGACCGAGCTGACCACGCCGTCGAGCCCGGCGCGCAGCGTGGCCTTCTCGATCTCGACCTCGAGGTTGGCCAGCGTGCGCTCGGCCGCGGCGAGCTCGGCGGTCTGGGCCGACACCCGCTGGGCGAGCTCCTCCTGGTGCACCGCGTGATCGCGCCGGGCCAGCTCGATCTGGCGGCGCAGGACCTCGGCGCGACCGGTGCTGGCGCCGATCTGCACCGAGGTCAGGTGGCCCTCGGCCTCGCGGACGCGCTGGGTCGCCTGGTCGAGCTGGCTCTTGCTGGCCGCGCCATCGCCGACCAGCGCGGCGATCCGCTCGCGGTCGCGCCGGGCCGCGTCGAGCGCCGAGCGCGCGAGCGACACGTCGGCGGAGGTCCGTTGCCACGATCGCGACTCGTCGCGGGTGACCTGGGCCAGCTCGGCGTCGCGCGCGGCCTGGGCCGCCGTGAACTGGGCCTCGGCGAGCGACTGCATGCGCTCGGCGGCGTCGCGGGCGTCGCGCGCGCTCGCCGCCGCCGCCGCGAGCCGCGCGCGGTCGTTGCTCAGCTGGGTCGCGTCGAGCATCGCGAGCGGGTCGCCGCGCCGGACGATCTGGCCCTGGGCTGCGACGACCCGGTCGACCCGGCCCGCCGCGGCGGACGCGACCTGCTCCCCGGAGCTCGCCGTGAACGACAGCTGGGGGGCCGAGCGCGCGCGGACCCGCGCCGGTGCGCGCACGACCAGGTCGGCCTCGGTGATCGCCGCCCACCCGACTGCCGCGGCGACCAGCGTCGCGAGCAGCACGGCGGTGCCGGTGATCGCGACCGCGGGGCGCGGCGGGATCATGCGGGTGAGCGTGGCGCAGTCGCGCAGCGCGTAGATCCGGTGGGTCCTCATGGTTGCTCCTGTCGCCGCATCGGTCGCCGCTCCTGGCCGACCAGCGCGAGGTGGCCCCTCAGCCCCGGGATCTTCTGGGTGACCTCGTCGTGGATCTCGGGCCGGCCGGGCGCGGGCCCCATCTGCGCCCGCCACAGCTCGGCGTAGCGGCCGCCGCGGGCGAGCAGCGTGTGATGGGTCCCGGTCTCCGCGAGCTTGCCGCGGTGGATCACGTGGATGATGTCCGCGGTCCGGACCGTCGCGAGCCGGTGCGCGACGATCACGACGGTCTTGCCGCGCAGCACGGTGTCGAGCGCGGTCTGGACCGCGGCCTCGGTGGTCGCGTCGAGGTGGCTGGTCGCCTCGTCGAGCAGCAGCAGGTCGGGGCGCCGCAGCACCGCGCGCGCGATCGCGACCCGCTGGCGCTGGCCGCCCGACAGCGCGGCGCCGCGCTCGCCGACCTGGGTCTCGAGCCGCTCGGGCAGCGCCGCGATCGTCTCCTCGAGGCCGGCGACCCGGATCGCCTCGAGCAGTTGCTCGGGCGCGGCGTCGGGGCTGGCCGCGAGCAGGTTGTCGCGCAGCGTCCCGGCGAACAGGAACGGATCCTGCGACACCACGCCGATCCGCGCGCGCAGCGACGCGAGATCGAGATCGCGCAGGTCGATGCCGTCGAGCAGCACCCGGCCGCCGGTCGGATCGTGGAACCGCTGCAGCAGCTTGAGCAGCGTGGTCTTGCCCGAGCCGCTCTCGCCGAGCAGCGCGATCCGCTTGCCGGCGGGCAGCGCGAGCGTGATCTTGTCGAGCACGGCGGCCCGGCTGCCGTAGCTGAACGACACGCCGTCGAGCTCCAGCCCGCGCGCGACGCCCTGGCACGGCAGCCCCGAACCGTGGCCGCGCTCCAGGTCGAGATCCATGATCTGGTACAGCCGGTCGAGCGCGATGATCGCATCCTCGAGCTGGAGGTTGGCGCCGGCGAGGCGCTCGAGCGGTTGCAGCAGGTAGCCGACCAGCGTGTAGCAGAACAGCAGCTGGCCGAGCGACAGCCCCCCGTCGATCACGCGGTGGCCGCCGTACCACAGGATGACGACCGTGGCGGCGCCGATCACCAGCATCGCGATGGTCTGGATCGAGATCCCCAGCTTCTGCTGGTCGAACGCGAGATCGAGCAGATCGGCGAGCTGGGTCTCGTCGTCGTCGCGCCGCACCGGCTCGATGCCGAGCGACTTGATGGTCTCGACGCCCGAGACGTCCTCGACCAGCTGGGAGTGGACCCGCGCGCCGTGCTCCATCACCGCGCGGGTCCGGCGCCGCGCCGCCGGCTGATGCGCGAGCACGGCGGCGACCAGGACCGGGATGAACAGCGTCGCGACCGCCGCCAGGCGGACGTCCTGCAGCCACAGCGCGACCAGCGCGAACACCACCATCGCGCCATCGACCAGCAGCGACAGGGTGACCCCGCTGATCGAGTCGCGCACGCGCACCGCGTCCTGGACGCGCGACAGCACGTCGCCGACCTGGCGCAGCTCGAAGAACCGCATCGGCAGGTAGAGGACGTGATGGATGTACGCGGACAACAGCTCGAACCCCGAGCGCCGCCCGGCGAACGCCATCAGGTAGCCGCGCAGCGCGCCGAACGCGCCGCGGAACACGGTGATCACGATCATCCCGATCCCGAGCGCGTCGAGCAGACCGGCCTGGCCCTGGATCAGCACCGAGTCGGTCAGGTGCTGGATGAACAGCGAGGTCGACAGCCCGAGCACGGTCATCAGCACCGCGCACGCGAACGCCTCGAGCAGCAGCTGGCGCTGCCGCATCACCAGCAGGAAGAACCGCCGCCCGGGCGGCAGCTGCGTGCTGCCCGCGAGCGCGGTGGTCGGGGTCGCCAGCAGCACGTAGCCGGTCCACCGGGTGCAGAACACCTCGCGCGAGCGCCGCTCGATGCCGTGCGCGGGATCCGCGACGATCACCGCATCGCGCAGCACGCGATGGATCACCACATAATGACCGAGCCCCTCCGGCGTCCGGACATGCGCGATCGCCGGCAGCGGGATCGTCGCGAGCCCGGCCCAGTCGCCCTTGACCGCGCGGCCGCGCAGGCCGAGCTTCTCGGCGCCCTGCAGCAGGCCGGCCATGTTGGTGCCGACCCGATCGGTGCCGGTGACATCGCGCAGCCGCTCGCGGCTGAGCCGGACGCCGTGATGCAGCGCGATCGTCGCGAGCGCCGCGGGGCCACAATCGGATTGATCCGCCTGTCGGACACACACGTAACGACGAAACATGTGCGCCGACCACTGCACTTGATGTACCGGCCGCGGCCGGCGCCGGATCGCGGACATCGCCGCGCGCCGGGCTCGCTTGGGAAGCCCGATTCCCGATCGCCGGGACGCGCATTGCCCGTCCTCGCCGGGCCGCGCCGGATCGCTCCGGGTTGCGGCCGGGTTACGCCCGGCGCATCGGTTGCAAGCGCCGCGGGCATGTCCTGTCATGCAACGCGGATCGCGCTCGGGGCGCTCGCCCTGGCGGCCGCCGGCGGATCCGCCGCCGCGGATCGTCTCCTGATCGCCGCCGGAGTCGGAGCATCGGCCGCCGGCCCTCAGCTCGCGGGCGACCTCGAGCTCCGGCTCGGCGCGGCGATGGCCAGCGCGCGGAGCGAGCACGGCCAGACCGTGCTGATCGGGTTCGATCTCGCCAACACCCGCCGGACCGACGCGGCGCGCTGGGACGACGCCTGCGTGGCCAGACTGCGGGCGGTCGCGGCGACCGCGCGCTGCTGGGACGGCGCGGTCCAGCGCGAACCCCGCGTCACCGGGCGTGCGCTGGGCGGCGCGCTCGGCGTCCGCCGCGACGGCGGCCGGCTCGATGCCGTCGGCGAGCTGCGGCTCCACCCGATGGCGGATCTCGCCGACGTGATCGAGCTCGGTGTGACGCTGCCGGTCGCGGGCAGCGACGCGATGTACATCGACCACGCGCGGCTGTCGCCCGGCTGGTACGTGCGCACGCAGTGGCGGCTCTCGCTGCTGCGGTTCGGCGGCGAGGTCGGCATGACCGGGCTGGCGACGCGCACCTCGGGCACGCCGCGTGCCGACGCCTACGCGATCGCCACCCTCGCCGTCGCGGTGGCGCTGTGATCCGCGCCGGGCTCTTGTGCCTGGTGTGCGCGTTGCCGGCCGCGTGCGTCGACGAGTATGACACCGACGTGTGGGCCGTGCTGCCGGCGATCCCCTCGCCCTGCGAGGCCCTGGGCGCGGCGCGCACCGCGTTCGAGGTCCAGCCGCTGGACGAGCCGCCGTTCGAGCTCGCCGCGGCGCCGTGCAGCGATCAGGTGGGCGGCCACGACTTCGCCGGGTTCCACGTCCAGATCGAGCGGATGACCGCCGGCTACCACCGCATCGACGTGGTGATCACCGGCGCCGACGGCAGCCTGCTGGGCAAGATCTCGCGGCCGTTCGCCGCGGGCCTGCCGCTGCTCGTTCCGTTCGCGCGCGGCGATCTCCCGGGCTGGCCGACGGCGACCATCGAGGTCGAGGTCCCGGCGTGCGCGCCGGGCAGCCCGATCCGCTCGGTCGAGCTGGCCGCGACGCCGGCGATGAGCGCCGCGCCCACCGCGCGCACACAGCTCGCATGCACGGCGCTGCCGGCGCCGGTCGAGCTGGTCGTTCCGATCGGTCCGGTTGCGTTGACGGGGAGCGGGGCCGGCACCGACGGCACGGTGTGCTGGTCCGGCACACTCGACGCCAGCGCCCCCGCCGCGACCCCGTGGATCGTGCCGCTGACCAGGAGCTGCCCGTGATCCGGCCGATCTCACCTCCGCTCTGCAGCGCTGCGATCGCGCTCGCGTGCGCCGCGTGCGCCGAGCCGCCGCGCGCGGCCTCCGACGAGCATCCGCTCGGTTCGTGCGGGATGGTCCGGACCTTCCCGATCGTGGACTCGCCCCATGTCACACCGGGCACCGCGGTAGCGTGGGCCACGAATCCGCCGACCAGCGGCCCGCACTATCCCGTGTGGGCGGCCTGGGACCAGATCTACACCGACCTCGAGCGCGGGTTCTGGCTGCACAACGCCGAGCATGGCGCCATCGTGCTGGTCTATCGCTGCGACGCCGGCTGTCCGGACACCGTCGCCGCGCTGGCCAGCGTCGTGCGCGGCATGGCGGTGGACCCGCACTGCGACGCGCCGGTCTGGACGCGCAGCCTGGTGGTCTCCGATCCGCTGCTGCCGGACGATCAGACGATCGCAGCCGTCGCCTGGGGCACCAGCTACATTGCCACCTGCGTCGACGACGAGGCGCTCGCGACGTTCACCGCGGCCAACTACGGCCGTTCGACCGAGAATACCTGCGCCGAGGGCCTGCCCGGGGATGGTGTCCCGATCGAGTGAGGGTCGCGGCCTCCCGAGGCTCTACCCAGGGTTGGAGCTTGCCTCTGGTGCGCCGGTCGTCCGGTAGACGTCGACGTACGTCACCGTTCAGGTCAAGGTCCTGGGACAACGTCAAGGTCGACGTCAACGTCTTCCCGCTCGATCAACAGGTGTCGACTTGATCTACTGGCCATGTGCCCGGGGATTGCGACTGGCCATGTTCCCGGGGCCGCGACTGGCACACGCCAACGCGAGCTCGCCGTGGGCGACCGCGAGCAGGATGGGGTCGGACGCCGCGCCCGTGATTACGATTTGGCGCTCGTTGTCCCCGCACATACCTAACGTGGTTCGCGCAGGCGCCGGTGGTGATTCGGCGGGCGCGGCTCCGGCGCCCATCCGCGCAGCAGCCCGCGGCGAGTCTCGCGTGCACGCGTTCTCCCGGACGCTGTGCGTGACGGGCAGATCAGTCGATCAGCGCGCAGATCGGCATGTGGGCCGTGATCGCGAGCGGCATCGGGCCGGGAATCGGCAGGATCGGGCCGGGGAACGTCGGGCCGGGGAACGTCGGGCCGGGGAACGCCGGACCACAGATCCGCACGAACCCGCCGCTCACGTCATGACACTCGTCGACATTGATCTCGATCATGGAAATCTCCTCGTGGTGAAGTTCGACCGCGGGGGCTTGCACGCGCCGCACCAGCCCCAGGCGCGCGCGCAGCCGTGCGGCGGGCCGTGCGATGCCCACGATCGAGAAACCGGTTGCTCGTCGTGCGCAGCCCGCGCGTGCAAGTGGCGGTTCTCCGGTGCCTGCGCGCCGGCACATCGAGTGCAACCGCGGCGAGCCATGAAGCGATGGATCGCCGCCCTGGTGCTGGTGCCGGCCGTGGCCAGCGCCGCCCCGCGCGCGCTCACCCTGCGCGATGCGCTCGCCCTCGCGATCGCGCACAACCCGACGCTCGCGGCCGCCCGGATCGCGGTGGTCGACGCCGAGGGCCAGGAGCTGCACGCGCGCGGCGCGTACGAGCCTGCGCTCGAGCTGACCGCCGGCGCCGAGGACACGCGCAACGATCCGCGGAGCTCGCTGTTCCCGCAGGAGCTGCATCACGCCCAGGTCGCCGGCGCGGCCAAGCTGACCTGGCCGTTTGCGGACGGCAGCCAGCTCGCGCTGCGCGCCGCGGCGGTCACCGCGCGGGTGACGACGCGGCTCCCGGTCGCCGACACGTTCGAGGACAGCACGGTCGCGAGCGTGACGCCGACCGTCGAGGCGACCTGGAACGAGCCGCTGTGGGGCGGCCGGGAGGCCGGCGCAGCGGTGGCGGCGGAGTTGCAGGCGCGGCGGGCCGCGGCGCAGCTCGAGGAGCTGGCGACCGCCGAGCAGATCGTCCGCGCCGTCGATCACGCGTACTGGCAGCTGGTTCTCGCCCAGCAGGAGCTGGCGATCCGCCGCCAGGGGGTCGAGCTGGCGGACGGCCAGCTCCGGGTCGTCAAGGCCGAGATCGCGCGCGGCGTCCGGCCGCCGCTCGCCGCGGCCGAGGTCGAGGACGAGCTCGCGCGGCGCCGCGAGGACCAGCTGGTCGCGCAGGGCGCGGTCGCCGAGCGATCGATCGAGCTGGCGCGGCTGGTCGGGCTGCCGATCGACGGCGAGCTCGCGGCCGGCGACGCACCGCCCCCGGAAGCGGAGCGGCCCGAGGTCCCCGCGCCCGAGGTCGTGCGCGCCGCGCTCGCGCACAGCCAGCGCCTCGCGGCCGCGCGGCGCCGCGGGGACGGCGCCGGGTGCGCGCTCGCCAAGGCGGAGGACGACGCGCGGTGGCGGGTCGATGCGTTCGTCCACGGCTCGCTGTCGCAGCCCGGCGACGACGCGCGCGCCGCGCTCGCCGCCACCGCGGGCTACGCCGGCTGGGTCGTCGAGGGCGGGCTGACGATCCGGCTGCCGCTCGGCACGGCCGCCGCGCGCGGCGCGACCGATTCAGCGCGCGCCGAGCTGGTCCGCCGGCGGATCGAGGTCGCCGATCTCGAGGCCCAGATCGCGGCGGACGCGACCGGCGCGGCGAACCGGCTCGCGGTCGCCGCGCAGCGCCGCACCGCGCTGGCGCGCTCGGCCCAGCTCGCGCAGCAGAACCTCGACGCCGAGCAGCACCGCTGGGAGCGCGGCGACACCAGCTCGTTCGAGGTCCTGCGCCGCCAGACCGCGCTCGCCGATGCCCGGCTGCGCGTCGAGCGCGCCCGGATCGACGAGCTCGCGGCCGCGACCGACGTCGAGGCGCTGACCGGCGCGCTGCTGCCGCGCCACCGGATCGCGGCCGGCGCGCTCGTCGCGAGCCCGGGCGAACCCGGGCAAACGCGAGTAAGATGACGGCGTGGATGTCGACGCGCGTACCCGCTCGCTGGTGCGAAAGCCCGGCGCGCCGAGGCTCGCCGTGATCGGCGGCGGCGTGGTCGCGACCCACGCGCTGCCCGCCGCCGGAGAGGTCGTGATCGGGCGCGACGCGGGCTGCGACGTCCGGATCGACGACCGCTCGCTGTCGCGCCGCCACGCCCGGCTGCGGATCGCAGAGCGCATCACGATCGAGGATCTCGGCTCCAGCAACGGCACGTTCGTCGCGGGCCAGCGGCTGGAGCCGGGCGCGCCGCGACCGATCACGGTCGACGAGATCGTCACGATCGGCGGGATCGGGATCGTGGTCCAGCAGAACGCCCCGCTCGCGCCGCAGCGCACGCTGTGGGGCCACGGCTACTTCGAGCTCCGGCTGGCCGAGGAGTGCACCCGGGCGGCGCGGGTCGGGACGACGTTCGGCCTCTTGCGGGTGCGGTCGGCGGAGCGCGACGCCGCCGAGCTGCTCAGCGAGGCGGTGCGCGACATCGACGTGGTCGGGATCTATGCGCCGCACGAGTGGGAGGTGCTGCTGCTCGACATCTCGCCGGCGGCCGCCGCCGAGCTCGCCGACCGGATCCGCGCCGCCATCCCCGGCGCGGCGGTCGGGCTGGCGATGTTCCCGGCCGACGGCCAGGATGCCTGGTCGCTCGGCAGCTGCGCGGCGACGCGGCGCCCGGCCGAACCGCGGCGCGTGACCGGGCCGGCGGAGCCGCGTCCCGCCGGACCGGCGCTCGCTGCGATCGGCCCGATGCGCGGCGTGCTCGCGCTCGCCGACCGGGTCGCGGTCGGCGACATCAGCGTGCTGATCGTCGGGGAGACCGGGGCCGGCAAGGAGGTCGTCGCGGATCACATCCACGCCCGGTCGCCGCGCTCGGCGCACCCGCTGGTCAAGCTCAACTGCGCGGCGATGCCCGAGCAGCTGCTCGAGAGCGAGCTGTTCGGCCACGAGAAGGGCGCGTTCACCGGCGCGGTGGCGACCAAGCCCGGCCTGCTCGAGCAGGCCGAAGGCGGCAGCGTGTTCCTCGACGAGATCGGCGAGCTGCCGCTCGCGACCCAGGCCAAGCTGCTGCGCGTCCTGGAGCAGCGCGAGATCCTGCGGGTCGGCGGGCTCAAGCCGCGCGCGATCGACGTCCGGTTCCTCGCCGCGACCCACCGCGATCTCGAGGCGGCGATCGCCGCGGAGCGGTTCCGCGAGGACCTCTATTTCCGGATCGCCGGCGTCACGCTGCAGATCCCGCCGCTCCGCGAGCGGCTCGACGAGATCTTGCCGCTCGCCGAGCGATTCGCCGCGCGCGCCGCCGCGGCGCTGTCGCGCCCGACCCCGGTGATCTCGCCCGCCGCGCGCGAGCTATTGCGCGGCTACCGCTGGCCGGGCAACGTGCGCGAGCTGCGCAACGTGATCGAGCGCGCGACGCTCTTGTGCGACGGCACGATCGACGTCGGCCAGCTGCCGGGGGACCGGATGTCGCGGCCCGCGGTGGCCGCGCCCGCCGAGCCGTCGGGGCTGGGTGACGTCCGCGTCCAGGCCGGCGCGCTGGAGCGCCAGGCGATCGAGAGCGCGCTGGCGCGCACCGGCGGCAACCAGACCGAGGCCGCGCGCCAGCTCGGCATCTCGCGCCGCACGCTGACCAACAAGCTCAACCAGCACGGCTTCGACCGCCCCCGCAAGCGCAGGTGACGGCGATCTCGTCGAGCGCGCGCTACGTGTGCCGGATCTGCGGCGATCGGGCGGACGGTGCTGCGCCGTGCGCTGTCGGCCGCCCCGGCGGACCGCTTCGCGTCGATGCCGGAGCTCCTGGCGGCGCTCGCCGCGGCGGCCCGCCCGCGCCGGCGGCTCGCGGTGATCGGTGGGATCCTGGGCGTGGCCGCGGTGGTCGCCACCGGGATGTCCGTCGCCGGCGGGCGCAGCTCCTCCGTGCACTCGCTCGCCGAGATCCGCGCGCTCGAGGATCCCGGGGACGCGCTGCGCGCGCTCGACGCGCTCGACGACGAGGCGCTCGCGTCTCCCGAGGCGCGGCGCATGGCGCTCGGCGCCGCGGCGCGCGGGCCGACCACGGCGTTCGATGAGCCCGCGGCGATCACCGCGCTCGCGCTCGCCGGCCGGCGGGTGGTCACCGCGAGCGCCGCGGGGTTCACGGTCCGCGATCTCGACACCCGCGACACCCGGCGGCTGCCGGCGGTCCCCGATGAGGTCCGCGGGCTGCGGCTGGCCGGCGATCACCTGCTCGCCCTGATCCGCACCGGCATCCTGCGGGTCCCGCTCGACGGCGGCCCGGCGTCGCAGCCGCTGCGCTGCCCGATGGCCGCCGAGGGCAGCTCCGCCGCCACCGCGTCCGACGATCTGCAGTACGCGGCGTGCCCGATCGGCTCGGAGCGGGTCCAGATCGTCGACCTCGCAGGCGTCGTGCGCCTGGACGTCGCGACCAGCCAGTGGCTCGGCTTCTCGTCGGACGGCCGGCGCGGCCTCGTGCTCCGGGACGGCCAGCTCGAGATCCACGACCTCGCGACCGGCGAGCTCGCCGCGCGCCGCCCGGTGGGCGAGGTGCGCGCGATCGCGTCGAGCGGCGAGCTGTGTGCGATCGCCGACGGCTCGCACGTCGTGATCTGGAACACCGCGTCCGGCGCCACCGCCGAGGCCGCGCTGCCCCGGATCGACCACCTCGCGATCGCCGGCGCGCAGATCGTCGCGGCGGCCGAGCGCGAGGTCCGGGTGCTCGACGCCGCCGGCCGGCCGGTGCAGCGCTGGACCACCGACGCGGCGATCCGCGCGGTGTCGGCGACCCGCTCGGCGAGCGACGGGCTGCAGGTCGTGCTGGAGCTGCCGGCCGAGCTCGTGTTCAAGGACGTCGACCGCGATCGCGAGCTCGTGCTGCCCGGTGCCGCGTCGATCGTATCGGCGCCCGCGGCCGGCGGGATCGCGGTCGCGAGCGGCGCACGGCTCCGGCTGTGGCACACCGGGCTGGTCGCGGCGCGATCCTGGCCGCTGCCGGGCAGCGTCATGGACGGCGCCGAGGCGATCGCGGTCTCGATCGGCGGCCGCTGGGCCGCCTACGGCGACGGCCCGGCGCTCCGCGTGATCGACCTCGCCACCGGCGGTGTCCGCACGGCGGCCACCCCCGAGCCGACCAGCGCGCTGTTCGCGTCCGATGACCGGACGCTGATCACCGTCAGCGGCACCGGCCGGCTGCGGAGCTGGGATCCGGACCGGCTCGACGCGCCGCGCGAGCTCGGGACGGTCCGCGATCCGATCGCGTTCCTGCGCGCGGCGAGCGGCGGTGCGATCCGGATCCGCGTCAAGGGCGGCCCGGTGCGCGAGCTCGACGGCCGCCTGCCGTGCGGTCCGGACCGCGCGCTCGCGATGTCAGACCGCCACGCGCTGCTGCGCACCGGGGACACCACCGCGCTGTGCGAGCTCGCGACCGGACAGCGCCGGCCGCTCGCGCTGCCCGGCCAGGGCCAGTTCCACCTCGCCGACGACTGGCTGGTCGCCCACGACGCCGACCGCGCGCGGATGTTCGAGGTCCCGTCGGGCCGCGAAGTTCTGCTGCCGGACGTGCGCGTCAACAATGCGTGGCTCGACCACGGGCGCGTGCTCGCGTTCCTCGCCGACGGCACGTTCGCGGTGATGTCGCCCGGGGCGAGCGCGCCGGTCGTGCTCGCCGGATCGCGCGGCGCCCACGGCGTCGTGAGCTCCGGCGATATCGTCGCGGGCGATGTCAATCGCGACCTCGCGATGTGGGATGTCCGCCGGCCGGACGATCGCGCCACCCTCGGGAG
>DATAPF010000369.1:0-5130 GCA_036265355.1 Kofleriaceae bacterium | reverse complement strand
CGGCTCGGTCTGCGAGAGCGCTCCCCGAGCCAGTGAGCCGCGAGTGGGCTGGGTTTGCACCGTGTGCGGGAGACCGGGGAGATGTCCGTTGTGCTGTCGGCGGTTGATGTGCTAGGGCATCGCGCGTGCAAGTTCATGTAGCGCGCGCGGAGCTCTGGACGCTGCCGGTCGATGCAGTTGTCAACCCGGCGAATTCGTTGGGAATCATGGGAGGCGGTATCGGAGGCTCGCTGCGTCGCCAGGGCGGCGATGTGATCCAGCAAGCGGCGATGCAGGTCGCGCCGATTGCGGTCGGGGCCGCGATCGTGACCACCGCGGGGCAGCTGCCTGCCAGGAACGTCATCCATGTCCCGACCATGGAAGAGCCGGGGATGAAGATCGGGGCCGAGAACGTCCGGCGCGCCGCCCGCGCCGCGCTGATCGCCGCCGACCGCAACAACTTCAAGGTCATCGCGATGCCGGGGATCGGCACCGACCTCGGGGAGGTGCCGGTCGACGAGGCCGCCCGTGCGATCGTCGAGGAGATCCGCGCGCACCGCAGGCCCAACCCCGAGACGATCTACCTGGTCGACACCAGCGAAGAGATGGTGTTCGCGCTGGAGGAAGCGCTGCGAAACGCGCAAGCGAACCTGTAGCGTCGCGCATCTCACCGATCACGCCGCCCTCCGCCTCCGACTTAAGCGCGCGATCGTCCAGACGAAAACCGGTGCACGCGCGTTGACCGCTTGCGCGCGAGCCATATACTCGCCTCGCTTTGCAGCTCCAAGCGTACATACCAGCCGGGTGGGCGATCGTGCTCGCCCTCGGATTCGGCGGTCTGTTCACTGCGCTGGCGGTGCTGATCGGCCCCAAGGCCTCCAACCCGGACAAGCTCAAGCCGTTCGAGTGCGGCAGCGAGCCGATCGGGACGCCGCGCGGCCGGTACTCGGTGCGGTTCTACCAGGTCGCCATCCTGTTCCTGGTGTTCGACATCGAAGCTGCGTTCATGTATCCGTGGGCGTTGCTCTACAACCAGCTGTCACATGCCCTGTATAGCCCGACCATGCCGGGGATCTTCGTGGTGAGCGTGTTCGGGTTCGTCGAGATGCTGGTGTTCGTTGCGATCCTCGTCGTCGCGCTCGCCTACGTCTGGAGAAAGAAGGCGATCGGATGGGACTAGAGCTGACCACCACGCGTCTGGAAGACGCCGCCAAGTGGGCGAAGCAGAGCACGCTCGACCGCGCGAGCAACTGGGGACGCAAGTTCTCGCTGTTCACGTACCCGTTCGTCACGGCGTGCTGTGGCATGGAGTTCATGTCGGTCGCCGCGCCCAAGTACGACCTCGCGCGGTTCGGCGCCGAGTTCCCGCGGTTCTCGCCGCGCCAGAGCGATCTGCTCATGATCGTCGGCACGATCACCGAGAAGCAGGGCCCGGCGCTCAAGCGGGTGTTCGACCAGATGGCCGAGCCCAAGTGGGTGATCGCGTTCGGCGTCTGCGCCTCGACCGGCGGGTTCTATCAGAACTACCACGCGATGCCGGGCGCCGATCAGGTGATCCCCGTCGACGTCTACATCCCGGGCTGCCCGCCGCGGCCCGAGCAGGTGCTCGACGCGCTGATCATGCTCATGGACCGCATCCAGTCCGGCCGCGGCCACAGCCAGCTGCGCGACAAGCGCGAGCAGCTGATCGCCCACGCGCCGGCCAACGAAGGCTAGAGGCTCGCCATGTCGGCAAAGGTTCTCGAAGCGCTCCAGGCCGCGCACGCGGGCGCGATCGACGCGGTCGAAACGCAGCACGGCGACGCGATCGCCTGGGTCAAGCGCGACCAGCTGCTCGAGGTCGCGACCTGGCTGAAGAACGATCCTGCGATGGCGTTCGACGCGCCGGTGTTCGCGACCTGCATCGACCGGCTCGACTGGCGGCCGGTCGACGTCCCGCCCGGCCCGCCGTCGTACCCGACCACCGCGGCGTGGACCGAGGACCGGCCGCGGTTCGAGGTCGTCTACCAGCTGCGCTCGGTCAAGCATCGCCACCGGATCCGGCTCAAGTGCGCGGTCCCCGAGCACGACGCCCGGGTGCCGTCGCTGGCCTCGCTGTGGCCGGCGTTCGACTGGCAGGAGCGCGAGACGTTCGACATGTACGGGATCAAGTTCGACGGTCACCCCGACCTGCGGCGGATCTACCTGTACGAGGAGTTCGTCGGCTACCCGCTGCGCAAGGACTATCCCAAGGAGAAGCGCCAGCCCCTGGTGCGGCGCGACGACCTGCCGATCAACCCGATCAAGGCACCGGGAGGGCACCGCTGATGGCCGCACCATCCTCGTCGAAACCGCCGGCGGAGGCCGGCCGGTCGCTCAAGCAGCTCGTGCTCGGCCGCCGCGACGTCCAGGACCTGTCGGACGCCGAGCAGGAGCTGCCGTCCGAGCTGATGACGGTCAACATGGGCCCGTCGCACCCGGCGATGCACGGCACCGTGCGGATCGTGCTGACGGTCGACGGCGAGCGCGTCGTCGCGTCCGACGTCCAGCCCGGCTACCTGCACCGCTGCTTCGAGAAGGAGTCCGAGTACGCGACCTACACCCAGGTGTTCCCGTACACCGATCGCCTGAACTACGTCTCGCCGATGATCAACAACGTCGGCTGGGCGATGGTGGTCGAGAAGCTGATGGGGCTGACCGGCAAGCTGCCCCGGCGCGCCGAGTACGTGCGCGTGATCGTCAGCGAGATGTCGCGGATCACCGATCACCTGACCTGCGTCGGCGCGTCGGCGATGGAGCTCGGCGCGTTCACCCCGTTCCTCTACCTGCTCAAGTGCCGCGAGTGGCTGTACGAGCTGCTCGAGAAGGTGTCGGGCGCCCGGCTCACCCATAGCTACGTCCGGATCGGCGGGGTCGCCAAGGACCTGACGCCGGGGTTCGACGCCGAGCTGACGCTGTGCCTCGACCAGATCGCCAAGGTGATGGTCGAGGTCGAGAACCTGCTCAATCACAACAAGATCTTTCGCGATCGGATGGCCGGGATCGGCCCGCTCTCGAAGGACGACGCGATCGCGACCGGCTGCGTCGGGCCGATCGCGCGGGCCGCCGGCGTCGACTACGACGTCCGCAAGGACTACCCGTACTCGATCTACCCCGAGGTCGAGTTCGACGTCCCGGTCGGGACCACCGGCGATTGCTACGACCGCTACCTGGTGCGGATCGAGGAGCTCAAGCAGAGCATCCGGATCCTGCGCCAGTGCCTCAAGCAGATCCCCGACGGGCCGGTCATGGTCGACGATCCGCGGGTCGCGCTGCCGGCCAAGCAGGCGGCGTACAACACGATCGAGTCGATGATCCGGCACTTCAAGCACATCTTCGACGGCATCAAGGTGCCGGCCGGCGAGGCCTACGCGTTCGTCGAGGGCGGCAACGGCGAGCTCGGGTTCTACGTCGTCGCCGACGGCACCGGCCGGCCGTACAAGGCGTACGTCCGATCCCCGTCGTTCGTCCACCTGTCGACGGCGAGCCAGCTGATCCACGGCCACCTCATCGCCGACATCGTCCCGATCTTCGGCATGATCAACATGATCGGCGGGGAGTGCGACAAGTGAGCACTGATGTGACTAGCAAGCCTCCCGCGGACGCGCCCAAGGCGGCACCCAGCCCGCCGGCGCCGGCGCCCTCGAACAGTGTGACGCTGACGGTCGACGGCATGTCGGTCACCGTCCCGAAGGGCACCAACGTGCTCGAGGCCGCGCGCACGCTCGGCATCGACATCAGCGCGTTCTGCTACCACCCGGGGCTGGCGGTGGTCGCGCAGTGCCGGCAGTGCCTGGTCTCGATCGAGAAGAACCCCAAGCTCCAGCCGAGCTGCCAGCAGGCGTGCGGCGACGGCATGGTCGTCCACACCACCGACCCGCAGTCGACGCTGGCCCGCAAGCAGCAGCTCGAGTTCACGCTGCTCAACCACCCGATCGACTGCCCGATCTGCGACAAGGCGGGCGAGTGCACGCTGCAGCGGCTGTACTTCACGCACGACAACGCGGACTCGCGAGTCGACGTCCCCAAGGTCCACAAGGCCAAGGTCGTCGACCTCGGGCCGACGATCGTGCTCGACCAGGAGCGCTGCATCCTGTGCTCGCGCTGCATCCGGACCTGCGACGAGGTCGCCGGCCAGCACCAGCTCGAGTTCGCGCACCGCGGCGACCACCAGCTGCTGACCACCGCGCCGGGCGAGCAGCTCGACAACCCGTACTCGATCAACACGGTCGACGTCTGCCCGGTCGGCGCGCTGACCGCCAAGGACTTCCGGTTCACGATGCGGGCCTGGGAGCTCGAGGCGACGCCGAGCATCTGCAACGGCTGCGCGACCGGCTGCAACATCGAGATCCACCACAAGCACGGCCGGGCCTGGCGCCTGGTGCCGCGCCACAACCCCGACGTCAACAAGTACTGGATGTGCGACGAGGGCCGGTTCACCTATCACCCGCTGCGCGAGCACCGGCTCGCCGGCGCGACGGTCGACGGCCTGCCGGCGGGCTGGGATCGCGCGATCCGCGCCGCGGCTGACCAACTGACGCCGCTGCTGTCCGGCAGCCGGCAGGCGGTCGGCGTCGTGCTGTCGGCCGAGTCGTCCAACGAGGACAACTTCGCGCTCGGCAAGCTCGCCAAGGCGTGGGGCGTCACCGCCGCGTACGTGGCGGCGCGGCCCGACGTGCCGGGGCGCGCCGACGGGCGGCTGCGGGTCGCCGACGTCAACCCGAACCGGCGCGGGGTCCAGATGATCGCCGAGGCGCTCGGGCTGGGCGTGCGGCCGGTCGCCGAGCTGTCGCCCGACGTGCGCTGCGTGGTCATGCTCGGGGCCGAGCTGCCCGGGGTCGCGCCGGCCCGGCTCGCGGAGCTCGCGCGGATCGCGATCACGCCGTTCGAGCGCGCGGCCGCGGCGTCGGCCCGGATCGCGCTGCCGGCCGCGGCGTGGGCCGAGGCCGCCGGCACGGTGACCAATGCCGCCGGGCTGGTCCAGCGCATGCATGCGGCGTTTCCGGCGCCGGGCCAGGCGCTGCCGGCCTGGGAGGCGATCGTCCGGCTCGCGTCGAGCTGCGCGTCGATCCATGCCCCGGGGACCTCCGCCGGCGCCGGCCAGCTCGGCTACACACATGCGCGTGACGTGTT
>DATAPF010000368.1:0-2542 GCA_036265355.1 Kofleriaceae bacterium | reverse complement strand
ACTCGCCCGGGGCGCGGGGCAGCCGCGCCGGCCCGGCCACGGTGCGCGGCGGGATCGACGACGCCTCGGGGCGCGCACCGCCCTGGCTGCCGCACGCGCCGGCGCCGGTCGCGAGGACGGCCGCGACGACGGTGACCGCGCCCCGCACCGCTAGCCCCGGCTCCGGCGACGGATCAGGAACGCCGCGCCGGCGCCGAGCAGGCCGAGCAGCGCGATCAGCCCGATGCCCTGCAGCCGCTTGATCGGCGGCGTGGCGAACTTGCCGCCGCCCGGCGGCGCCGCACCCGGCGCGCTGGCCCGCTTGAGCCCGATCTCCCACAGGTCGCGCTTGACGACGCTGGCGACCTCCAGCTTGCCGCGCGGCGCGAACGCGAGCTTGCTCGCGGCGATCGTCGGCTGGTAGTTGCCGTCCCGCGGACCGCCCCACACGTTGCGCACCGGGTGCTCGCACCGGATCGGACCGGTCCACGCGTGGCGGATCGCGTAGCGCGCCTGGAAGTAGTTCTGCGGCGACGGCGTCGCGCCGTACTCGAGGCCCTGCTTCGACCACTGCTCGCGGCCGCCGGTCACCGGTGGAGCGACGCGGAACCGCAGGTCGTCCTTCATGTCGGACTTGCCGTAGCGCGCGTGCAGCCGGGTCAGCACGAAGTTGCCCCGCGCGATCTGGCCGCCGACCACGTCGCCGCCGAGCGTCATCAGATCGGGGTTGGAGATGTCGGCGTCGGTGCACGGATCGCAGTGGTAGTTGGGGACCGCGGTCCACGCGTACTCGGTGATCACCGCGCCGGGGTTGGCCTCGATCGTCTTGTCGAACAGCGCGGCGTAGAACTCGGCGAACCGGGTCTTGACCTCGGGCCTGAGGTCGAAGTTGGTCGGGATGAACACGTTCCTGTAGTTCGCGACCTCGAAGCGCTTGTCGGCCGAGATGATGTTGACGATCAGGTCCTGCTTGCCCGACGAGTTGGCCATGCCGAGCCGGATCGGCAGCACGAACTCGTCGCTGTCGTAGTGAAACCGCAGCGGCGACAGCGCGGCGTGGCCGTCCTGCATCACGACCTTCCTGGGATCGACCTTGGCGACGAAGAACTTCGAGCCGCCCTCGACGTACGGCCGCAGCAGCGGCTCGGCGCCGGGCGGGATCTGGTAGTGGTTCTGGCGGAGCCAGGTCTCGAGGCCCGCCGAGTCGGTCGCCGACAGGATCAGGATCTTGTACTCGCCGACGTCGAACTTGGCCTCGATCTTCACCGACTCCTTCTTCATCGCGAAATCGCCGCTCGCGCCGGCTGCCATCGGCGCCGCCGCTGACGGCGCGACCATCCGGTCCTCGTTGACCGGCATCGGGCACGGGTCCTGCTCCCAGTACTCGACCAGCCGGGGCGAGCCGAGCGCGTCGGTGTGATCGAACACCATCCTGGCCAGGGTCTTGACGTCGGGCTCGTGGAGCACGACCGGCACCGGGACCACCATCGCGAAGTCCTCGAGCGGGCCCTTGTAGTCGTTCTGCATCGACAGCACGGTCCGCGTGCCGTCGCGCATCAGGACCACGTTGGTCGCGTCGTTGAACATCTTCTCGCCCGAGCCGCTGACGTAGAAGCCGCAGAACGCGTGGGCCGCGCTCGCGGTGACGCACGTCGCCAGTGCGGCGGCACCGATCGCAATTGCTGGATGTCTCATGGATCCTCTGAGCTCCTGTCGGGCTTCCAACGCTTCACCGCTCCGGCCGGTCTACTGCCCGCGCAGCCGGTCGACGTGGTCGAGCAGGCCGCGCAGGTCGTCGCTGGTATCCCCGGGCGCCAGCTGGGCGAGCTCGTACGGATAGGTGTCGAACGGCGGCGCGCGGCGGATCAAGTGGACATGGGCGCCGAGTGCGCGCGGCATCGCGAGATCGAGCTCCCAGATATCGCCGCAGACCAGGGTCTGGGCGATCGCGTAGTCCGCGGCACCGAGGTCGCGCCACAGCCCACACAGCGCGTCGAAGTAGGCGCCGCGGCGCAGGTAGATCGGCCGGACGGTGCCGGCGGCGCGGACCGCGCCGTCGAGCGCCTCGAACCGGGCGCGGTGGGCGGCGCCCGGGCCGGTCGCGCCGAGCGGCAGCTCGCCCAGCGTGAACTTGGCGGCGTGGCCGTGGACGGCGATCTGGCGGCGCAGCGCGCGATCGGCGTGGAGCAGATCGGTGAGCCGGATCTCGATCGTGAGGCGATCGGCGTTCGAGATGAAGCCGACCCGGAGGCCGCGCGCGATCAGGCCCGCCAGCACCTCGGGGAGCTCCGGCCGCCACGGCGCGGGGTTCGCCGCGTAGGCCCGCGCGTAGGCGTCCGGGGGGACCGCCCGGATCGCGCCGTCGCGCTGGAGCAGCGCGCTCGCCTCGCTGGCGAGGATGTACGGATCGGCGGCGGCCGGCGCGGTCGACGGCGCGCCGAGCAGCGTCCACCCCGCGTCCGGCGACGCCGCCCGGACCCGGGCCACCGCGGCGTCCCACGCCGGCTGCAGCGCGCCGCGCGCGCAGCCGCTGGCGTCCTCCAGGATCGCGAGATCGCCGGCG
>DATAPF010000367.1:0-30147 GCA_036265355.1 Kofleriaceae bacterium | reverse complement strand
GCGGCATCCTGGCGGATGGTGCGTGGCCGCGTCCCATGGAACGCGGTAGCTTGCGACGGTGCAGCACACGGCGACGGGGACAACGCTACGCGCGAGCGGGGTGGCCTCGCTTCCCCAGGTGCCCTGGGGTGAGCATCTCTGCCAGTTCTACCGCACCACGCAAGACCTGACGGATCTCCTGGTGCCGTTCTTCGTGGAGGGATTGCGCAACAACGAGCGTTGCGTCTGGGTGACCGCGGAGCCGCTCCGTACGGACGACGCGCGCGCCGCCCTGCGCGCTGTCCTGCCGGATCTCGTCCAGCGAGAACGCGCCGGCCAGATCGAGCTCCACGACTACACGGACTGGTACGTGAAGCATGGGGCGCGCGGGGCCGACGAGATCATCGCGTGCTGGCTCGATCGCGAGGCCGAAGCGCTGCACACCGGCCACGCTGGCCTCCGGATCAGTGGCAACGCACCGTTCATGCAGTCCGGGCAATGGCCGGCGTTTTCCGCATACGAAGCTCGCTGCCACCGCGCGTTCGCTTCGCGGCGGATCCTCGCGCTGTGCAGCTACGCGCTCGACCAGTGCACGCCGGGCAGGCTGCTCGACGTCCTTCGCGCCCACAGCATTGCCATCGTTCGCGACCGCGGCCGTTCGCACGCGCTGCGCAGCGCGACCGCCGTCATGGCATTCCTCGCCGGGGAGCCGGAGCCGTCGCGCTGTGGCCACACGGTCGAGATCTTCGGGGAACTCGGTTTCCCGGGCGATGACATCGCGCGCTGGCTGCGCGCGTCGATCGATCGCGGAGAAGCGGCAGGGGCGATCGCGCGACGGACGCATCTCGAGCGGATCCGCAAGGAGCTCGCCGCGATCGGCGTCGACATCGACGACGAGGCCGCGCGCGAGCGGCTGGTCCTCGTCGATGCGGATCGCGTGTTCGCGGAGTCATGGTCGAGGCCCGGGTTCCGCGAGATGCCCGTGATCGAGCAGGTGCTCGTACCGATCGCGCGTGCGCTCGACCGACACAAGCGCATCCGGTTCTACGGTGAGCTCGTCGACCGGTTCGCCGCCGCCGGGGATTGCGATGGCGCGCTCGAGCTCGAACGCTGGTGGCAGCGTCTGCTCGCGCAGCGCCCGATCGAGCTGCGATGTGGATACCAGGTCGCTTCGTTTGCCGGATCGCTGGAGGACCTGCGCCGGGTGTGCACCGCACATGACGCCATGGTCCCGAGCCGTGGACCGGTCGAGGCGGAGCGCGCGATCGCCGAGCGCGACCTGCTGTCCCTTGCGGTCCAGCCGATCCGCGACCATCTGATGACCTTGCAGCGGGTGATGAGCGAGCTTGGCAAGGCCGTGACGCTTGCCGAGCTCGGTGGCATCGTGGATCGCGAATGCAGGGATGCGTTCCATGCCGCACGGGTCGCGTTGCTCGCCGGGCACGACAACGGATGGCGCGATCTGGTGAGCGAGCGGCCGTTTCCGATCATCGTCCCCGATGGCGATCGCCCGATGCACTTCGCGACCGCGAAGGCGATCGGCGCAGCACACCCGGAGCTCGCACCGGCGTCTCTGCAGGCCGCGAGTGTCGTCCCGTTGCTCGCGCGCGAACGGGTCGGCGTGCTCGTGCTTGGCTACGACCACGAACGCGAGCTCGATATCGCCGAGCAAGGTCTCCTGGCGGACGTCGCACGGCAGATCGCGCACGCCGTCGAACGCGCGCGCCTGCACGACGCGACCGAAGCGTCAAGCCGCGCCAAGGACGAGTTCCTCGCGATGCTCGGCCACGAGCTGCGCAACCCGCTCGCGCCGATCCTCACGGCCGTGCAGCTGATGCGGCTACGCGGCGCGGACCAGTTCGTGAAGGAACGCTCGGTGATCGAGCGGCAGACCACGCACCTGGCCCGGCTCGTGGACGACCTGCTCGATATCTCCCGCATCGCACGTGGCAAGATCGAGCTGCAGCGCCGCCCGACCGAGCTGGCGAGCATCGTCGCGCAGGCGCTCGAGCAGGTGAGCCCGGCCATCGACGAGAGAGGGCACGAGGTGCAGGTGCGGATCTCGTCGGGTCTCGCGGTCGACGCCGACGCGGCACGCCTCGCCCAGGTGTTCGCAAACGTGATCGGCAACGCCGTGAAGTACACCGCGCGCGGCGGCCGGATCGATGTGACCGCTCGTCCGTCCTCGGGAGGCGTCGCGATCGTCGTGCGCGACAACGGGCGGGGCATCGATGCCGAGCTGCTGCCCAGGGTGTTCGAGCTGTTCGTGCAAGGCGAGCAGGGCATGGACCGGGCAAGTGGCGGGCTCGGGATCGGGCTCGGGCTCGCCAGGCGCCTGGTCGAGATGCACGGCGGGACGATCCGGGCCGACAGCGACGGCCCGGGGTGCGGCAGCGCGTTCACGATCGAGCTCCCCCGGATCACGGACCTGCGGCGTCCCGCTCCGGTCACCGGCGAGCGTTCGGCGTGCGAGCCCGATCGGGATCACGCCCCCGTCGTCGCGGCCGTCATGAACCGGCGGCTGTGACCGCCCGGTGCGACCCCGCCGGTCAGAACCGGTAGGCGATCCGCAGAAAGCCGGTCAGGCCGATCACCGCCGGATCGGCGACCGACGTCATCATGTCGAAGTGCGTGATCGACGTGTAGTTGAGGAACACCGAGCCCATCGCGAACCAGTCGCGGGTGAAGCGGTAGTACACGTTGCCGCCGAGCGAGACGATGCTCGACTGCGCGGCGCCCGAGCAGCTGACGAGGTCGGTGGTCGAGCAGGTCTTGCCGGCGCTGTCGTCCCTGGTCGAGTTGTAGGCGACCTCGCCCTCCCACTCGCCGCGGCCGTTGGCGAGATCGTGGGCCGCCGACGCGCGCAGGGTCGTCGACGACGTCCGCTGGTAGGTCGACGAGCCGACGCCGAGGATCCGCGAGCCGTCGACGCCGAGCCGGAGGTCCTTGATCGAACGGCGATCGGTGATCCCGCCGTAGACCTCGACGCTCTGGGCCGCGGGGAGCGGGAACGTGGCGGCCATGACCGGCTTGCCGGTCGCGTCGAGCTGCGGCGGCGCGGTCAGGGTCACGGCGCCGCGGTAGCGGTAGGCGACGGCGGCGGTGATCTCGAACCGCTGCAGCTCGCCGAGGCCGGCCGACAGGCTGCCCCGGCCCTCGTTGGTGGCGATCCGCTGGATGTAGGCCTCGTTCTGGATCACGTTGGCGTTGGGATCCGGGTTCGACAGGAACGCCTGGGCCTGGACGTTGAGGGTCTCGGTGTCGACCCGGTTGAAGCTCAGCGTGCCGCGCAGCCGCTGATCGGGCTTCCAGTTGACGCCGGCCGACAGGTTGGTGAGCCCGGCGTTGACGGCGTTGGAGCCCAGCACGTCGAGCACCACGAAGTGGTAGAAGTCGAGCTTGGTGCCGTAGCGCCAGTAGCCGCTCGACGTGCCGAAGATCCGCGGGCTCTCCGACGACAGCGGCGCGAGCACCACGCCGCCGAACGAGCCGTAGGCGTCGGGCGTGCGGTAGGCGGCGCCGAACCCGCCTGCGGTGGTGAATCGCCCGGCAGACGAGCGGGTGCCGTCGGCCGCCGGGTTGGACAGCAGCGGCGTGTAGTCGGTGTCGATCGAGCGCGAGCCGCGAACCGGGTACAGCCCGCCGAACCCGAGCAGGGTGAACTTGGCCGAGCTCGCGTAGTCGACGCGCAGCCCGTCGATCTTGACGCCGCCGAGGTCGGGCACGAACTGGCGGCCGAAGAACACATCGCTGCGCACGCCGTTGCGGACCAGCCACAGCTCCTTGATCTCGAGCTCGTTCTTGCCGAGGAAGCCGGACTGCGAGGTCGCCTGGGTCGTCGGGGTGAAGCCGTCGGTCGTGCCGCCCGGCTCGGTGACCATCCGGCCGCGGACGTCGACCCGGGCGTCCCACCGGCTGGTGCCGATGTGGCGGAAGTCGGTCTGCAGGCGAAGATCGGTGAACAGCCGGCTGAACCCGCTCGCCGACGGCACCGCCCCGACCGCGCCCATCGAGTTGGCAGGGGCCGCGAGCGTGCCGCCCGACTCGTGATAGCCGAACGAGGTCGACGTGATGCTGCCCTGGACCAGGGTCCCCTGGGCGGTCTTGCTGCTGTCGATCTTGTCGACGAAGAACCGGTCGCGCTCGAACACGTTGTCCTGCTTGCTCGCGCCGAGGTCGTGGCCGTTGAGATCCTGCTTCTGGAGCGCGGGGCCGCCGGCGGCGTCGGTGGCCTTGCTCGCGGCGCCATCGTCGTCGGGCCGCGCGGCCCTGGCCTTCCGCGTCGGCCGCACCTCGCGGTCGTCGCTGTCGTCGTCGGCGGCGTCGTCGCTGGCCTTGGGCTTGGCGGCCGCGTGGGGGATCGCTGCGCCGATCACGAGCAGGCTGACCAGGATCCTCGTCATCGGCAGACCGATTCGAGCTTGAAGCCGGTGGTCATGTTGATGTTCGCCGGCAGCCACGAATTGGGGTTGTGGCAGGTCGCGCACGCGACCTGTGCCTTGTGGTCGACCCCGGGGAACGTCGTTCCCTGGCGGAACGCGTCGTCGCGGTGGCAGCTGACGCACAGCGGCGATGCCCCGGCGAAGTTGCCGTTCTTGTGGCAGTCGAAGCACGCGATCGTGCGGTGCAGGCCGGTGAGGTTGCAGCCCGCCCTGGAGTGATCGAACCGCGCCGGCGCGAACGACCACTGGGTGTGGCACTCGCCGCAGCGCGGCGACAGCGAATTGTTGTGGATGTCGTCCTGGCGGTGGCAGTTGATGCACAGGTTGCCGCTGCCGGCGAGCGGGCGGTTGTCGCGGTGGCAGCGCTCGCACGCGATGTTGTCGTGCATGCCGCGCAGCGAGAAGTCGCCGACGTCGTGCAGCGGCTTGACGTCGCCCCACGTCCGGGTGGTGTGGCACTGCGCGCAGCCGGTGCCGTACTGGCCCTTGTGGACCGCGGGCTCGGGATGGCAGCCGAAGCAGTCGGTCGGTCGCGGCTTGAACGTCACCGACGGGTGGCAGTCCGAGCACCGCACGGTCAGGTGCTTGCCGTCGAGCTTGAACGCCGACATCGTGTTGTGGTTGAAGATGTTGTCGCCGGTCTCGACGTGGCACTGCTCGCACTTGTCGCCGAGCCGGCCGCGGTGGGCGTCGTCCTGCTTGTGGCAGCCGTCGGACGCGCAGGTGGTCGGGGTCTCGGCGAACTTGCGCTGCGGGTGACACGCCTCGCACTTGTTCTTCCGGTGCTCGCCCTTGAGCGGGAACGCGGCGACCTGGCCCTTGGCGTCCTTGGGGAACGGCTGGTCGTGGTCGAACTTGAGCGCGTCCCACACCCCCGAGCTGTGGCAGCCCAGGCACTTGTCGCCGAGCGTGCCCTTGTGCAGCGAGTCCTCGTGGCACTGGCCGGCGGCGTTGCAGTTGGGCTTGAGCTCGGAGAACGAGGTCTTGCCCTTCTTGTCGCGGCCGGTGTGGCAGGCGGCGCACGGCACGTCCTTGTGGCGCTTGACCAGCGGGAACGTGCCGGTCGGCCCGTGGACCTCGGTGATGATCGCGCTGCGCTTGGTGTCGACGATGATGTTGCCGCCGTTGCGGTGGCACTGCAGGCACTGCGCGCTCTTGTACTTGCCGTCGGGGTGCTCGTCGTCGGCGTGGACCCTGGCGTGCGCGTGGCACGACTTGCAGTCCTTGTTGGGGTTGAGCGCGAAGCGCTCGAACTCCGACGGGCTGGAGCCGCGGTGGCACGCGCGGCAGGTCACCTCGGCGTGCTTGAACTCGAGCTTGAACTTGGTGTGCGCGCCATGGTTGAAGTTGTTGGGCGTCCACTTGGGGCCGCCCGACGGGTGGCAGGTCTCGCAGCGCGGCGGCGAGCCGAACTCCTTGAACCGGTCGCCGTGCTTGTTGTCCTTGGCGTGGCACTGCTCGCACGCGCGGCTGGGCTTGACCTCGCCGAGCGCCTTGGTGTGGCACTGCTCGCACTTGATCTTGCGGTGCGCGGGCCCGAGGTCGAACCGGGTGCGCTCGCTGTGATCGAACACCTGGGTGTTGGCCAGATCCTTGAACGTCGGCGAGTGGCACCACTCGCACGGCCGCGCGCCGAACAGGTGGCCGCTGTGCGGGCTCTGGTGGCACCCCGCGTTGCCGCACGAGTCGGGCTTGGCGAACGGCAGCTTGTAGACGTTCTTGACGTGGCACTTGGTGCACGCGACGTCCTTGTGCCGGCCGAGCAGCGGCATCGTCGCGTCCTTGCGGTCGTCGTGGTTGAACTGCATCGCCGGCTTGGCCGGCTTCCACACGCTCTCGCCGTGGCAGCGCTCGCAGGCCAGCAGGTCCTTCTTCACGAGCTTGTGGGGCTGGTCCTTGGCGTGGCAGCTGCCGCAGCCGCGATCGGTGCCCATGAACACGCGCAGCCCCTGCTCCTTGCTCTTGGCCTTGTGGCAGTCGTTGCAGTCGGTGGCGGCGTGCTTGCCCTTGAGCTGCCAGCCGGTGAGCTCGTGATCGAAGGCCTTCTGGCCGCCCTTGATCGACGACCAGCCCATCGGGTCGTAGTCCTTGCCCTTGTGCTCGTGGTGGCAGGACTCGCACTTCTTGCCCTTGACCTGCGCCGAGGCGTGGAAGCCCTTGCCGCCGGCGATCCGCGCGCCGAGGTTCTGGTGATCGTGGCAGCCCAGGCACTTGTCGTTGGACAGCTCCTTGCTGTCGCCGACGTGACAGTCGTTGCAGTGATCCTGGGCGTCGAGCGTGGCGTGGCTCCGGGTCAGCGGGCCGGGCGAGCTGCCGAAGAACTGGTCGGCGAGCGCAGCGCGCACGAGGAGCGACAGCAGCAACAGCGCGGCCAGCGCGAGTGCGCGGCCCACCACACGGGTCATGGGCGACATCCTACCAGGCACGGGACCACGAGACCCAGATGTGGACGGCCGCGAAGCCGGTGAGGATCACGGTGAACGGCACGTGAACTTTCTTCCATGAGTGGAGCAACAGCTGCGCCTTGGGCGCGACGACGTGGCGGCGCGCGATCACGATCATCCGCGCCGCGCGGCGCGCGAGGTCCCGGCGCGCCCGGCGATCGACGCCGAGCTGCTTGAGCCGGCCGCGCCGCGCCATCGTCGCCGGGATCCGGCCGATGTCCTGGAAGATCAGCCACCACAGCGCGCGGGTCACGCTCGGCGACATCGCGACCTCCTGGGCCCGGGCGCGGTGGATCGCGAGCTCGCGATCGATCTCGGCCATCGCCACGGTGAGCCGCGGCCGCGCCTTCTGGAACGCGCGCTCGTGGTCGAGCTCCTCGAGCTCGACGCCGCTCGACAGCCCCGGTACCTGGGTATACAGGTAGCGGCCGAGGAAGCCGCTGGTCACGACGATCGCCATGCTCCAGAACGCGGCCGACACCCAGGTGTCGAGCCGCAGCGCCGAGTGCAGGATGATGAACATCGGCCCGACCGTGCCGGCCATCAGGTGGAAGTCGAACCACATCGTGTTCGACGCCAGCCAGCGGAACGGCTTGATCCGCCGGAAGATCGGATAGATCGCGGCGATGATCATCAGCGCCGTGCCGATCAGGCCGCAGTAGATCGCCAGCGGCTCGCCGGCGCGGAACCGCACGCTGTCCAGCACGCCGCTGTCGGCGATGCCCTCGAACTGCGACGACGCGCGCAGCGTGGCGAACTGGTACGACATGGTCGGCGCGTACAGCCGGAGCAGGACCTCGCCGAGCGCGAGCAGGAACGCGAAGATCCCGAGCACCCACAGCAGCAGCGGCGCGTAGCGGCCGCGCTTGACCTTGGCGAGCCCGCCCGAGCGCACCGCGAGGCCCTCGATGAACGGCATCACCGGCAGGACCTCGCGGCGATCGCGGCGGGTCAGGTCGTCGTCGTAGCCGGTGCGCGCGAGCTGCGCCATCTTCGGCGACCGCTCGCGGAACAGGTTGTACGGGTTGACCTCGATCAAGGAGCCGGTCGGGCACGCCGACACGCAGGCCTGGTCGCCGTACGCCATGCAGTGATCGCACTTGTTGGCGATCCGGCGGGCGCGCGCGATCCGGGGCGTGCCGGGGCCGAACACGAGCGCGTTCTTCTTCTCGAGCCGCGTCTTGAAGTCCTTCTTGAAGGTCGGCGCGTCGGACTCGATCTCGATCATGTCGATCGCGCCGTACGGGCAGGCCTGCGCGCACGCCGTGCAGCCGGTGCAGGTCGACTCGTTGATCACGACCTCGCGGCGGTCCGCGTCGAACCGGATCGAGTCGTACGCGCACGGATCGATGCACCGCTGGTCGGTGCAGGTCCGGCACGTGTAGATGAAGTCGAGCATGCCGAGCTGGTAGCCGCCGAGGGTCAGCCGGCGCGCCCCGTAGCGCTCCTCGCAGGCCTCCTCGCACAGCTTGCAGTCGATGCACAGGTCGAGCTGGCGGACCCGGACGACCTGGCCGGCGACGCTGACGCCCTGGCGCACGAAGAAGTCGAGCAGCTCCTGCTTGACCCCCGAGACCCAGGCGAGCCGCTCGCGCGACACCGACAGCGCGCGGCGCAGCCGCTGCTCGAACATCGGGTGGCGCACCGCGAGCTCGGCGATCCAGCGCTGGTCGATCGTGATCAGCGCCGACGGCGCCGTGGTGTAGAACGCGATCGGCTGGCCGTGGGTCGCCGACAGCGCCGCGGAGTTGAACAGGTCGCCCTCCATGAACAGGGCGACGTTCTTGAGCGCGACCCGGGCCAGCGGCGCCGGCTTGATCAGCGACTCCTCCTCGCGCTCCTCCGCGGTCGCGTTCTCGTGGGCGATCTGGGCGGCGCGGCGCTCCTGGAGGTCGTTCTCGGTGAACACCGCGGCCGCGACCTGGCCGCGTGCGACATAGATCACCGGCGCGGGCTGGCCGGCGGCCAGGCCGATCGGCTCGAGTACGAACATGTCGCGCTCCAGCGAGCGCAGGACGATCCCGCCCTGCGACATCGCGTGGATCAGCGCTTCATCCGGAATGCCCTCGAACAGCGGTAGCGGGCGGATCACGCCGTAGTCCGCCTCCATACCGGGCGGGGGCATCCCCGGCCCCGTCGGGGCACGTCGCTGGATCGCCAAGTTCGACATCTCGCCGGGGAACGGGGGCGGGGGAAGCAGCGTATTGCGGTCTTCCATCCTCACGAGGTACGAGGACGGTCGAGAAGCAAACGACGAGCCCGCCACCCCTACGCGTAGACGGCGAATTTAGCAGGATGTGCACACGTTATGTAGCGCTGAAGCCTGTCCACTGGGGGCTTCACCCCCAGGTCGCGCCAGGCCGGCTTCGGTGTGCAGTCCTCGGCTGGATCCTGTGTTTCCTCGGTGTCATGCGCGTCGCAGCGGCGGATCCGGTGACCGCGGTCACCGATCCGCGGGCCGCGCCGCCGATCGTGGCGCCCCCGGTGCGCTTGCCACCGACCTGGGATCTCGACGGCACCTACCTCTGGCTCGGGCCGCTCGGCGCGGCGAGCCGGATCGACGCCCACTGGGACTCGACGTTCGGCGGCGACGCTGCCGTCGTCGTCGTCCGCGAGCGCGCGCGGCTCGCCCTGATCGGTGGCGACCTCGGCGCGAGCCGGTGGACGGCGCGCGGAGGTGGCCGCGTGTGGGTCGATGGTCTGTTTGGCACCTACCTTTTCGGCCACCTTGCGGGAATCTCACTGGGGCCGATCATCGAGCTCTCGGAGGTGACGCACCCTCGTCCTGGAGGCTCGTTCGGGGTCTGGGGGTTCGCCGGGATCACCCCGTTCGCGCGGGTGGGCAGCGTCGCGAATCTGGGGATGTTCGCGGAGGTAGGCGTCCACATCGCACTCCCCGTCCTGCGGCGTTGACAGAAGGCTCGGGGCAAGCTACCTAACCTCTCCTTTCCGGGGCGTAGCGCAGCCTGGTAGCGCACTTGGTTCGGGACCAAGGAGTCGCAGGTTCAAATCCTGTCGCCCCGACTGCCGCGGAGCTCCACGTGGGGCTCCGCGGCGCGGCATTTTCGTATATCGTGGCTCCATGGTCGCCCCCATGCCCATGGTTGCAGGTGCTGTTGTCGCAGGTGCAGTTCCACTCCGTACTGCGTCGAAGCTGTCGGTGCTCGTCGTGGACGATGACCAGGACATCCGCGAGTACCTTCAGGATTTCCTGAACGCGGAGGGCTTCGAGGTCACCACGCTCGCCGATCCGTCGCACGCGGTGGAACGGATCCGGGACGAGGTGTTTCACCTGGTCGTCCTCGATCTGATGATGCCCAAGATCTCGGGGCTCGACCTGCTGGCGCAGATCCGCGCGGTCGATGACGACATCGCGGTGATCATCCTGACCGGCTACCCGTCGCTGGAGACGGCGTCGGCCTCGATCCAGCACGAGGTCTCGGCGTACATCCACAAGCCGTTCACGCCGGCCGACTTCCGCGACGTGATCGCGCGGATCGCGAAGAAGAAGGGCCTGGTGCTGCGGCGCGAGGACGAGCTCCACGCCGCGATCGGCCGCCAGATCCGCGAGCTGCGCAAGACCCGGAGCCTGACGCTCAAGCAGATGGCGCGCCGGACCAACCTGTCGGTGTCGCTGCTCTCGCAGATCGAGCGCGCCGAGTCGAGCGCGTCGGTGTCGAGCCTGTTCAAGGTCGCGACCGCGCTCGACGTGCGGCTGACCGACCTGTTCGCCGGGTACTGACCCGCGTCCGGGCGCCGGCGCTCGCTGCCCGCGGTCGCGCCTGCGGTCGCGGCTCGCCCCCGTGCGCCGCGCGGCGACCGCGCGCGATCGTGCTAGCGTGCCCCGTGCCGCTCAAGATCGCGCCCTCGATCCTGTCCGCAGACTTCGGCCGGCTCGCCGAGGAGGTCGCCGCGATCGCGAGCGCAGACTACGTGCATGTCGACGTCATGGACGGCCACTTCGTCCCCAACCTGACGATCGGACCGGTCGTGGTGGAGGCGGTCCGCCGGGCGACCCGGCTGCCGCTCGACGTCCACCTCATGATCGAGGACGCCGAGCGCTGGGTCGGCGCGTACGCCCACGCCGGCGCCGACCTGATCGGCGTCCACGTCGAGGCCTGCCCGCACCTGCACCGCACGCTCCACCAGATCCGCGATCTGGGCAAGCGGCCGTGCGTCGTGCTCAACCCGGCGACGCCGCTCGAGGCGATCGAGTGGGTGCTCGGCGACGTCGACCAGGTCCTGATCATGTCGGTCAACCCGGGGTTCGGCGGCCAGCAGTTCATCCCGAGCGCGCTCGACAAGATCCGCCTGCTGCGCGAGATGATCGACAAGCGCCGCCTGGCGGTCGACATCGAGGTCGACGGCGGCGTCAAGCTCGACAACGTCGCCGCGGTGGTCGAGGCCGGCGCCAGCGTCATCGTCAGCGGCTCGGGGATCTTCGGCACCCAGGACTACGCCGCGACCATCGCCGCGATGCGCGCGCACGCGCCGCGATGACCGCCGCGATCGCTGCCGATCGCGCACACGCTCGCTCACAGCGGCGATCTTCCAGAAGAACGCGGACACGCGACTCGCCGTGGGCTGCTGCGCGGATGGGCGTCGGAGCCGCGCCCGCCGAATCACCACCGCCGCCTGCGCGGACCACGCAAGGTATGTGCGGGGGCAACACCTGCCAATCCTGGTCACGGTCGCGGCGTCCGACCCCATCCTGCTCGCGGTCGCCCACGGCGGTCGCGTTGACGTCTCGCGATGGTTGCTCGAAGGGGACGTCTGACTCAACCGCCTGTGCCTCGCAGTCACCGGCCGTGGAAGCTCCTCCTCGCGGGAGCTCGGCCCCCGGCTCGTCGACGCAAGCGATGGTTGAGGTGGACGGTTTGACGTCGACGTTGACCCCGAACGTCGAGGTTGACGGCGACGTACGACGTCGACCCCACCGTCGACCTCGACGTCGACCTCCGATCCTCTCATCCACGTCGCGACCGCTCTACTCGCCCAGCACGGGGACTGCGTACGGTCGCAGCTGGACCAACCACACGTGCAAAGGCAAGCGTGGGGTCCGACGTCCACATGCGTGGACGTCCAGGGTGGGGGGTGATAGATCCGCCGCGTGCGCGTGGTCTTCATGGGATCCCCCGAGTTCGCGGTGCCGTGCCTGCGCGCGCTGCATGCGCAGCACGAGGTCGTGCTCGTGGTGTCCCAGCCGGACAAGCCCGCGGGGCGCGGCGGGCAGCTGACGGCGCCGGCGGTGAAGGCAGCGGCGCAGCAGCTCGGGCTGCCGGTGATCCAGCCGCGCTCGGCGCGGACCGGCGAGCTGCGGGATGCCATGGTCGCGACCGGGGCGGACCTTGCGGTGGTGGTCGCGTACGGCAAGATCTTGCCGAAGCCCGTGCTCGAGGCGCTGCCGCGCGGCTGCATCAACGTCCACGGCTCGCTGCTACCGAGATACCGCGGCGCCGCGCCGGTGCAGTGGTCGGTGATCCACGGCGATGCCGAGACCGGGGTCTCGATCATGCAGCTCGACGAGGGCATGGACACCGGGCCGGTGTACCTCGAGCGCAGCGTGGCGATCGATCCGGACGAGACCGCCGGGGAGCTGCTCGAGCGACTGGCGCCGATCGGCGCCGAGGCGCTGCTCGAGGTGATCGCGGGGCTCGCGGCGGGGACCGCGCGGGCGGCGGCGCAGGACCCCGCGTCGGCGAGCCACGCGCCGATGCTGGCCAAGGCGGATGGCGCGATCGACTTCGGCCAGCCGGCCGCGGCGGTCGCAGCGCGGATCCGGGGCGTCGATCCATGGCCCGGCGCATACGCGACGCTGCGCGGCCAGCTGGTCAAGCTGTTCCGGGCACGCGCGATCGTGAGCGAGCACGCGGCAGGACACGCGCGGACCGCTTTGCTGGACCATGCCGCGCCAGGGGCCGCTGCCTTGGACCATGCCGCGCCAGGGGCCGTTGCCTCGGACCACACCGCGCCAGGGGCCGCTGCCTCGGGCCACGCCGCACCAGGCGCCGCTTCGCCGGGACACGCCGCGCCGGGGACCGTGCTGGCGATCGACGCCGCCGGGGCGCGAGTCGCGTGCGGCGATGGCGCCGTGGTGGTCCGCGAGCTGCAGGCGGCGGGACGCAAGCGGCTGGCGGCGGCGCAGTTCGCCGCGGGCCGGGGCATCGCGGTCGGTGACGTGCTCGGCCGGCCGGAGCCGGCGTGACCGCGCGGGCCGGCCGAGCGGGTGGGACCGGCGGGGCCGGCGCGACGGCGCGGGATGTCGCGCGGCGGGTGCTCGACCGGGTCGAGCGCGGCGGTGCATGGGCGACGCCCGCACTCGACGGCGAGCTCTCGCGCGCGGGGCTGGACGAGCGCGATCGGCGGCTCGCGGCCGAGCTCGTGTATGGCGTGCTGCGCAACCGGACGCGGATCGACCGCGCGATCGCGGCGCACGCCGATCTGGCGCGGACGCCGCCGCGGGTGGTGACCACGCTGCGGGTTGCGGCGTACCAGCTGGTGTTCCTCGACCGGGTGCCGGGCTACGCCGCGGTCGACGACGCGGTGCGCGCGGCGCGCGGGATCGCCGGGCCCCGGCTCGCCGGGTTCTGCAACGCGGTGCTGCGCAAGCTGGCCGCCACGGGCGAGCCGGCGCTCCCTGACGAGCCGGCGGCGCGGATCGCGGTCGAGCACTCGCTGCCGGGCTGGATCGCCGGCGAGCTGGCGGTCGCGGCGCCGGACCGGCTCGACGAGCTCGCCGCGGCGTTCGCCCGGCCCGCGCCGCTGGTCGCGCGCGCCAACCGGCGGCGGACCACGCGCGACGCGCTGATCGCGGAGCTCGCGGCGGGCGGGGCGACCACCCGGCCGGTCGCCGAGGCGCCGATGGCGATCGCGATCGACGGGCTGGGCGATCCGGCGCGCAGCGCGTCGTTCCGGGCCGGTCGCTGGACGGTCCAGGACACCGGCGCGCAGCGGGTCGGCCTGATCGCCGCGCCGCGCGCCGGCCAGCGGATCCTCGATGCGTGCGCCGGGGTCGGCGGCAAGTCGACCCACCTCGCCGAGCTGGCCGACGACGCCGCGGCGATCGATGCCGCCGATCAGCTGCCGGCCAAGCTCGATCTGGCGCGCGAGACCGCGGCGCGGCTCGGCCTGGCGAGCATCCGGCCGGTGGTCTGCGATCTGCTGGATCCGGCCGCGCCGCTCGCGGTCGCGTACGACCTGATCGTGCTCGATGCGCCGTGCTCCGGCCTCGGCGTGCTGCGCCGCCACCCCGACGCCAAGTGGCGGCTCGTACCCGCCGACGTGCCGCGCCTGGCCGAGCTCCAGCGCCGGCTGCTCGACGCCGTGGTGCCGCGGCTCGCGCCCGGCGGCGCGCTGGTGTACTCGGTGTGCACGTTCACGCGCGCCGAGGGCCCCGACCAGGTCGCGGCGCTGGTCGAGCGCACCGGGCTGCGGCTGGTCGAGGAGCACCGGAGCTGGCCGCCCGACGCCGACGCGTTCTACCTCGCCCGGCTCGAGCGCTGAAGAGGTGTCGAACAATGCCGTTGCGGCATGGTTCGACACCTCGGAAGTCGCGAGTCTTCGAGCGACGATTCCGTACAGGTTGTCGCCGGTTACGGCGACAGACCGATCGAAAGAAGACGTGGCGACAAGCCGACGAAGTCGGCTTTGTTTGACACGTCTTGAGCCGGACAGCGCGCGGTCAGCTCTCGACCAGGTTCGCCAGGTAGGTCTGGCGCAGCCGGTCGTCGCGCAGCACGCGGAATGCCTCGTCGAGCACGCTGGCGATGTCGTCGAGCTCGCGCGCCAGCTCGCGGCGCAGCTCGCCCGGGAAGCAGTCGGCGGCGAAGTCGCGGCGCGCCGACTGGTAGGCCCGCCGGATCTCGAAGCCGGTCGCGTCGCGCCGCACGCCGAGCAGCGCGAAGTAGTCGGCCTCGCTGACCAGCTGCCAGCGCGCGCGCACCCGCTCGCGGTCGATCGCGAGGTCGGTCTCGCCGACCAGCGCGGTGGCCTCGTCGGGGAGCTCGGCGTCGGCGCGCCGCGCGGTCGCCAGGCCGAGCACGCACAGCGACCAGGCCAGCGGCAGGACGTCGGCGACGTCGACCCCGGCGCTGCGGGCGATCTGCGCCAGGTCGACCTGGCCGTCGAACGCGGCGAGCGCGGCGCGCTCCTCCGGTGCGAGGTCGCCGGCGTGGACGATGCCGCCGAGCCGTTCGCGGTCGCGGACCTCGATCACGGTCGACGGCGAGCCGACCAGGCGATCGAGGCTGGTGCGGTCGAGCTTGCGGCGGATGCCCTCGAGGATCAGCGCCGCGGGGTGGCGCGACAGCCGGATCCGCTCGGCGCACGGCTCGGTGTCGAGCGTGATCGCGTAGGTGCCGCGCTCCCAGCCGAACAGCGAGTAGACCAGATCCTCGACGTGGCGCCGCACCGCGGGCAAGAGCTCGCGGCGCTTGAGGTAGCCGAAGTCGACCAGGATCTCGCCCATCCGGCGCCCGGACTCGGCGACCACCGCCCGGCAGCGCTCGAGCTGCGACGCGGTGATCTTGCCCTCGCGCAGCAGCAGCTCGCCCATCCGATCGCGCGGTTCGTTGGACGACGCGAACACCGGCCGGCCGCGGTCGAAGTACACGATGGTCTCGACCTCGTCGCGGCGGAACCCGATCCGCCCGGTCGCGCCCTGCGCGAACATCCGGGAGAGCAGCATCGCGGCGTCCGACACGCCGCGCACGATCATGCCGGCGTCGGGCAGCCCGCGCTCGCGGACCTGGCTGTCCCACGATCCCGGGGAGGTCGCGAGCTCGCCGGGCTCCAGACGCGCCGGCGCCTCGAGCTCGGCCACGCCGGCGAGCGGCGGATCGTCGCCGAGCGCCGCGAGATCGATCTCGGTGTGGTGATCGTGGCGCGGGGCATGATCGGCCGGCACCGCCGGCGCACCGCCGCTGTGGAACAGCCGCTGCGCCATCATCGACATCTTGGCGCGCAGCTCGCGCGCGAAGTCGCGCGGCGGCGACCCGCCCGCGCCGGCGTCGAGCAGCGGCTCGGGTCCATCACCGGGCTCCGGCTCGTCATGCTCGACCGCCTGACGATCGGTGAGCTCGCCGAGCAGCTCGTCGGGGAAGCCCTCGAGCGCAGCAGGGACCTGGATGCCCGGGGCAGACCGCCCGGTGAAGACCACCGGCGAGTCGATCTCGGCACGCGCGTCGGGGGCCACGTCGGGGGCCGCCGGGGGGGCCGCCGGGGGGGCCGCCGCGGCATCCGCGACGGGCCCGGACGTGGTCGACATGGAGCCCGGCCCCGGTTCGGGTTCGGCCAGGGCCGGAATCGACATCGGATCCGACCACAGCTCGTCGGATCGCGTCCGGGCAGCGACGACCACCTCATCGTCGCCGGTCGGAGCCCGGGCCACGGCGGGCGCCGGTGACTCGGCCGGCGCGAGGGGCGCCGGTGGCGGTGGCACCGGAGGCAGCGGCGGCGTGCCCCGCGACGGCTCGGGCTCGCGCAGGATCAGCGTCGGCTCGCGCAGCGGCGCGATCTCGTCGGTGCTGCCCGGCTTCCACACGGGCGGCACGGACACCTCGTCGGTCGGCTCGCCGTGCCGGCGGCGCGGCTTGATCACGAGCGGGGGTGGCAGCGGCGGCGGCTCGTCGTCGTCGTCACCCGGCAGATCGGCCATCGAGTCCGCGAGCGCCTCCCAGCGCGCGCGCAGCGCCGCCCGCGTGGTGGGCTCGGTCGCCCCGGCCGCATCCGAGGCCGCGGTCGACGGCGACCGCGGTGGCGGTGGCGGCACGGCCGGCGGCGACGGGGTGATCGCGGTGATCGCCGACGCGGACAGCGGCGGCAGGGCCGCCGGCGCCGCCGCGAGCGCGGACGGGGTGATCGGCGACGCGACCGCCGGGGGGATCGACGAGTTCGCCGACGCCGACAGCGGGGAGATCGCCGATGCCGACAGCGGGGTCAGCGCCGACGCCGATAGCGGAGTCAGCGCCGACGCCGTCAGCGGGGTCAAGGCCGACGCCGCGGCGTCCGGCACGGGCGAGGCGCTCGATGGGGCCGCCGGTGCCGCGGCGGCCTGCGACGCGGCCGGGCTCGCTGCCGCCGCACTGGCGCCGAGCGGCGGCCGTTGGGGTGGCCGGGGCGGTGTCGAGGGCACCCGCGGCGGCCGCGGCGGCGGGGTCCCGCCCGGCTGGGTGTCCGTCCGCAACGCCCAGGTCGCGCTGGCCGCCGAGCTCGTCGCATCGGCCCGCCCCGTCGCGGCCCCGGCCACCGCCGGGCGCAGCGGGGGCGGCGGCGGGGGCGCGCCGCGCGCGGCCCGGGCGGTGTCGATCCCGCCGGTCACGGCAAACCGCAGCGCCCGCGGCGACAGCGGCCGGCTCACGAACCGGTCGGGCGCCAGCTCGAGCGCGTCGAGCGCGGTCCGGATCGGCCCGGCGTCGTCGCCGACCACGACGATCGCGACCTCGGAGCGCGGCGGCGGCGCGCGCATCCCGCCGTCGAGCGCAGGCGGCCTGGCGGGCTCGCTGCCCTGCGCCCCCCCGCGCGCTCCGGGCGGCTGGGCGCGCAGCGTGGCGATCAGCGAGCGGGCATCGCCGTGGTCCAGCGACGCGGTCACGACGACCACGGCCGGGTGGCGCGCCGCGAACAGCTCGACCGTATCGTCGCCGCCCGACGACACCACGACGTCGACGCTGGGCAACTCGGACAGCGCTGCGACGAGCTCGCCGACCCGCTCGCGATCGGCAACCACCAGGACACACGGAAGGTCAGACGGGGCAGGCACGTTGGCTCGAGCGAAGCGAGACGGGGTCAGAGCCCCGTGGGATCGACGGACGGCCGAAAGTATACACGCGCCGCACCCGGCGCGCGGCGGTGGTCCCGGTGCACTTACATCGCCGAAATCGGGTCGACATCGAGCCCGACCCGGACCGTGCCGGCCAGCTCGACCGCGAGCAGGCTGCGCGCGACGCGGCGGAGCGCGTGGCGATCCGCGCTGCGCAGCCAGACCTGCCAGCGGGTCCGGTTGCGCAGTCGCTCCAGCGGCGCCGGGATCGGTCCGCGGACCTCGACCTGGCCGGCGATCTCGGGTCGGCGCGCCGCGGCCGTCGCGAGCTCGGCGAGCCGGTGGGCGGCGCCGGCGACCTCGTGCGGATCGGCGCCGTCGATCCGGACCGCGACCAGCCGGCCGTGCGGCGGGAACCCGATATCGGCGCGCTCCGCCATCTCCGCGGCGAAGAAGCTCGCGTAGTCGTGGGCCGCCGCGGCCACCACGGCCGGCGCCCGCGGCCGGTAGGTCTGGATCATCACCCGCCCGGGCCGATCGCCGCGGCCGGCTCGCCCCGCGACCTGCGCCAGGAGCTGGAACGTGCGCTCCGAGGCGCGGAAGTCCGGGAGGTTGAGCCCGGTGTCGGCGCACAGCACGCCGACCAGCGTGACCCCGGGGAAGTCGTGGCCCTTGGTGACCATCTGGGTGCCGACCAGCACATCGACCTCGCGGCGCGCGACCCGGGCGAGCACCGCCTCGATCTTCGCACCGGTCGCCACGTCGCGATCGAGCCGCGCGACCCGCGCCCCCGGGAACGCGGTGGCGATCGCGTCGGCGACCTTCTCGGTGCCCAGCCCCTTGCGCTCGATCGTGCCGGTCGCGCCGCAGCCCGGGCAAGCCTCGGGCACGCGCTGGGCAAAGCCGCAGTAGTGGCAGGCGAGCCGGTCGCTGTGGCGGTGATAGGTCAGCGACACCGAGCAGTGCGGGCAGCGGAACGCGTGGCCGCAGGCCCGGCACAGCACGAAGGTCGCGAACCCGCGGCGGTTGAGGAACAGGATCGTCTGATCGCCGGCCGCCAGCGCCTCGCCGATCGCGGTGCGCAGCGGCGCCGACAGCATCGCATCCCCGTCGGGCACGTAGGTCCGCAGGTCGATGATCTCGACCTCGGGCATCGGCCGCGCGGTCGGCCGCTGGGTCAGCGTGAGCTTCTTGTACGCGCCGCGCTCGGCGTGCGCCGCGCTCTCCAGGCTCGGCGTCGCCGACCCCAGCACGCACACCGCCCCCGCGCGCTGCGCCCGGACCAGCGCGACGTCGCGCGCGTGGTAGCGCACCCCCTCGTCCTGCTTGAACGAGCCGTCGTGCTCCTCGTCGACGACGATCACGCCGAGCCCGGCGAGCGGCGCGAACACCGCCGAGCGCGCGCCGACCGCGATCCGCGCCTCGCCGCGGCGCAGCCGGGACCACTCACCGAGCCGCGCGGTCTCCGACAACCCCGAGTGCAGGATCGCGACCAGGTCGCCGAACCGGGCCCGGAACCGCGCCGCGAGCTGCGGGGTCAGCGAGATCTCGGGCACCAGCACCAGCGCGGTGCGGCCCGCCGCAAGCGCGGTCGCGATCACCTGCAGGTAGACCTCGGTCTTGCCGCTGCCGGTCACGCCGTGGAGCAGGAACGGGGTGAACGCGCGCTCCCGGCTGGTCTCCGCGGCGATCGCCGGCTCCGCCGCCATGGACGCGGCACCGGGATCCCCCGCGCGCTCGGATCCGGCGATCGCCATCGCGCACCTGGGCTCGCCGCGCAGCGCCGCGGTGATCGCGTCGGCAGCGGCCCCGTGCGCTGCGGCGGACGCTCCGCTGGACACCGCGTCCGGAGTCCGGTCCGGGGCTGGCTCGCTGCGCGCCACGCGCTCGCGCAGCGCCGCGGTGATCGCGTCGACCGCGCAGCGCTGCTCGTCGGTCAACACCGGCGGCGCCGAGCCGGCCATCCCCTGCCCCGCAGCGGCCGCCGCGATCGGCGCCTCGCGCTCGGTGACCGCGACCAGGCCGAGCCGGACGAGCTCGCGCACCGCGGATCGCGCCCCCGGCAGCTGGTGCTCCAGCGCCGCGACGGCGATCTCGCCGCACGCGAGCAACTCGACCACCGCCAGCCGCCGCGGCGCGCGCGCGACCTGGGTCCGGGCCGCGTCGGCGGGTCCGACCAGCGCCGCGAACCGCTCGCGCTTGAGCCGGACCCGCGCCGCGTCGCGCTGCTCGCGATGCTCGACCAGGCCCTGCGCGACGAGCTGCGCGAGCTGGCCGCGCACGCCCGCCGCCAGCCCCGCCGCCGGCAGGTCGCGCCCGCCGAACCGGGCGAGCAGCGCGCGCTGGCGGGGCAGCATCGCGGCGCCCTCGCCGTCGAGCGCCGCCCGCCCCGCCGGGGTCAGCGCAAACACGCTGCGCGCGGCGATCCCGCTGCCCGCCGGCAGCGCCGCGCGGATCACCTCGCCCGGCGGCGCCTCGTAGTAGTCGGCGATCCACGCGCACAGCTCGACCAGCTCCGGCGACAGCGCCGGCACCTCATCGAGCACGTCCGACAGCGCCACCGGCGCGATGCCCGGTGGCGGCGCGGTGTCGATCCGCACCACGACGCCGGTCACCTTGCGCGCCCCGAACCGGACCAGCACCCGTGCCCCGACCTGCGCGCGCGCCGCGAGCGGCTCGGGGACGGCGTAGTGGTACCGCCCAGGGACCGGCAGGGTCACCGCGACCTCGGCGAACCGCGTTGCCGCGGCGCGGTCCGCCCTCCGCGACGCATCCCCGGGCCCCGGGAGCCAGGGCGCGCGCTCCGTGCGGGGTGAGGCTTCGCCGGGCCCCGGAGCCGACCACGGCGCCCGCGGCACGGCTTCCTCCCGCACCCACGCCGCGGCGCCCTCCTCGGCCCGCATCGGGAGCACGTCCCCATCCGCGCTCGCCTGCGCCAGCTCCAGTCGCCCGCCGGGGTTCACGCGGTCCACGCCGACATCCTGCACCGGACACCTGACGAACGGCGGGCTATCGGGCACGTCCAGACGGCACCAGCTTCGGAATTTACCAGTGACCTTGCCATGTTGCAGAAAATGGCGCAGCGCGCCGATCCCCGGGGATCTGGCCTCGGCACAAGCCCGGCGCATCGGCCAACGCGTCGACCGCTGCCTGTGCTACGCGCGCTCCAGGGAGCGCGACAACGGGACGAGGTCGAGAGCGCCGGCCCTACCCCTGGCCGAGCATCTCGCGGCACAGCGCGAGCACCGCGTCGCGCAGCTCGGGCCGCTTCAGCGCGTAGGCGAGGTTGGCGCGCAGGTAGCCGAGCCGGTCTCCCGCGTCGTGACGCGTGCCGGCGACGACCACGCCGTACATCCCGTCCGGCGACCGGGCGAGCTCGCGCAGCGCATCGGTGAGCTGGATCTCGCCACCGGCGCCGGGCCGGGTCGCCGCCAGGTGCGGCCACACCGCCGCCGGCAGCACGTAGCGCCCGACGATCGCCCACCGGCTCGGCGCGGTGCCCGGCTTCGGCTTCTCGATCATGTCGCGGATCCGCATCCGGCCGCTCGCGTCGAGATCGCCCGTCACGATGCCGTACATGTGCTCCTTGCCGGCCGGGACCTCCATGATCGCGATCGCCGCCGCGCCGGTCTCGGCCTGCACGCGCATCAGCTGGCCGATCCCCGGATCGGCGTCGTTGTCGATCAGGTCATCCCCGAGCAGGACGGCGAACGGCTCGTCGCCGACCGCCTCGCGCGCGCACAGCACGGCGTGGCCGAGGCCGAGCGGCTGCTTCTGGCGGACCGAGATCAGCCGCACCAGCTGCGAGACCGCGGTCATCTCGTCGGCGAGCCGGGCGTTGCCGCGCTCGCGCAGCGTGTGCTCGAGCTCGTAGGCGTGATCGAAGTGGTCCTCGATGGCGTGCTTGCCGCGGCCGTTGACCACGATCACGTCGGTGACCCCGGCGCGAACCGCCTCGTCGATCACGAGCTGGATCGTCGGAACATCGACGATCGGCAGCATCTCCTTGGGCACCGCCTTGGTCGCGGGCAGGAACCGGGTTCCGAGGCCCGCCGCCGGGATCACGGCTTTTCGCACGCTGGACCGCATCGTCATCGGCGCCGGACCTTACCATCGCCCGGCTGAAACCGCTGTAGCCTGGTGACATGGCAGATGCCGAGATCACCGAGACGCTGCGGCGCTCGGTCGTCAAGTTGTTCACCGTGCTCAAGGAGCCCAACTACTACCAGCCGTGGGACATGGAGTACCAGAAGACCTCCGGAGGCTCGGCGTGCATCGTCCCGGGCAACCGGATCCTGACCAATGCCCACGTCGTGTCGCACCACCTCTACATCCAGGCGCTCAAGCCGGGCGACCCGCGCAAGTACACCGCGCGCGTGCTGAGCGTCGATCACGACACCGAGACCGCGCTGCTCACCGTCGACGATCCCCAGTTCTTCGAGGGCACGCTCCCGGTGCGGTTCGGCGAGCTGCCGTTCCGCAATGCGCGGGTCGCGGTCTACGGCTTCCCGGTCGGCGGCAACGAGCTGTGCGTGACCGCGGGGATCGTGTCGCGCATCGAGGTCCGCGCCTACACCCACTCGCAGCGCCACCTGCTCGCGCTGCAGACCGACGCCGCGATCAACCCCGGCAACAGCGGCGGCCCGGTGTTCATGAACGACGAGCTGATCGGGATCGCGTTCCAGTCGTACAAGCAGAAGGACCTCGAGAAGGCCGGCTACGTCGTCCCGATCCCGATCATCCGGCACCTGTTCGACGACCTCGAGGACGGCGCGATCACCGGGGTGCCGGATCTGGGGATCTACTGGCAGAAGATCGAGAACACCAGCCTGCGCGACCACGTCGGGCTGACCGGGACGCGCACCGGCGTGCTGATCACCCGCGTCGTGCATGGCTCGTCGGCCGACGGCGCGCTCCACGAGGGCGACGTGCTGACCGCGATCGAGGGCGTGCCGGTCGCGTCCGACGGCTCGATCCCGCTGCGCGCGCACGACCGCGTCCACTTCTCGTACCTGGTCAGCCGCCACCAGGTCGGCGCACCGCTCGCGGTCGAGATCCTGCGCCGCGGCGAGCCGCTCCGGGTCACGCTCCAGCTCCGCAAGCTGGCCGCGCTCGTGCCGCCGCCCCAGCCCGGCCTGCGACCGACCTACTTCATCTTCGCCGGGCTCGTGTTCCTGCCGCTGACCTACGACTACATGGCGACCTGGAAGTGGGACAACGTCGCGCCGCGGTTCAAGCACTACTACTACAGCCGGCTGCCGTCGGAGCGTCACGAGCAGATCGTCCTGGTCAACCAGGTGCTCGCCCACGACGTCAACGTCGGCTACCACCAGGTCCACGGCGCGGTGGTCGAGCGGATCAACGGCGTCGACATCGTCTCGATGCGCGACGTCCCGCGCGCGTTCGAGGCGCCGCTCGGCAACTTCCACGTGATCGAGCTCGACTACCACGGCACGCGCGGCGAGTCGTCCGACTACCACGCCAGCTACGGCACGCGCATCGTGATCGATGCCGGCGCCGCGGACCGCGCGACCGCCGAGATCCTGGCGCAGAACGGGATCGCGAGCGACCGGTCACCGGACATGCGATAGCGGCACCCGCCGGCGCTTGCGCCGGGTTCGCACCGGCGATTCGAGCCCGGCCGCCTCCCGCGCCGCACGCGCGCCGCCGAAGTACAGCTGCACGGCGCGCTGCAGGCGGCGGCTCAGCCGGAGCTCGCCGCGCGCCGCACGCGCCTTGAGCTCGTCGATCACCCGCCCCGGGGTCCACCGGAGGTTGCCGTGGGTCAACACCGGCTCGATCCCGGCCTCGCGGACCGCGGCCTCGATCGAGCCGAACAGCTTGCGGACGGTGTCGAGCTTGACCACCGGCCGCAGCGTCGCGGCACGCACCACGGTCCCGCCGTGCGCCAGGCCGCGGATCCGCGCGAGGACCTCGTCGCGCGTGACCGGCGCGCGCGAAAGCCGGACCGCGTCCGGATCGACCCGGGCCGCCGCGAGCGCCGCCTCCCAGCTCCCGAAGTGCCAGCGCGCCGCCGCGACCAGCCGCTGCGGCGCCTTCGAGCTCGCCAGCGGCTTGCCGGCGCGGACCAGCGCGCGGATCGCCGCGACGATCGCAGCCCGGTCCCAGCGCTTCACCGGCGGCCGGCGCGCGGGCGGCTCGACCCCGGCCGCCGCGCGCGCCTGCTGCAGGCCGCCGGCGTAGGCAGCCGCGGCGCGGACCAGCGCGCCGTGACCGCGCTGCAGCAGCTCGGCCCATCCGGTCGGCGTGCCCCGGGCGGCGAGCCGCCGCAGCTCGCCGACCACCCGGCCCTTCGACCACACCCGGCGAGCCGACCGCCGCAGCCCGCGGCGCGGCGGCGGCCTGGCGACCTCGACGCCCGCCGCCCGGCAGGCCACCGCGAAGCTCGGGAAGTGGATCCGCAGGCTGCGCGCGGCCGCGCCGTCGTGGGTCACGAGCAGCCGCGGCGACACCGCGCCGCCATGCCGCGCCGCCAGCGCGCGCAGCCGGGCCACCACCTCCGAACGGCCGAGCCGGGGCTGCCGCTGCATCGTCGGCCGTGCAGCTTACGCGAACCGGCTCCCACTGCCCATCCGGATCAGTGCCGGATGCCGCTGGTCGCAGCGATCGACGTGACGATCCGGTTGATCGCGGCGCGCAGCATCTGCGCATCGCTCGCCGGGATCTGGCGGAGCCGGGCGAACACGTCGATCTCGATCAGCACCGCATCGAGCACCGCCAGCGCCGCGATCGGCTGGTGGACGTCGAGCGCGGTCGCCGCGACGTCGAGCTGGGTGTCGAGCAGGATGTCGATGTTGCGCGGGATCTGCCCGGACACCGAGAGCAGCTCGACCAGCGCGATCACGTTGCGCACCGCCTGGGCCTGCGAGATCACCGTGACGGTCTGGCTCGCCGCCGTGGTCGCGTGGTCGTCGGACACCGCGACGGTGACCGTGAATACCCCGGCCGCGCGGTAGGTGTGGGACAGCGCGAAGCTCGTGCCGGACAGCGCGAGCGGCGTCGGGCCGGAGCCATCGCCGTAGTCGACCGTCGCGGTCCACGGGTCCATGCCCGGATCGGTGAACGAGCCCGACGCCGCGTAGGTCTCGGCCGGCAGCAGCATCGCCCCGGCGAACGGCGCGATCGCCGGCGCCACGTTGGCCACGCTGGCGCTCACCTGGATGTTGTCGGTGAGCCCGTCGTTGTCGGTGACCGTGACGCTGATCGTGTAGACGCCGTCCTGCGCGTAGGTGTGGGTGACGCTCGGGCCGGTCGCGGTCGTGCCGTCGCCGAAGTTCCACGCGTAGCTCACCACCGTGCCATTGGGATCGACCGACGCCGCCGCGCTCATCGCGATGCTGCCGCCCTCGCTGCCGGTGTACGGGCCGTCGATCGCCGCGATCGGCGGCTGGATGCCGGCCTCGACGATGTTCTCGACCTTGTCCGGCAGCTTCGCGAGCAGATCGTAGCCGGTCAGCGCCTCGATCGCGTCGACGGTGGTGAGGTAGGTGTGCCAGTCCACGTTCCGGATGCCGGCCATGTTGGGCATGTTGACCGCGATGATCTGGAGGTCGCGGTAGTCGCGGATGTCGGTGAGCCCGTGACCGCGATCCATGATCACCGCGACCTTCCACGTGCTGGCCGGGATGACGATCTTGCCCTCGTTCTTGACCGTGCCCAGGTTGCCGGCCGGGCCGGTGATGATGCGGACCTCCTTGTTCTGGGTCATCGCCAGATCGCCGAGGAAGTTCTCGAAGTCGGCCCACGGACCCTGGTTGAGGTCGCTGGCCTGCGGCACGACGTTGGACAGCAGGAACGTGTGCGCGTTGTCCAGGCTCGACGAGGTGCGGTCGAACGAGCGGGTCATGTGGCCGCGGTCGATGCCGAACCCGGCGGCCGCGCCGGCGCCGGTGTAGTCCTGGGTCGTGAGGTGGGTGAACGACGCCGGGAGATCGGGGTCGAACGTGAAGCAGTTGCAGCGGTCCTGGGGGCCGAAGTCCGTCGCGTTGAGATCGTAGCTCACCCAGTTGGGCTCGCCGCGATTGGGGTTGTAGTCGGTGGTGTACTCGGCGTGGCGGACGATGAAGTCGTCGCTCGGATCCGAGTCGGCCGGCTCGCCGAACTCGGTGTTGCCGAGGTACGACGCGGTCGTGGTCGCGACCGCGACGATGGTCGGCAGCGGCCAGGTCCCCGTCGTGCCGTCCGCGGCGGTCGCCCGGAACACCGCGGTGCCCGCGGCGAGCGCGGTGATCACGCCGAACGGGTCGACGGTCGCGATGTCCGGGGTGTCCGACGACCAGGTGAACGTGGTGGTCACCGTGGCGTTGCTCGCGGTGAGCTCGGTGGCGAACAGCTGGGACTGGAACCCGACCGGCAGCGGCACATCGGTCGTGTCGCGGCCGCTGAACGTGATCCGGTTGGCCGGCGGCGGCGCGCCCGCCGGGTTGCACGCGCCGAACGTGCTGGTGGACGGGCCCGACCAGTGGTTGAACGCGTCGCGCTGCAGCGAGTCGCCGATCGGCGTGTTCGACGGCTCCTGGGCGATGATGTCGGTCGACACCAGGCCGTCCGCCGGGCCGCCGACCGCGGTGAACGTGCCCTCGTAGGACAGGAACTCCACGACGTGGCCGGCGGCGTCGACCAGCACCATGCCGTCGGGGCTGCCGTTCTGGATCCCGTTGACCGGGTAGTTGACGACGATCACGCCGCGGGTGCCGCAGGTCGCGGGGATCGCGCCGCTCAGCGCCGTCGTGTTGTACGCCGTGCTGTTGGTGCCGTCGTAGAGCACGATGGTCCAGCCGGTGAGGTCGGTGCCGGCCGGGCCCTCGATCTCGATCGCCTCGCCGGCGTCGACGCCGACGTTGTCGTAGTGGATCTCGCTGAACCGGGTGTCCGGGAAGCCGGGTGTGGACGCGGGAGTGACCTGCAGCGACGCCGAGCCCGACACGCCGTTGGGCGCCACGGCCGTGATCGTCGCGGTCCCGGCCGCCACGCCGGTCGCCACGCCACCGGCGTTGACCGTCGCGATCGTCGCGTCGCTGGTCGACCAGGTGAAGGTGACCCCGGTGATCGGCTGCTGCGCGGCGTCGAACGCGGCCGCCGTGAACGTCTGGGTGGCGCCGACGACGACCGTCGCGGTCGCCGGCGTCACCGTGACGCTCGCGACCACAGGCGGCGGCGGCGTTGTCCCGCCGTTGTCGTTGCACGCGCCGAACGTGTTGGTCGTCGCCTTGGTCCAGGTCCCGTCGGCGCTGCGCTGCAGCGACCCACCGATCGACTCGGTGCCGTTCTCGCTCGCGCCGATGTCGGTCGAGGTCAGGCCGTTCGCCGGGCCGTTGGTCGCGGCGAACACACCCTCGTACGACAGGAACTCGACGACCGCGCCGCTCGCGTCGATCAGCGCCATGCCGTCGGGGCTGCCGTTCTGGATCCCGTTGACCGGGTAGTTGATGACGAGGACGCCGCGGTCGCCGCAGGTCGCCGGGATCGGGCCGCTCAGGGGCTTGGTGTCGTACGACGCACCGCCGGTGCCGTTATAAAGGATGACCTGCCAGCCGGTGACGTCGGCCCCGGCCGGCCCGGACACCTCGATCGCCTCTCCGGCGTCGGTCCCGACGTTGTCGTAGTGGATCTCCGCGAACCGGATCGCCGGCACCGCCGAGACGGCCTGGTTGACCGATGCCAGCTCACCCGGCTCGGTCCCGCACGCGGCTGCGGCAGCGGTTGCCGCGATGATCAAGCCCGTTCGAATCGCACTGCGCATCATTCGCTCCCTCGTGGCCAGAGACAGCACAATCGGTGCCCACCCTACATCAGCCGATGCGAGGATTGAAAGTATGATTCGCTGAAGCGATCGCTACGCTCGGTGATCGGCCGGGCGATCCGGGCGATCCGGGCGATCGACTGTAGCCCGTGTGTGGACGACAACATTGCCGCCACTGCGATGACACGCGCGCGACCAAGTTCTCGCGCAACTGCCAAGGCCGACCGCGATCGAAGTCACGCTCCGGTGGCGGAAGATCCCGCAGCCCGCAACCGATCGAGCGCTGCAGGCCACGGCCCGGCACTCGAGATCGATGCGTGAGGTGCAACCGATCGAGCGCTGCAGCACAGCGCTCGAGGCCGATCGATCGAAAGGGGGATTCCCCCTCCCCGACTCGCTTCGCTCGTCGATCAGGCCGCTTGCGGCTGGTACAGGCCGACGAGCTCGACGAACGCCATCGGCGCCGCGTCGCCCTTGCGGACGCGGGTCTTGAGCAGCCGGGTGTAGCCGCCCTTGCGGCTCGCGAAGTGCGAGCCGATCTCGCCGAACAGGCGGTCGAGCGCCTCCGACGTCTTGACCGTGCGGCGCGCCATGCGGCGCGCGTGGACGATCTGGGCGCGCTCCTCCTTGGTCGCCTTGTCGCCCTTGGCGACCAGCGCGTGGACCGACACGCCCCAGCCGATCGTGGCGTCGGCGAAGCTGCGCAGCTCCTTGGCCTTGGCCTCGGTGGTCTCGATCCGGCTGTACGTGAGCAGCGAGGTCACGAGGTTGTTGAACAGCGCCGCGCGATGCGAAGCATTGCGGCCGAGCTTTCGTCCTGAGTTGCGGTGTCGCATGGCGGTGTCCTGGGGGAGCAGCTGGTTGGCGTGCGGTCCTACGGCTTCTTGAGCGGGTTGGGGCCCGGCCAGTTGTCGAGCTTCATGCCGAGCTGCAGGCCCATCTCGGCCAGGAGCTCCTTGATCTCCTTCAGCGACTTGCGGCCGAAGTTCTTGGTCTTGAGCATCTCGGACTCGGTCTTCTGGACCAGCTCGCCGATGTACTTGATGTTGGCGTTCTGCAGGCAGTTGGCCGACCGCACGCTGAGCTCGAGCTCGTCGACGGTGCGCCACAGGTTCTCGTTGAGCTTCTCGGCGGCCTCGTCGCGCGGCGCCTCGACCGGCTCGGCCATCTCCTCGAAGTTGATGAACAGGTTGAGCTGCTCCTTGAGGATCTTGGCGGCGTAGGCCACGCCGTCGTCGGGCCGGACCGAGCCGTTGGTCCAGACCTCGAGCGTGAGCTTGTCGTAGTCGGTCTGCTGGCCGACGCGCGCGTTGGTCACGGTGAAGTTGACCTTGCGGACCGGCGAGAACAGCGCGTCGATCGCGATCGTGCCGACCGGCAGTTCGCTGGAGTGGCGCTCGGCGGGCGCGTAGCCGCGGCCGGTCGCGATCGTCAGCTCGATCGCGACCTTGCCGTCCTTGGACAGCGTGCAGATCCGGTGGTGCGGGTTGAGGCAGGTGACGCCGTCGACCAGCGCGATGTCGCCGGCGGTGACGATGCCGTCGCCCTGCTTGTCGAGCCGGACCGTGTAGGTCTTGTCGTGCTCGACCTTGAACAGCGTCTCCTTGAGGTTGAGGATGATGTCGGTGACATCCTCGACGACGCCCGGCAACGAGGTGAACTCGTGGAGCGCGCCCTCGATCGCGATGTGGGTGATCGCCGCGCCCTGCAGCGACGACAAGAGGATGCGGCGCAGCGCGACGCCCAGCGTCGTGCCGAAGCCGCGCTCGAGGGGCTCGCACGAGAACTTGCCGTAGGTCTCGCTGCGCTCCTCGATCTCCAGCGTGCGCGGCCGGATCAGGTCGCGCCAGTTCTTGGCCATGAAGGCGGTCTGCTCGGGGGTCGGTTCCATCGCTTTGCATCTCCTCGGACCGGCTCGCTTTCATCACGGCCGATCGCCATGCAGGTTTCGAGGCCTGCCATTTCGGGCGCCACGGCCGGTCGTGAGGGCCGGCTCGGCTACCAGGAAAGCTATTTTATCACTGCAACTTGGGGACTTCGGGGACCTGGGTTACTTGGAGTAGAGCTCGATGATCAGCTGCTCGCGGATCGGCAGCGTCACGTCCTCGCGCGACGGCAGCTGGGCGATCGCGCCCCGGAAGTTGTCCTTGTCCATCTGGATCCACTGGGGCACGCCGCGGCGATCGACGGCCGCGAGCGCCTCGTTGATCCGCGCCATCTTCTGCGACGACTCGCGGACCTGGACGATGTCGCGCGCGCGCACCAGGTAGGACGGGATGTTGACCTTCTTGCCGTTGACCGTGAAGTGGCAGTGGCGGACCAGCTGGCGGGCATCGGCGTGGTCCGAGGCAAAGCCCATGCGGTAGACCACGTTGTCCAGGCGCCGCTCGAGCAGCTGGATCAGCGTGTGACCCGAGACGCCCTTGGTCCGGAGCGCCTTGTAGTAGTAGCCGCGGAACTGCTTCTCGGAGATGCCGTAGATCCGCTTGACCTTCTGCTTCTCGCGCAGCTGCTCGCCGTAGTCCGAGCGCTTGCGGCGCCGGCTCTGGCCGTGCTGGCCGGGCGGATAGGCGCGCCGCTCGTAGCCGCACTTGTCGGTGTAGCAGCGCTCCCCTTTGAGGAACAGCTTCATGTCTTCGCGCCGGCAGAGCCGACAAACGGGACCGATGTAACGAGCCATGTGCTTAAACCCTGCGGCGCTTGCGAGGACGGCAGCCGTTGTGCGGAACGGGCGTGACATCGCGGATGAGGTTGATCTTG
>DATAPF010000366.1:0-21060 GCA_036265355.1 Kofleriaceae bacterium | reverse complement strand
TTCCTGCTCCACGACGTCGGCACCGGCGACGGCATCGTGCAGAACGGCGGCCAGGGCACGCGCAACCAGGTCCGCACCGCGGCGCTGTGGGGCATCGGCGCGCGCACCCGGTTCATGCACGACGGCGCGAGCCTGACGGCGTCGGCCGCGATCACGCGCCACGGGGGCCAGGCCACGACCGCGCGGAACAACTTCAACGCGCTCAGTGCGGCCAACCAGGCCAACGTCCTGGCGTTCATCTTCTCGCTGTAGCCGGCCACGCGCAGCGGCGGCTGCCGGTCGCCGCGGGCGGCCACGGTCGCCCGGTGACAGCGCCGGGCGGCCGCGCGATCACTTCCAGGCGTCGCTGGTGGTCTGGCTGGTCCCGCCCGCGCCGGTCTGCAGCACGCGATTGGCACCGGACTCCCAGATCACGTTGTTGGAGCCGTCCTTCTTGATGTACTTGTACTCGACGTGGGTCGACGCCGGCAGGGTCACCGTGGCCCGCCAGTTGCCGCGCGTGCCCTGTCCCGAGATCCACGCCAGCGGCACCGGGTTGCCGGTGCTCCAGTTCGACAGCTCGTTGATGCTGCCGGTCACGAAGATGTTCTGACCGAAGAAGGTATCGGCGGCCTCGTTGAACGTCACCGTCACGGTGGTGGGCGGCGGCGGAGGCGGCGTGGACCCGTTCGGGACCATCGCGCCGACGTGGATCGCGGCGGCGCCGAAAGCAGGTGCCGTCAGCAAGGCGTTGCCGCCCCCGTCGACCGCGACCACCGTGCCCGCGCAGGTCGGCGCGGCGCTGCCGCTGCCCGGCGTGAAGTCCCCCGAGATGATCTCGCAGTAGTTACCGGCCGGCAGGCTGGTGTGGAAGCTGCGGGTCAATGCGTTGCCCTCCTGGTTGATCACCACGAAGCCCTGATTGCCGCGGCCGAACGCGATCTGGTTGTTGCCATCGTCCCACCAGTCGGAGGTGAACCAGTTGCCCATCGTCGCGTTGCGGAATGCCACCATGTTGCCGATCGGGCGGAACCGGTGCTCGCAGACCCAGCCGCCGACCGACTGGTTGAAGCACGCCGGCTGGCTGACCCCGCCGTCCCACGGGCCGCGGGTCGCGCCGGAGCTCGGATCGAACGGCGGGCCGTAGCTGGTGTCGAACGCGCTGCTGGTGTTGAACGCGTAGCTCGACATGACGACCGGGTAGCCGTACGGCCACGCCAGCATGAACACGGCCGCGTTGGTGTAGGTCGGGCCGTTGTGGTAGTTCAGCACGCTGCCGCCGCCGGCGTGGCCGCGCTGGGTGTCGTGGTTGTCGATGAACGCGACGCCCCGGTTGCTCGGCATCAGGCCCCACGACTCGCCGAACGTGCGCAGGTCGGCGAGCCTGCCGCCGCCGGCGAACTTGCCGAAGATCTGCTGGCCGTAGGCGAACTCGGTGACGCTGGCGAGGTTGTCGTCGAGGCCGAAGTACTGGCTGGGCTGGACCGCCTCGCCGGATGCGCCGATCACCTCGAAGAACCAGTACGGCCGGCTCGCCGCCCGCGCGTTGACCGCGCTGACGATCGGGCCGAGGTCGCCGGGGTTGATGTGCTTGGCGGCGTCGACCCGGAAGCCCTTGACGCCGATGTTGAGCAGGTCGACCAGGTAGTCCTCGATCTTGCCCTGGACGTACGACGAGCCGGTGTTGAGATCCTGCAGCCCGACCAGCTGGCAGGTCTGGACGTTGCCGGCGTCCTGGTAGTTGCTGACGGTGCACGTCGGATGGAAGTCGCCGGGGCCGTACGGCACGCGCGGGTAGCTCTCGACGCCCCACGGATCGTTGCCGGCGCTCGACGTGCTCCCCGAGCCGCTGGTCATGTGGTTGAACACCGCGTCGACGTAGATCCCGACGCCGACCGCGTTGCAGCGGTTCACCATGTCGATGAACTGGGCGCGGTTGCCGCTGCGGCTGGCGTCGAGGCTGTAGCTGACCGGCTGGTAGCGCATCCACCACGGGTACGGCGCATCGTCGCCGGTCGTGTACCAGGCGTGCTCGTTGGGCGGCGAGATCTGGACCGCGGCGAACCCCTTGGGCCCGAGGTAGGTCTCGCACTCGCGCGCGACGTCGGTCCACTTCCACTCGAACAGCTGGACGAACGCGGTGCGCGGGGCGTCGAGCGCGACCACGTCGGGCGGGCCCTGGCCGGGCAGCGCCGATGGGGCGGCGCAGCCGGCGGCCGCGACGAGGCTGCACGCGGCAACGGCGGCGCGCGTCCGCCACCCGTGGCAGGTCCGGCGCGCGTCCGGCTTCCGGATCGCCGGGGGCCGTTCTACCATGCCGGCATCCTCACCGCCGACATCGATCCGCGCCGGCCCTCGGGCCGCTCTCGCGTTGCGAAACGCGCGATTCCCCCCTATTGCGGTTGAGAAAAGCAACAACGCTGTTGGCCGAGACGTAGGTTCCACGATGCACCTCCGAGACGTGTTTCCGTTGCGATCGAGCGATTGGGCCGCGCTGCTGATCGGGTTCGTGGCAGCCGCGTGCCAGCGCGCCATGCCTCCTGCACCCGCCGCGCCGGCCCCGGTATCCCCGGATGCCCCGAGCGAGCCGGCGCGTGCGCCCGGGAGCTTCGCCGACAATCCGATCCTCTACTTCGTGATGACCGACCGGTTCGTCAACGGCGATCCGACCAACGACGCCAGCTACGGCCGGTCGCGCGAGCCGGTGGCCAGGGACGACGTCGGCACGTTCCACGGCGGCGACCTGCGCGGGCTGACCCGCAAGGTCAACGACGGCTGGTTCGATGCGCTCGGCGTCAACGCACTGTGGATCACCGCGCCCTACGAGCAGATCCACGGCTGGGTGGTCGGCGGTGACAAGCAATTCAAGCACTACGCCTACCACGGCTACTACGCGCTGGATTACACGCTGCTCGATCAGAACATGGGGACGCCCGACGACCTGCGCGCCCTGGTCGCGGCGGCGCACGGCCGCGGCATCCGGATCCTGTTCGACGTGGTGATGAACCACCCCGGCTATCTCGACATCACCACCGCGCGCCAGCTCCACATCCCGGTGCTGTGGCCCGACGCCGACAAGGCGACGCTCACCGACTACCACACGTACATCGACTACAACAACTTCAAGTTCGGCGACTGGTGGGGGCGGGCGTGGGTCCGCGCCGGGCTGCCGGGCTACAAGGACGGCGGCCAGGACGAGCTGACCAAGCAGCTCGCGTATCTCCCCGACTTTCGCACCGAGAGCACGGAGGCCGTCACCCTGCCGGTGTTCCTGCGCAACAAGCCCGACACCCGGGCGCGCGACCTGCCGAACACGACGGTGCGCGGTTATCTGATCGCGTGGCTCACCGACTGGGTGCGCACGTACGGAATCGATGGCTTCCGGTGCGACACCGTCAAGCATGTCGAGCCCGAGGCGTGGGCCGAGCTCAAGCGGGCGGCGACCGCGGCGCTCGCGCAGTGGAAGGCCGAGCACGCGCATGACCAGGCGCGGGGCCTGATCGACGATGCCGCGTTCTGGATGGTCGGCGAGTTCTGGGGCCATGGTCCGGAGCGCGGCCCGCTGCACGACGCCGGGTTCGACGCGATGATCAACTTCGAGTTCCAGGACCAGGTGAAGGCGACGATCGGCAAGCCGGACACCCCGGAGAGAATCGAAGCGCTGTTCGCGCGCTACGCCGCGCTGCAGCACGGCAAGCCGGCCCAGATGCTCAATTACGCATCATCGCACGACACCGAGCTGTTCGATCGCAGCCACCTGATCGAGGCCGGCACCGCGCTGCTGCTCGCTCCAGGCGCGGCGCAGGTGTACTACGGCGACGAGACCGCCCGGCCGCCCGGTTTCGCTCCGAGTGGCGATCCGCAGCAGGCGACGCGCTCGGACATGAACTGGGATCGCGTCGACGAGGCGGTGCTGCGCCACTGGCGCGCGCTCGGCAGCTTCCGGGCGCGCCATGTCGCGATCGCGCATGGCGTGCATGCCCGGCTCGCGGCGAGCCCGTACGTGTTCAGCCGGGTCGATGGGCCAGGGGCGAACGACGACCGGGTCGTGGTCGCGCTCGACGTGCCGGCGGGCGCGTCGATCCCGGTCGCGCCGGTATTCGCCGACGGCACGGCGCTGCGCGACGCCACCACCGGCGCCCGCTACGTGGTGCGCGGCGGCGCGGTCGTGATCACCGGCGCAGAGCGCGCGGTGCTGCTCGAGCGGATCGCGCCGCGCTGATGGGACTACCGATCGTCGCGGTCGCCGGCGACGAACACGACCGCGCTGCGCGGCGGGACGGTGAACGCGCCGGTTGCGCGATCGTAGCGGGCCGCCTGCGCCGGCCGGCGGTCGGCGGCGTCGAATCGCGCCTGCACGGGATGCAGGTGATACGGCTTGTGCTTCTCGGCGTCGATCGTCAAGCTGTGCGCGACCTTGTCGACGTTGACCAGGTAGATCAGGTCGTCTTCCGCATGTGGGAACCCGCGGCCGTCGAGGTGGCCGACCACGACGGTCGGCTCCTGGCGGCTGCCCGTGTTGTAGAACGTCAGCCGCTGCTTGATGTCGGCCCCGGTGCGCAGGTGGAACAGCGGTGAGCTGGCGCGGATCTCGAGCAGATCGCGGAACATGTCGCGGGCGAGCCGGAGGTCGGCGGGGGTCGGCTTGATGCTCGGGTTGGCGAGCAGCGGCTTGAGGATCGGCCAGTTGCCGCCGTTGTCGCTCTGCAGCGGCGCGCCGACGCCGAAGTTGTTGCTGGTGAACGTCCAGTCGAGCCGGTTGAACCAGTCACCGCTGTTGAAGCTGTTCTGATCCATCGACTTGCTGCGCAGGGTCTCGACGCCGGCGTGGAAGTACGCCACGCCCTGGCTGAACGCGTCGAGCGCCGCGGCGAGCATCTGGGTCCGCACGCGGTCCTCGCGGCTGGTCGACAGCGGCAGCTTGTAGACGCCGATGTCGAACATCGTCTGGTTGTCGTGGTTCTCGAAGTAGTTCACGACCTCCTGCGGGTCGGTGACGTAGCCCGCTGGCTGGCCGAAGTAGTCGATCTGCTGGAGCTGCAGCGTCTGGTCGTCGGCGGTCTGCAGGGCGTAGTCGCGGATCGAGCCGGCGAGCCCGACCCGGACCATGTCGGCCGCGTGCAGCAGGTCGCCGCGGGTCTTGCCGGCGCCGCTGCCGTTGTCGTCGTAGAACAGGCCGCTGACGAAGCCCTGGTTCTGGACCAGGCTCTGGCCGCTGTCGAACGGCCCGCCGCCGCGGAGGAAGTCGCGCGCGCGGTCGCTGAACGTGCCGAGGCCCGACCCGTTGAGCGACAGCTGCGAGGCCTGGACGAACCGCGCGTTGTTGCCGACCGCGCCGAAGTTCCAGCCCTCGCCGAGCATGAACACGCGGCGGCCGGTCGCGGCGTCGACCCGGGCCTGCAGCTGCTGGATCACCGCGCGCGGGTGGAAGCTCATCAGGTCGAACCGGAACGAGTCGATCTTGTACTGGGTGGCCCAGGTGACCATCGACTCGGTCATCAGCTTGGCCATCATCGCGTTCTCGGCCGCGGTGTCCTCGCAGCAGCTGTCGTGCAGGACGTTGCCGGTGGCGTCGAGCCGGTGGTAGTAGCCTGGCACCACGCGATCGAGCACCGAGCGATCGGACTGGCCCGATGCGGTGGTGTGGTTGTAGACCACGTCCATGCCGACGCGCAGGCCGGCCTCGTGCAGCGCCATCACCGCCGCGCGCATCTCGCGGATCCGGCTGGCGCCGTCGTCGGGCCGGGTCGAGAACGCGCCCTCGGGCGACGTGTAGTGCCACGGATCGTAGCCCCAGTTGAAGCAGTCCTGATCGCGCACGGCGGCGACCGCGGCCTGCTGGGCCTCGGAGTCCGGCGCGGCGTCGGGGATCACCGGCGTCACGCAGCCGAGCTCGGGGACGGTCGCGAGGTCGAACGACGGCATCCAGTGCACGTCGGTCAGACCGGCGCGCGCCAGGCTGCGCAGGTGGCGCATGCCGTCGGAGTCGCGGTCCGTGAACGCCAGGAACTTGCCGCGGTGGGCGGCCGGCACGGTCGCGTCCGACGCCGAGAAGTCGCGGACGTGGAGCTCGTAGATCGTCATGTCCTCCTGCGCGCGCACGGTCGCCGGCGCGCGGTGGCGATCCCAGCCCGCGGGCTTGAGCGCTGCTGCGTCGAGGTCGGCGATGAAGCTATGCTGCGAGTTGGCGTCGAGGCTGATCGAGTACGGATCGGTCACCAGGTTGCGGACCACGCCGGCGCCGCGGACGAACACCTCGACCGCGAACCGGTAGTAGCTGCCGGTGTGGTCGCCGCGCAGCGCCGCCGACCACGCGCCGCTGACCGGATCGCGGGTCATCGCGACGTGCGCGGTCGCGGCCCGCGGCTGGCCGGTGCCGTAGACACACACCGCGACGCGCTGCGCGGTCGGCGCCCACAGCTGGAACGCGGTGCGGCCGCGGCCGATCGTGACGCCGAGGTCGCCGACGCCGAGCGCGGCGGCGAACCGGTCATCGAGCAGGCCGGCGAGCTGCGCGGTGGTCGCGCCGAGCACGTTGCCGGCGTCGTCCTGCTGGACCACGACGAGCTGTCCGGTCAGCACCGCGTCGAGCGCGGCCGGGTCGGCGACCGCGAGCGTCACGCCGGCGCCGACCCACTGGAACCGCTGGGCGATCGGCGCGGGCAGCGGATCGCTCGTCACGGTCAGCGCCAGCGCGCCGTCGGCGCCGGTCACCGGCGCGCCCTGGCGCGCGACGATCTGGCCGGTCGCCGAGTGGTACAGCCGGAACGCGCCGGCGGTGTCGGTCCGGGGCCAGCGCAACAGGCCGCGCGACAGCCACACCGCGCGCGCGTCGATCGTCGAGACCGTGTGCGTGCTGGGCACCGCGGTGAACACCTCGGGCGTGTCCTGGACCAGCCAGATCTCGCCGACCTGCGCGGTGATCTTGAGCGCGGCGTAGTTGACGTGGATGTTCGCCGACCAGCCGTCCTTGTTGTTGACCCCGCCGACCGGGTTGGTCGGCATTCCGTGGATGATGAACTCCAGCGCGGTGCGGCTCGCGTCGCCGGTCGGGTTCAGCACCGGGAGGTCGAACACGACCTCGGAGCCGTCGGGCCGCGCGGTGAACCCCGGCATCGCCGACAGCGGCACCGGGTTGGCGAAATCGTCGACGTGGAGCCCGGCGGGCAGCCGGCTGACGTCGAGCCCGCTGGTCGCCCACAGGTGCAGCCCCCACTGCGCGTAGCCGGCGTCGAACCGCTTGTAGTGGACCCGCACCGTGGTGAGGTCGGGCGTGGCGGCGAGCGGGTTGGCCGTGAAGATCGTCGTGTCGCCGGACCGGAGCCAGATCTCGCCGCCGCCCGCGAACTGCCAGAACCGATCGGGATCGGGGTCCTTGGTGTTGCCCTGGTGGACGATGAAGCCGAACCCGGCCGCGTTTGCGGCGGTGAACTTCGCGGCCTCGATCTGGAACACCGCGCCGTAGCCGTCGAACCCGGCGGGCAGCAGCGGCTGCGGGAACGTGACCCCGGGATAGTCCGCGACGAACTGGTTGGCGTCGTTGATCTGCCAGACATGGAGTCCCCAGCTGGCGTACTGACCGTCTGGCCGGTTGTAGTGCACGGTGACGTTGATCGGCGCCGCGCCGCCCGGGGACAGTGGCACCGCGGTCAGCACCGTGCTGGGCTGCGTCGCGTTGCAAAAATCATCACTGTCCGGCCCGCCCTGTGATGCACTCGACGACGAGTCGCTCAGCGCGGCCGCGCCTTCCGCGGGGGCCGGCGCGTCTGGCGAGCCGCTGCAACTCGCGATCAAGATCGTGGAGAACAGGGGAAACCAGAATCGGCCACGTGATGATGCACTACGTAACATGGGGTCTTCTTTCGATGAGCGGTGCAGCGGGGACGTGCGAGGGGCGTGCCAGTGCGCGCGGCTGTCCCGCGGTACCCGCGAGCTCGCAACGACGGAGGATCGAGTCTCGCGCGACGCGGACGCGGTCTCGATCGGGAGTGCGTGAGCTATGCGCGAGGCAGCGGTGCGAAGGTCACAGCGCCTTGAGCACGACGATCGACCACGGGTGCGCGTCGTAGGTGCCGGCGACCGTCGCCGCCGCGGCGTCGGTCCAGAAGTTGTCGTTGGGCTCGGCCCACGCGGCCGTGTCGATGATCCGCTTCCAGCTCTTGCCGGCGGGCGGCGCCGGCGGCGTGAACGTCACCGTGGCGGTCCAGTTGTTGACGTACAGCAGGTAATCGGTGTCGCCGACCGCCGAGCCGCCGAGCTGGATCCGCACCGCGCGATCGGAGTGCGAGTCGAACCCGGACGAGCCGTCGTTCCTGGCGAACGTGATCGGCATCGTGTAGTCGGCCTGGCGCAGCGCGCGCGACGACCGCCGCAGGTTGATCAGCTGGCGCGCGAACTGGAACAGCGCGTTCTTGCCGTCGGCGTGCCCGTCGGTGCCGAAGTTGTTGTGATAGGCCTCGCCCGACACCCCGGTCGCGGTCAGCTGCGGGCTGTCGGTGGCGATCATCCCGTAGTTGTTCCAGGTCCCGGGCGCGTCGACGTTGTACGGGTTGTTGTTGCCGTTCTGGGTCCGCGCGAGCTCGTCGCCGGCGACCAGCATCGGCACGCCGCGGCTGAACATCTCCCAGGTCAACAGGCTGCGGAACCGCTGGCGGCGCAGCGACTGATCCTGGCCCGAGTCCGAGCTGTCGTTGGAGTCGCTGCCGCCGTCCGACGGCCCGAACGGCCAGGTCCGGCTCGCGTTGGTCTTGGCGCTGTAGCTCACCAGGTCGGCGAGCGTGAAGCCGTCGTGGGCGACGATGAAGTTGACGGTCTTCTGCGCGCCGCCCTGGTCGTTGTAGTCGGTGAAGTCGCCGTAGAACACGTCGGCGTAGGTCGCGCCGTTCGAGCCGCTGAGGTCGCCGTTGAAGAACCGGCGGGTCGCGTCGCGGAACTTGCCGTTCCACTCGCCCCAGCCACTCGGGAACTGGCCGACGCCGTAGGCGCCGATGTCCCACGGCTCGGCGATGACGTCCAGGTTGCCGGCGCTCGCGAACGACGCGATGTCCTTGTAGAGCTGCGCGCCGGCGTTGTAGCCGTACGACGGCGCGGCGTCGCGGCCGAGCTCGCACGCGAGGTCGAACCGGAACCCGTCGACGCCCATCTGGTTCGCCCAGTACTTCAGGCTGTCGAGCACCAGCCGCCGGCCGACCGCGGTTGCCACGTTGAGGTTGTTGCCGACGCCGGTGGTGTCGAAGTACGACGCCGGATCGCCGCCCGGCAGCTCGTAGAAGTCGATGTTGTCGAACCCGCGCAGGCCGGTCACCGCAGCGGTCTGCTTGGTGCTGTCCCAGTTGCCGCCCTCGCCGGTGTGGTTGTAGACCACGTCGAGCCAGACCTCGATGCCGTGATCGTGGAACGCCTTGACCATGGTCTTGAACTCGGTGGTCGCGCCGCCCAGGGACCTGTCGCACGCGTAGTGGCGGTCCGGTGCGAAGTAGCCGTCGGTCACGTAGCCCCAGTAGTTGCCGCCCGAGTGGTCGAGCGGGATCGTGTCGTTGTCCGACTCGTGCACGGGCAGGAGCTCGATCACGTTGATCCCGAGGCCCTGGAGGTACGGCGCCATCAGCCCGGCGGCCTGGTAGGTGCCGCGGCAGCTCGACGGGACGTTGACCACGCCGGAGAACCCCGGGATCCCGGCGAGCAGCGTGGTCAGGTTCATCGCCGAGCTGTGCGCGGTCAGGCCGCGGACGTGAGCCTCATAGACGATCTCGTCGCGCGCGGCGATCGCCGGCCGGGTGCCGGTGCTCGTCGTGCTGGCGAGCGCGACCGACTTGGGCGCCCAGGGCCCGGTGTCGAAGTTGCGGCGCGCCGCGCCGTGGTACGTGTCGCCGCCGCTGCCGTAGATCCCGCCGTCGAGCCCGGCGCCGAGCAGCGCCGGCGACGTCTTGTCGTGCGACCGCTCGCGGGCGTACGGATCCGCGAGCACCTTGTTCGGGTTGTAGCGATTGCCGCTGGCGTCGACGTCGCTGACGAACCCCGCCGGCGACCCCGGGGTCCAGCTCGACGAGAACGTCCAGTTCGGCCCCCACGCGCGGAACGCGTACAGCGTCTTGCCCGGGACCGACGCGACCTGGGCGCGCCAGATCCCGTCGCTGCCCCTGGCCATCACGTAGTCGAACTCCGCGCTCGCGCCGGTCGCCGATGCGTAGATCTCGAGCAGCACGCGCGTCGCGTGGGCCGCGTAGACCCCGACCTGCAGGTCCGAGCCCTCGCCGGACACGAAGCTCGCGCCCTGCGCCCAGGTCGCGGTCGCCCAGCCGCCGGAGTTGACGGCCGAGAACGGCCCGCTCGACGGGTGGCCGACCTCGAGTTGCCGGCTCGTCCCGGTCGCGGCCGCGCAGCCGGCGAGCGCGACCGCGAGGCCGATCAGGACAGAGACGCGCGGACGTGACACGGGAGCCTCGGGGAGCGGGCGCATGGTGCGACCTCGCCATGCGAGACCATGGCCAGCCACCGGATCGCCCTCGCCGGGCCGTGGTCGATCCGGGGCGATGGTACGACCACTCGCCGCGCGGCTCGACCGCCGCGGAACCATTCGGGCCGCCTGCATCGCAGCCGGCGCGCGGGGCGTTTCGCGACGCCGGTGGCCCCCTGCGACGGTCGACGCGGGCGACCGGATCGGACGAGGCGTTGCCTTTGTCGACGCGATTCCGGCAAGCCGGGTGGCCGGGCTGCCGTCACAGCGGATGTGATTTTCGTGAGCCGCGATCCAGGCTGCGTCGGCCGCGCACAGCGCGAGGCGCGGGAGGGGGGCGCTTGCCGAGCGCCTGCTCTGCCCAGCGGACCAGGTCGAGCATGATGCGGCTCAGCTGGACTCCCGACGCGGTCAGGCCGTAGCCGTCGTCGCCGAGCGCGATCACGCCGAGCGCGCGCAGCTCGCGCAGCCGCTGGTTCAGGCTGCTCGGCGACACGTCGTCGCACGCCTCGCGCAGCGCGCGGAACGTCAGCGGCCCGTGGCGCAGCTCCCACAGCACGCGCAGCGCCCAGCGCCGGCCGAGCCCGTCCAGCACCCGCATGATCGGGCGGCGTGACGTCCGCGACCGCGCCATGGTCAGAACGTACCGCGACTCGCCTGGCTCGCCATCATCGAGTCTCGAGCACGAGCCGGCCGCTGACCTCCTTGCAGATCTCCAGCGCCTTGTCGACCGTGTCGGCGTAGGCGATCACATACCCAGCGCGATCATCCGACTGCGTGAGGGGCCGGATCTGATCTCCCAGATCGACGAGAAGCGCAATGTCCACCACGCCGGGGATCCGCTTCAGCGCCTGCACACCGTGGACGCGACGCAGTTTTCCGGGCGGTGGCGTGAAGTAGTGGATCACCGCGGCGCCTCGCGGCTCGGGGTCCTCGGTCAGCGGTGACAGCGTTCCCAGTGCCCACTGGAGCGTCATGTCGACGAGATCGAAGCCCGTCGTGAGCCGCACCAGATCCCACAGGCGATCTCCTCCCGGACGAGTATGCGTCTCGATGATGCGGGGTCCGCGCGATGTGTACTTGAGCTCGGTGTGGGCGGGCCCGTCCTGGACGCCGATCGCGTCCAGGAACCCGCGGATGAACGCTCGAATCTCGTGATCCTGCTCCTTGCTCATCGGGGCGGGGATCTTGTGGGTGAGCTCCAGGAATTCATTGCCGCTCGGGTCGGTGTTGTTCATCTCCTGGTTGATGGCGAGGATGATGTGCCGGCCGCCGAACGAGAAGCTCTCGATGGAGTACTCGTTCCCGTCCAGGTACTCCTCCGCGAGCCACGGCGTCTTGCCGTCGAAGGTTCGCTCCAGATCGGCGGCCGAGCGGATCTTCTTCACGCCGATACTGCCGACCCCGTCGAGCGGCTTCAACACGAAGGGATAGTCGTTTCGGGCGGCGAACGCGATCGCGTCCTGCTTCGTGGTGACCGCCGCCCACTGGATGACCGAGAACCCACGGGCGGCGAGGGCTTCGCGCATCGACTGCTTGTTGCGCGTTCGCTCGACGACCGCGACCGGCGTCCCCGGCAGGTCGAGCGCCTCGTTGATCCGGGCACACGGCAGGAGACCCAGCTCGGTGGTGGTGATGGCGCAGCGAAAATGGATGCGGGAATGCGCCGCTGCCAGCATCGGGATGAGCACCGGATCGTTGTAGTCGATGACCAGCGTCCGCTCGGTCTGGCGCTGGACCCAGTCCTCCGCCTGGTCCTGGGGCTGGACGATGAACGGCCTCGCGCCGAGCTGCCAGGCGCGCTCGGCAATGTGTCGCTTCGGACCCACAAGGATGATGTCGGCTACCATCTTCGATCTCCGTTCGTTCTACTCGCTCGTGCTCAGATCCAGTGGCGGCGGCCGGCACCTCCTGAGGATGGGCACCGCCGCTGCAGAAAGCACCGCCATGAGCAGCCACACCGAGCTGATCGGCCAGCTGGACGAGTCCAGATGATCGTACGCGAACGAGCCCAGCGAGCTGCCGATCAGCCCGCCAATGCCACAGGCCATGTTGACGAAGCCGAAGGTCGTCCCCACACGCTCGACCGGGACGAGCGAAGCGTCGTAGTCGAGCCGGAGATCCAGGATGACCTCGCCGACGCTGAACAGCGAGATCGCAGCAAACAGCCCGACGACGAACGGGACCTGAGGCACCTTGCCTGCCAGGTGGAGCAAGCAGAACCCGAGGACGAAGGCGGTGAAGCCGAGCAGCACGCCGAGTTGCCGCGGAATGGACAGGATGACGCGCGACACGATGATCTGCGCGACCACGACGACCGCCGCCCAGAAGCCAAACAGCAGGCCGAGCACGTCGATGCGGCCGGCATCCTTGACGAGCACCGGGATGATCGTCTCGGTCTGGATGTAGGCGAGAAAGAACAGCGCACCGAATACCATCAAGCCCGGCACGTGCGGCGTCTTCGCCACCGCGAGGAACAGCCGCAGGCTGCTCCCCGATGCCCTGCGGCCATCCGGGAACCGCAGCCCGGCGTTCACGACGGTGATGAGCACGAATGCGCCGGCGGCCGCGACGAACAGGAGCTTCGAGGAGTAGGCGAGCAAGAGGGTGCCGACCAGCGGGCCGATGGCCGCGCCGGTGTTGACCGCGGCCGTCCGGAGGGCGAACACCCGGATGCGGTTGCTCGGCAGGGTCACCATCGTGAGCGCGGACTTGGCCGCCGGCAGGTAGAGCGCGCTCCCCGCGGACACGAGCGCACAGCCGAGGAACAGGGAGAAGAACGTGGTCCCGTAGGCGAGCAGGACGTAGCCGGGGATTCGAATCGCCAGCGCCGCGATCATGACGCCGTGGCGGCCGAAGCGGTCGGCCGCCATGCCGCCGAACAGGCCGCCGCCGCGCTTGATCCAGAACGAGATGCCGATGACGAGGCCCGCTTGCTCGAGGGTCATCAGTCCTGACGACGTGAGGTGGATCGCCAGGAATGGCGTGATCATGAAGAGGGTCACTGCCTGGAAGAAGCTCGTGCCCAGGATGACGAGGAGCACCGGCTCCCTCCAGAGCGAGCTTGCCGCAGGCTCGAGCGGCGCGACGCTCTCATTCACAGTGACTGCAGCTTTCAACAACTACCACGAGCGCCCTACTGTACGCCGTGATTCGAGAAAGGTCGAGAGCACGCAGCAAGGACATTTGCGGTCCGGATCACCCCGGCGACACCGTGAGGTGGACCCGGCAAGCCGGTCCGGATGGGGCACCACCGTCGATAGGAATCGATCTGGAGTGTACGCGAGCGTACGACAACGTCCCCGCCGACAAGTTGCCAGTCCAGCGGCCTGCCGCAGGACGCGGCACGCTGGATTCTCCAGCCACCACGTAGGGATTGACTGTGATGAATGGCGTGCACCGGAGTGAGCGCGACAGTCCCGGCACGCACGCGTGTACCTGTGCTGCGGGTGGGACGCTGTGGCTTTGGATCGGTCGGCGCTCGCGCTACGATTCCTGTAGCATGACCCGGATCCCTCCCCGCGAACCTCCCTACGAACCCACCACCGCCGAGGACCTCGCCCGGCTGATGCCGCCCGGCATGGCGCCGCTCCGGCTGTTCACCACGCTCGCCCACAACCCGCGCGTCCTGCGCCGGGTCCGCAAGGGCGGCCTGCTCGACCCGGGCTCGATCGCGCTGCGCGAGCGCGAGATCGTCATCCTGCGGACCTGCGCGCTGTGCGGCTCGGAGTACGAGTGGGGCGCCCACGTCCGGTTCTTCGCCGCCGCCGCCGAGCTGACCCCGGCGCAGATCACCGCGACGGTCCGCGGCGACCCCGCGCCGTTCTCGGCGGCCGAGCGGCTGCTGCTCGCGCTGTGCGATGCGCTGCACCGCTCGGCGACCGTGCCCGACGAGCTCTGGCGATCGCTCGCCGGGGTCTACCGGCCCGATCAGCTCGTCGAGCTGCTCGCGCTGGCCGGCCAGTACCACATGATCTCGTACGTCACCAACGCCCTGGCGATCGAGCTCGAGCCCGACGCGCCTCGGTTCCCCGGCGGGTGACCGCGCGCGCGGTGCTATACAGCGGCATGGCGCTCGACGACCTTCGCCGCCGGCTGCTCGCCGTCCCCGTTCCTCGGCCGGTGCCCGGCCCGGCGATCGAGGCCGCGATCGCCGAGTCGATCCGCTACCTGGTCTCGGACACCGCGCAGCGCAGCCTCGACGCCGACGTCTACTGGCCGAAGTGGGACTCGCCGTGGTGGCACATGCTGGTGCTCCACGAGACCGGCGACGCGCGCCGGATCCCCGAGCGCGCCGTGACCCGGATGCTCGAGCGCCTCGACGCCTTCCCGCTCAAGATCTTCCCGATCCAGCCCGGCGAGCTACCGCCCGGCGCCGACCCCTACCGCGACGTCCTGTGCCACTGCGCGCTGGGCTCCATGTTCCAGGTCCTGACCGCGGCGGGCCGCGACGTCGACCGCGCGCTGCCGTGGATCGCGCCGTGGTTCGCGCGCTACCAGATGGTCGACGGCGGGCTCAGCTGCGACGACTCCGCCTACCGGGTCACCGGCGAGTGTCCGAGCTCGATGGTCGGCACGGTCGCGCCGCTGGAGGCCATGCTGCTCGGCTCACCGGCCGCGTGGACCGCCGAGCACGCCGCGTTCGTCGAGCGCGCCGCCGGCTTCCTGATCGAGCGCGGGCTGATGCTCGGCTCGCAGACCGTGCACAACGCCGAGGAGCGTACCCGCGAGATCGCGTGGCGCGCGCCGTGCTTCCCGCGGTTCTACTTCTACGACGTGCTGCGCGGGCTCGACGCGGTGACGCGCTGGGCGGAGCTCACCGGCCGCACCGTCCCGCTGCGCGCGATCGCCGGCGTCGTCGAGCACCTGCTCGCGACCTGCGCCGACGGCGTGGTCCGGCGCCAGCGGCTGGCCCACGCCGGCGTCGGCACCTGGATGCTGTCGTCCGAGGGCTGGGTCCGCGTCGAGTCCGCGTTCGGGTTCCCGCTGCTCGAGGCGACCAGCGCGGTCGGCGAGCCGTGTCCGTACCTGACCCGGCAGTGGACCGCCGCGCGGCGCGCCGTGCTGCGGCTGATCGATCAGGGCCGCGTCGCGGCCGACGGCTGATCACGCAGGGCAGTGACCGACGCAGCAGGCAGGGACCTCGGGAGACCGCGCGGGCGGTCCTGTGACCGGCTCATGCCAGCTGACCAGGTACGCCAGGACGACCCGCTCACAGTACATCGCCCCGCGCGGAGGCTCCCTTCCGGGATTTTTTCTTTTTCCCAAAAAACAGAAAAACAAAAATCTTCCAGAGGGAATGCAGTCGAGGGCCAGGCCTGTGGGGAACAGAAGGACGGCTGTGAGCCGCGCATGAGTGGGCCGGTGATCCGCGACGCGGGTCATCAGACGTCCCTGTTCTCCATCAGGCCGCCCGAAGTTCTGCAGAGGGCCTCGCTCGAGGCCTCGCCGACGAGTGATGTGGAGCTGTGAGAGGACGCCTTCGACGACGCAGCCGTACAGCGCCGGTCCGTCGGGGAGCTGAAACGCGTACCCCTTGGCGACGTCCTCGCGGTCACCCGGCGCGCAGGATGACGCGGGTCAGCTCCGATGGGGCGGCGAACCGGACCGGCGGGCCCCAGTAGCCGGCGCCGCGGCTGATGTAGAGCTCGGTCGGGCCGATGCGGTGGCGGCCGGCGATCAGGCCGCCTTGCTGGAGCGAGACCAGGTAGTGCCACGGCCAGACCTGGCCGCCATGGGTGTGGCCGGACAGCTGGAGGTCGACGCCTTGCGCGGCGGCGTCGTGGACCTGGCGCGGCTGGTGGGCGAGCAGGACGACCGCGCGCGCGGGATCGCGGCCGGCGAGCGCCGCGGCGAGATCGGGGCCGTGGCCGGGGGCGTGCTGCGCGGCGCTGAAGTCGTCGATGCCGGCGAGGTCGAACGCCGCACCGTCGCGCGCGATCGCGACCCGCTCGTTGCGCAGCACGCGGATGCCGAGCTCGCGCAGGTAGGCGATCCAGGCGTCGACGCCCGCGTAGTACTCGTGGTTGCCGGTCACGAAGTACACGCCGTGGCGCGCGCGCAGCGCGCCGAGCGGGGCGAGGTCGTCGCGCAGCTCGGCGACCGAGCCGTCGACCAGGTCGCCGGTCAGCGCGATCAGGTCGGGCGCCAGCGCGTTGCTGCGGGCGACCAGGCTCGCCACCCAGTCGCGATCGATCGTCGCGCCGACGTGGAGATCGGTGAGCTGGACGATCGTGAAGCCGTCGAACCCGCGGGGCAGGCGGGCGAGCCGGATCGGCACATCGACGACCGGCGGCGGGCGCCGGGCGGCGACGATGCCGGTGCCGACCTCGGCGATCGCGAGCGCGCTGACCGCGCCGCCGGTGATCCGGGCGAGCGCCTGGCGGCGACCCGGGTCGATCGGCGCGGCCCGGGCGGCCCGGCGGGCGATCCAGACGACCACGCGGCCGCCGTCGACGGCGAGCAGCCCGACGAACACCAGCGCGAACCCGGCCCAGCCGAGGAAGCCCGGCCATGCGATCGGGCCGCTCAGCCGCGGGACGCCACCGCCGCGGACGATGCCGCTGGCGACGATCGGGGTGACGCTCGCGCCGATCGCGAGGGTGGCGGCGATCCGGGGCGCGCCGCGCAGGCCGGTGTCGCGGACCAGCCGGCGCCATTCGTAGTACGCGAGGCCGGCCATCAGGGCGGTCCGGACGAGCGCGCCGATCCAGGACATCGCTGCGCAGCATGCCCTGGCCGGGACCGCGCGGCGAGCCGGCGGGGCGGTACCAGCGCGAGGGCCTCGAGCGCGCGGCGGCGTGGTTCGACCGGTACCTGCGTTGACCTCGGCGCCGCCGGTTGCGCGGCGGCGCGCCGATCATGCAGACTCCGGCGCGTCGATCATTCCGTCATCCATCCGTCATCCAGGAGGTACCCATGCGCACGAGGACAACCATTGTGGCGGCCCTGGCAGCGGCCGTCGTCCTGCTCGCGGTGAACGCCCGCGCCGAGAAGGACAAGGCCGGCTTCGTCCGCGTCACACCCGAAGAGGTGAAGTGGACGGACCGGCCGGGCTACGACGGCGTCAAGTTCGCGGTGATCCAGGGCGACCCATCCAAGCCCGGGGTCTACGTGGTCCGGGCCAAGTTTTCGCCGGGCGCGATGACCCGGCCGCACTGGCATCCGGAGGATCGCTTCGTCACGGTGCTGCAGGGCACCTGGTGGGCCGGCGAGGGCGACACCTTCGATCCGGACAAGACGACGCCGCTCAAGGCCGGTAGCTTCATGATGCACCCCGCGAAGGCGCACCACTACGACGGCGCCAGGGACGAGGAGGTGATCGTGCAGATCATCGGGATCGGACCGAGCGCGACCAACCTGGTCGATCCCAAGCAGGGCAATACCGGCCACTGGACCAAGAAGTAGCCGCGCGCGGCCGGCGCGAGCGGCGAGCACGCCCGCCGCCGCGGCCCCGCAGCAGAATGCGTCCACCTGAGAGTGCGTGTTCCGGATGTCGCAAATTGCGGCGCGACGCGCACCTCGCAGAACCGCCGGCCTCGTGATCGAGTGCCCGCGCGACTGCACTTTCACACGCGAGATGTACGGATCCAGCGAGCACGATGCGACATGTGCGCGGGAGCAGGTCGTCGATCTCTGTATTTCGTATCGGGAGCGTTAAGACGAAAAATTGATATTGAAACTGCCCATTCCTTTTGTGCATGGTCGCAACCCATGAGACTCCCCACACCGCGTGCTGTGATCCTGCAAGCTCTCCCCTGTGCGTTCGCCGCGTTCACCGCAGCCTGCGCGATCGACGACGGCCAGCCGACCACGACGATGACCGACGACGAGATCCGCGTCGCCGCGAACATCCGGGTCTGTGACGATGGCGGCGAGGTGCAATGCCACGCCCGCGTCCTGGTCGACGCGTACGGGGACATCCGGGCCAACGCGGCGCCGGCCGGGCTCAGTCCAGCGCAGCTGCGCTCGTTCTACGGGATCACCAGCATGGGCAGCACGTCGACGACGGTGGCGATCGTCGACGCGTTTGGCTATCCCCGGGCGCTGCAGGATCTCCAGAATTATCGCTCGACGTTCGGGCTGCCGGCGATCTCGGCGTGCAACGGGTCGGTCCACCCCTGCCTCGCCGTCCGCAGCCAGACCTGCACCACCACCCTGCCGGCCGGCAACGTCGGCTGGGAGCAGGAGACGGCGCTCGATCTCGACATGGTGAGTGCGATGTGCCCCAACTGCAATATTCTGCTCATCGAGGGCACCAGCTCCTCGTTCGCGAACCTCGGGGCCGCGGCGAACCGGGCGGTCACGTGCACGCCGACCGGGAGCGCGCCGGTGGCGATCAGCAACAGCTACGGTGGCGGCGAGTCGGGTGGCAGCTCGCTGTCGGCGGACTACACCCACTCGGGCATCACGGTCACGGCGAGCTCGGGCGACAGCGGCTTCCGCGGCGGCCCGCAGTTCCCGGCGACCTCGCCCGGCGTGCTCGCGGTCGGCGGCACGTCGGTCCACATCGGCGCCACGCCGCGCGAGACCGTGTGGAGCGGCGCCGGCAGCGGCTGCAGCACGGTGTTCGCCAAGCCGAGCTGGCAGCATGACGCGGGCTGCGCCCGGCGCATGGAGGCCGACGTCTCGGCGGTCGCGGATCCCAACACGGGCGTGGCGGTGTTCGGCCCGACGTCGTCGACCGCATCGGCGTTCCAGGTGTTCGGCGGCACCAGCGTCGCCGCGCCGCTGATCGCCGGCATCGTGGGCAGCACGGGGGCCGGGATCAACCCGACGACCGTCTACTCGCGCATCGCCGCCAACCCGGCGCTGCGGTTCGACGTCACCTCGGGCAACAACGGCACCTGCACCGGCGGGGCGACGGCGTACTTCTGCAACGCCGCGACCGGGTTCGACGGCCCGACCGGGCTGGGCTCGCCGGTTGGCCCGGGAGCGCTCTAGCGCGGCGCGCCGCTGCCGGCGACCGCGACCCGGGGCGCTGATACGCTGTCGCGCGAGGCGCAGCCCCCATGCACATCGAACCGTTCCAGGTCGCGATCCCCCAGGCCGATCTCGATGACCTCCGCGCCCGCCTCGAGCGCACGCGGTGGTCGCCGGAGTATGCCAACGACGACTGGCGCTACGGAGCCCGCGGCGACTACCTGCGCGAGCTCGTCGGGTACTGGCGGAACGGCTTCGACTGGCGCGCCCAGGAGCGCGCGATCAACGCGGTCGCGCAGTTCCGCACATCGATCGACGGCATCCCGATCCACTTCGTCCACGTGCGCGGCAAGGGCCCGCGGCCGATCCCGCTGCTGCTCGGCCATGGCTGGCCGTGGACGTTCTGGGACCTCAAGAAGGTCATCGGCCCGCTGTCCGATCCGGCCGCGCACGGTGGCGATCCGGCCGACGCGTTCGACGTCGTCGTGCCGTCGCTGCCGGGCTACGCGTTCTCGACCCCGCTGACCGTTCCCGGCATCCACTTCTGGGGCACCGCCGAGCTGTGGGTGCAGCTGATGGAGCGGCTCGGTTACCCGCGGTTCGCCGCCCAGGGCGGAGACTGGGGCGCGCTGGTCGCGGCGCAGCTCGGCCACAAGCACGCCGATCGGCTGATCGGCGTCCACCTCCACTTCTGCACGCCGCTCGCCGCGTTCGCCAGCCGGCCGCTCGACGCCAGCGAGTACGGCGACGAGCCTCACCTGTTCGAGCACAACGCCCGGTTCCAGCGCGACGAGCGCGGCTACGCCAGCATCCAGTGCACCCGGCCGCAGACCCTCGCGCACGCGCTCGAAGACTCGCCGGTCGGGCTGTGCGCCTGGCTGGTCGAGAAGCGGCGGAGCTGGAGCGATTGCGGCGGCGACGTCGAGCGCGTGTTCACCCGGGACGAGCTGCTCACCACGGTCTGCCTGTACTGGCTGACCCGCAGCTTCGGCAGCTCGGCGCGGTTCTACTACGAGACCGCCCACCACCCGTGGCGGCCGTCGCACGACCGCCGGCCCGTCGTCGAGGCGCCGACCGGGGTGGCGAGGTTTCCGCGCGACGTGATCGTGATGCCGCGGCGCTGGATCGAGCGCTACTACAACCTCCAGCGCTACACCGAGATGCCGCGCGGCGGCCACTTCGCGCCGATGGAGGAGCCCGCGCTGCTGGTCGACGAGCTGCGCAGCTTCTTCCGCCCGCTGCGCGGCTGACCGGGCCGGCGCTGTGATGGCCGCGCGGGGCGAGCTCTGATCCGGAGCCCGGTCCTGGGTGTTCCCTGTCCGGGTACACTGGGAGCGTTGCCCATGGCGGGATGCCGCGCCGTTCGTTCGCAGCTGGTCGCGCTGGCGGTGCTGGCGGCTTGCCGCGGCGAGTCTGCGCCGCGCGCCGGTGCCGGGTCCGCGGCCGCTGCGGCGCATGCCGGTCCCGCGTCGAGCGAGGACGCGCTCGTCGGCCTGTGGCAGGCCAGGCGCCGGTTCGGCCCCGACGCGCGCGGTCCGCTGACCCTGCGGCGCGGCCCGGGCGGCTGGACCGCGGACTTCCTCGGTGGCGCGCATCCCGTCCGCGCCGATGGCGATCAGCTCGCGTTCGCGCTCCCCGGCGACGCCGGGGCGTTTCGCGGCCGGCTGGCGGCGGACGGCCGCCGGATCACCGGGCACTGGACG
>DATAPF010000365.1:0-6005 GCA_036265355.1 Kofleriaceae bacterium | reverse complement strand
TCGAGATCGGCGAGATGATCGCCGAGGCGATGAAGAAGGTCGGCAAGGAAGGCGTGATCACGGTCGAGGAGGCCAAGACGCTGACCTCCGAGCTCGACGTGGTCGAGGGCATGCAGTTCGACCGCGGCTACCTGTCGGCGTACTTCGTGACCGACTCCGAGCGGATGGAGGCGGTGCTCAACGACGTCTACATCCTGATCCACGAGAAGAAGATCTCGAACATGAAGGACCTGCTCCCGGTGCTCGAGCAGGTCGCCAAGCAGGGCAAGCCGCTGCTGATCATCGCCGAGGACGTCGACGGCGAGGCGCTCGCGACCCTGGTGGTCAACAAGCTGCGCGGCACGCTGCAGGTCGCCGCGGTCAAGGCCCCGGGGTTCGGCGATCGCCGCAAGGCGATGCTGCAGGACATCGCGTCGCTCACCGGCGGCCAGGCGGTCACCGAGGACCTCGGCCTCAAGCTCGAGAGCCTGACGATGCAGGACCTCGGCCGCGCCAAGCGGATCTCGATCGACAAGGACAACACCACGATCATCGAGGGCGCGGGCAAGAAGGCCGACATCGACGCCCGGGTCAAGACGATCCGCCGCGAGATCGAGGAGACCACCTCGGACTACGACCGCGAGAAGCTGCAGGAGCGGCTCGCCAAGCTGGTCGGCGGCGTCGCGGTGATCCGCGTCGGCGCGGCGACCGAGGTCGAGATGAAGGAGAAGAAGGCGCGCGTCGAGGACGCGATGTACGCGACCCGCGCGGCCGTCGAGGAGGGCATCGTCCCCGGCGGCGGCGTCGCGCTGGTCCGCTGCATCGCGGCGCTCGACAAGCTGACGTTCGACGACGACCGGCGCTACGGCGTCAACATCCTGCGCCGCGCGCTCGAGGAGCCGCTGCGCCAGATCGCCAACAACGCCGGCGTCGACGGCTCGATCGTCACCGCCAAGGTCAAGGAAGGCTCGGGCGCGTTCGGCTACGACGCGGCCAAGCTCGAGTACACCGATCTGGTCAAGGCCGGCGTGATCGACCCGGCCAAGGTCGTGCGCACCGCGCTGCAGAACGCGTCGTCGGTCTCCGGCCTGATGCTCACCACCGAGACGCTGATCGCCGAGAAGCCCAAGAAGGAAGACAAGGCGGCCGGCGGCGGCCACGCGGGCCACGGCCACGACTTCGAGGACTGAACGGCGGCCCGCGCCGGGTCTCCCCCGACCTCTGACCCCCGCCCCGGCGTGAGCTGCCTGACGCGGCGTCCGCACCACCCCCGCGGACGCCGCACTTTTTTTCGGGTGCGACATCCGCAGTCGGGCGATGTCGCAGACGAGGCCGCGCGCATCCGGACTGTGGCGTGCGCCACCCATGGGGCCGGTGGTCCTGTCGCGTCGCCGACACTGTCGACAACCCATGCGGAGGCGCGCGCTGCCGCGCGCGTGCGAGGTGAAGCAAATCGCCCGCAGCGGCCACTCAGGTCGACATGTGTCGCCGCGGCATGGGCGTTGCTTCGTCCGCCATGCCCGGACTGCCGGAAGCGATGCAGGGAGCCATGCCCGAAGCCATGCCCGAAGCCGTGAACGAAGCCGTGAACGCTCCATCTGCTCGCGGGTACACCGCCATGTTGCCTCGTTGCATGACGCTGTTCACGGTGCTCGCGTGGGCCGGCAGCGCGGCCGCGCAGGAGCCGCCGCCTGGCGCGCCGCCCGCGCCCGCCACCGCGCCCAGCCCCGACGGGCCGGTCGCGACGATCACCGGGCGCGTGATCGACGCGCTCGGCCGCCCGGTCGCCGGCGCCAAGGTGAGCGTCGACGGCGGCACCGAGTCCACCCGGACCGATCGCAGCGGCGTGTTCCACCTCTCGGCGGCGATCGGCGCCGGCCTGGTGATCGAGCGCGACGGCTACGATCCGGCGCTCGCCAACGTCACCGCGACCCAGATCGACGACGTGGTCATGCTGGCGGCCGGCAGCCACGCCGAGACCATCGAGGTCACCGGCGAGGCCCCGCCGCCGTCGCCCGGCGCCGCCGAGCTCGATCGCCGCGAGCTGCAGCGCATCCCGGGCACCGGCAACGACGTCGTGCGCGCGCTGACCGCGATGCCCGGCGTGGTCAACTTCCAGCTGCCGATCGGCTACTCCGGCGTGGTGATCCGCGGCTCGTCGCCGCAGGACTCCAAGGTCCTGGTCGACGACTTCGAGATCCCGGTGCTGTTCCACAACATCGGGTTCCGCGCGCTGTTGCCCGCCGAGTCGATCGACACGCTCGACTACATCCCGGGCGGGTTCGACGTGTCCTACGGCCGCGCCACGTCGGGGATCATCGCGCTGACCACGCGGGCCGGCGCCGACCAGCGCACCACCCAGGCCGAGGTCTCGCTGATCGACGGCGGGCTGCTCGCCCAGGGCAAGGCGGGCGACAAGACGCGCTACATGTTCGGGTTCCGCCGCTCGACGATCGACCTCGTGCTGCCGTCGGTGATCCCGGCGAGCGCCGACCTGTCGCTGACCACCGTGCCGAGCTACTACGACGGCCAGCTCCGCATCGACCACGAGCTGTCGGAGCGCTGGCGGCTGTACCTGTCCGCGATCGGCACCAACGACGTGTTCGAGCTCTACGCGACCAAGGAGGACCCCGAGGAGGCCAAGGCCAAGCGGTTCTACAACAACACGCGGTTCGTGCGGGTCACCGCCGGCGCGCAGTACCACGACGGTCCGTGGTCGGCCAAGCTCGCGGTGTCCGGCATCGCCCAGCAGTTCATCTTCGAGGCCGGCCTGTACCAGCAGATCCACGTCGACACGCCTGCGGTCACGCCGCGCGTCGAGGTCACCCGCACGGCGGACAGCTGGGCCGGGCTGTCGAAGCTCGAGTGGCGGACCGGCGCCGAGGCCCAGGTCGGGCGGTCGTCGCTCGACCTCGCGCTGCCGGAGGAGCGCCGCGAGGGCCAGCCGATGCCGCCGCGCGATCCCAAGGACACCGCGGTCCGGTTCAACGGCGCGTTCTGGATCCCCGACTTCGCGGCGTGGACCCTGCTGTCCGCCAACCTCGATCCTGCGATCCGCGCGACCGTCGGCGTGCGGTCCGACGCGTTCGCCCGGATCGACGAGATCGACGTCGAGCCGCGCGGCGAGCTCCAGGTCAAGCTGCCGGCGCACCTGACCGCGCGGCTGTCCGCCGGCGCGTACCGCCGGCCGCCCGAGTTCCAGACCGAGCTCTTGCACACCGAGGTCGGCGCCGAGCACTCGACCCAGACCATCGCCGGCCTGCAGTACGAGCCCCGCGAGGGCATCCGGGTCCAGACCTCGGCCTACTACACCGACCGCTCGCACCTGATCAAGGCCAACCCCGACGGCACGCTCAACAACGACGGCCGCGGCACCACGCTCGGCGCCGAGCTGCTCGCGACCTACCGCCAGGGCCCGTGGTTCGGCTGGCTCAGCTACTCGTACTCGCACTCGACGCGGGTCGACGAGCCCGGCGATGCGAGCCGGCTGTTCGACTACGACCAGCCGCACAGCCTCAACGCCGCGGTGAGCTGGAAGGGCCGGCGCTGGCAGCTCGGCGGACGGTTCCAGCTGTACTCCGGCCTGCCCTACACGCCGCCGATCGGCTCGGTATTCGAGAGCGACAAGAACCTCTACGTCCCGGTCTACGGCGCGGTGAACTCCCAGCGGGTCCCGATGCACCACCAGCTCGACCTCCGGGTCGACTACTTCTGGCGCTGGGGCCCGACCGAGATGACGGCGTTCCTCGACGTCCAGAACGTCTACATGGACGAGTCGATCGCCCGCTACTTCTACAGCTACGACTACTCGCAGCGCCAGCCGTTCAAGTCGCTGCCGATCATCCCGTCGATCGGCCTGCGAGGCGTGCTGTGATCCGGGCGATCGGTCTCGCCTGGCTCGCCGCCGCCGCCGCGGGCTGCATGGGCGACATCGATCCGCCGTGGCAGCTCAATCACGACCGCATCGTCGCGGTGCGCGCCGATCCGCCCGGCATCGCCGCCGGCCAGACCTCGCGGATCGATGCGCTGCTCGCCCACAAGGGCGCGATGACCAGCGTGGCGACCCCCGCGCTGGCCGCGGTGACCTCGCCCGCGAGCCTGGCCGATGTGCTGTCGTTCAGCGGCGGCACCTGGACCGTCACCGTACCGGGCGAGGACCGGATGGCCGCCGCGCGCAGCGAGCTCCAGCTCGCCGCTGGCGCCCCGGTGCCGCTGCAGATCGGCGTGTCGTACGCCGGGCCCGGCGGCGCCACGCCCGCCGACCAGACCCTGGTCGCGACCAAGACCATCCTGCTCGGCCAGCCCGCCGCCAACCCGACGCTCGACGGCCTGATGATCGACGGCAAGCCGATCGACGCCGCCGCGCCCAGCGCCGAGCTCACCGTCGGCAAGCTGGTCAACGTGCCGCTGTCGGTCAACGCCAGTGACGTCGACTTCGACGTCACCTGGCTGACCTCGTGCGGCACCATGCACGACTTCGACCTGCCGGCCGCCTACCTGCGGGTCGAGACCGCCGATCCGCAGACCGGCGAGCTCGGCATCGTGCTGCGCGACGCCAGCGGCGGCGTGGCCTGGAAGATCTGGCCGATCAAGACCGAGTAGTGCCGCGGCGCCGCCCGGAGCCGCCGGCACTTCATTCGTAGCCAGCGCCATCCTCGATGGGCGATGCCTCCTTCCGGCATTTCGCGATGATCCTGTCGACCTCGGACTGGCAATCGTTGGCCTTCGGGAACCACTTCCCCGTCGGACGTCCCGGTTGCAGCTCCTGATCGACGCACGCCGGGTCCACGTCCACACCGGCATAGGTCTCGACCGGCTCGCAGGTCGAACCCGGGCTGTTGCCGGCGCCCGTGTGATCGTCGATCGCGGTGTCGGACCATAGACCGCCGGAGTAGCCGGGACTGCCGCCCCGCTGGGGGTGCACGCCCGCCTCGCGGTCTTGCGTGCGCAGCCAGTAGTGCTGCCAGTCGAACTCGTCTTGTAGCGGGATGCCGTCCGCATCGCGGTGACACACCTCCACGGGGCCCGTGCTGCCCGCTCCACCCGCTCCCGCGTCGTCGTTATATGCCTGATCCATCGCCGCCGCTTGCTCCGGCGCTGGCTCACTCGAGCTTCCAGGCTCGTCGTAGCTTGGATCGATACAGACCTGCTGCTCCTCGTCATCATAATCCGGCATGTGCCCTCCTTGGAAATCATCTCTCGACGTAGTCGACCGCCATGGTCCGCGACGGTTGCGGATCCGTCTCGGCCGGCCACGTGATCACGCGCCCGAGGTCCTCGAGCTCGAGCTGGGCCGCACGGCGGATCTGTTGCGTGCTGAGCGGTACGTTCTCGGCAGCCGACAGGAACGTCGCCCGAACTGCCACATTCTTGATGTAGCCCCCGGTGAGCTCGTAGTCGGTGGCGATGCTCGCGATGTCCACCGTGTCGGAGCCCGGGATGGTCCTCGGCAAGTGCTTCTGCCACAGCTGCAGCCGCTCTGGGACCTCGGGTTCTTCGAGCTGCAGGTGGAGGTTCAGGCGGCGTCGCAGCGCCTCATCGAGATACGAGTCCTTGTTCGTCGTGAGAACCGCGACTCCGCTGTAGCGCTCCAGGCGTTGCAGCAAGAAGTTGACCGCGACGTTGGCATAGCGATCGTGGGAGTCCTCGACCTCGGTACGCTTGGCAAACAGCGCGTCGGCCTCATCGAACAGCAGCACGGCGTGTGCGCGCTCCGCCTGGTCGAAGACCTTGTTGAGTGCTTTCTCGGTCTCGCCGATCCAGCGCGAGAAGATCTGCGACAGATCGATCTGGTAGAGCTCGTAGCCGAGCTCCTTGGCGATCAACCCCGCCAGCAGCGTCTTTCCGGTGCCGGGAGGGCCCGAGAACAGCGCGATGACGCCCTTGCCGTAGCCGATGCGCTGGTCGAGCCGCCACTCGCGGTACACGCGGTCCTCGTGCTGCTTGCGCGAGATCAACTCGCGCACGCGCGCGAGCGCCTCCAGGGGCAACACGACGTCGCTCCACGAGGTCGAGACCACCAGCCG
>DATAPF010000364.1:0-51801 GCA_036265355.1 Kofleriaceae bacterium | reverse complement strand
CTCGAGTCGCTGCGCTACGCCGGGGTCGCCGAGCTGCGCAGCGGCCGGCACCGCCCCGAGGACGTCGCCCGGCTCGAGCCGTGGGCGCGCGCGTGGTCGGCCTGGATGTCCGCGGCGTTCCTCGGTGGCTACCGCGAGGCCGCGCAGGGCACCCGGATCCTGCCGCGCAGCGACGCGGACCTCGGCTTCTTGCTGGAGTTCTTCGTGCTGGAGAAATGCGTGTACGAGATCGGCTACGAGCTCAACAACCGTCCCGACTGGCTGGAGATCCCGATGCGCGCGCTGCTCGATCTGGTCCCGGGGGCGCCGTGACGGCGCGCGGCTCTCGACCGGCGCCGCGCGCCCGCGAGCCCGATCCGCACGCGTTCGGCGAGCTCGACGCCCACCTGATGCGCGAGGGTACCCACCCCCGCCTGCACGACAAGCTCGGCGCCCACCCGACGCCCGACGGCACGCGGTTCGCGGTCTGGGCCCCCGGCGCGCTCGCGGTCAGCGTGATCGGCGATTTCAACGACTGGACCCCGGGCGCGCATCCGCTGCACGAGCTGCCCGGCACCGGCGGCGTGTGGAGCGGCGAGCTGGCCGGGGTTCGCCGCGGCGCGCTGTACAAGTACCACGTGCGATCCCGCCTGCGCGGCTACGAGGTCGCCAAGGCCGACCCGTTCGCGATCCGGAACGAGGTCCCGCCGCGCACCGCGTCGATCGTGTGGACCGCCGAGCACGCGTGGGGCGACGCGGCGTGGATGGCGGGCCGCGCGGCGCGGTCGCGGCCCGACGCGCCGGTCGCGATCTACGAGGTCCACCTCGGATCGTGGATGCGCGTCCCCGAGGACGGCAACCGCTGGCTGAGCTACCGCGAGATCGCGCCGCGGCTGATCGAGCACGTCACCCGGCTCGGGTTCACCCACGCCGAGCTGATGCCGCTGACCGAGCACCCGTTCTACGGCTCGTGGGGCTACGAGACCACCGGCTACTTCGCCGCGACCGCGCGCTACGGCACCCCCGAGGACCTGATGGCGCTGATCGACGCGCTCCACCAGGCCGGCGTCGCCGTGCTGCTCGACTGGGTCCCGGCCCACTTCCCGACCGACGAGCACGGCCTGGTCTACTTCGACGGCACGCCGCTGTTCGAGCACCCCGATCGCCGGCTCGGCTTCCACCCCGAGTGGAACACCTCGGTGTTCGACTTCGGCCGGCCCGAGGTCCGGAGCTTCCTGCTGTCGAGCGCGCTGTACTGGCTCGAGCGGTTCCACATCGACGGCCTGCGGGTCGACGGCGTCGCCTCGATGCTGTATCGCGACTACGCGCGCAAGCCGGGCGAGTGGCTGCCCAACGCGCGCGGCGGCCGCGAGTACTTCGAGGCGGTCGAGCTGCTGCAGCGGCTCAACACCGCGATCGCCCGCGAGCAGCCCGCCGCGATCACGGTCGCCGAGGAGTCGACCGCGTGGCCGCACGTCACCGGCCCGGTCGACGCCGGCGGCCTCGGGTTCTCGTACAAGTGGGACATGGGCTGGATGCACGACACGCTCGCCTACCTCGCCCTCGATCCGGTGCACCGCAAGCACCACCACCACCAGCTCACGTTCCGCGGGCTGTACGCGTTCAGCGAGCGGTTCGTCCTGCCGCTGTCGCATGACGAGGTCGTCTACGGCAAGCGCTCGCTGCTCGGCCGGATGCCGGGCGATCGCTGGCAGCAGTTCGCCACGCTCCGGCTGCTCTACGCGTACATGTACAGCCAGCCCGGCAAGAAGCTGCTGTTCATGGGCAGCGAGTTCGGCCAGGTCAACGAGTGGAACCACGAGGCCAGCCTCGACTGGCACCTGCTCGCCGAGCCGCTGCACCGCCAGCTCCAGCTGCTGGTCGGCGAGTGCAACCGGCTGTACCGCGACCAGCCGGCGCTGCACGAGCTCGACTGCGATCCGGCCGGCTTCCACTGGCTCGACGCCGACGACGCCGAGCGCTCGCTGGTGATCTACGAGCGGATCGCCCGCGATGGCCGGCGCGTGATCGCGGCGCTCAACTTCACCCCGGTGCCGCGCCACAACCAGCGGATCGGCGTGACCGCGCCCGGGGTGTGGCGCGAGCTGCTCAACACCGACGCCGCCGAGTTCGGCGGCAGCGGCCAGGGCAACTTCGGCGCCGTCGAGGCCGTCCCGGTCCGCGCGCACGGCCGCGAGCTGTCGATCAACGTCACCCTGCCGCCGCTCGGCGCGGTGTGGTTCGGCCGCTGACCGGGCAGCGCGCCGACCGCGCTCAGGGGGCCGACGCGTGCAGGTCACCGGGGCACAGCTGAGGCGGCGCGACCAGCGCGCCGTTCTGCGCGAGCAGCGCGCAGGCCTGCCGGCGGGCCCGGTCGAGCTCGTCGGGGTCGCCGCCGTTCTCCAGGGCGAGGGCGGCCAGCCACCACGCGCGCCAGTCGTCGGGGTGCGCGCCGGCGATCGCCTGGCCGACGCGGACGGTCGGCTTGTCGCCGTCCATGACCCGCAGGCTCCACGCCAGGACGTTGGTCGGCTCGAGGGCGAGGGCCTGCGAGCGCTCCGCGCGGCCGCGCTCGCGTTGCTCGGGCGTCTGGCCGTCCAGCAGGAACGACCGGACCGCGTAGGCGTCCGCGTCGCTCAGCCGGCGCGCGGTGATCGGCAGGTCGGTCGGGCGGACGTAGAAGCTCAGCTCGTGGTGCGAGCCGTGGTCCAGCCAGTCTTCCAGCCTGGCGTCGAGCTCGTCGAGCGGCAGCGACGGGAAGCCGCGCTCCCAGGCGCGCTCCTGCTGGACCCGCCACGAGCCGTTCGCCGGTTTGCCGGCGCGATCGATCAGCCACAGGTAGTGCGCCAGCTCGGCCTTGTGCTCGTTGATCAGGAACGCGAACAGCGCCCACGCGGTCTGGTACAGCGGGAGCTCGATGCCGGCCGGCATCGTCCGGCCCCAGTCGAACAGCCGCGCGACCGGCGCCATCCCCGCGTTGCTCCCGTAGCGCAGCGGTGCGGCGCCGAGCGTCACCATCGTCCGGCTCGCATCGAGCTGCGCGCCCTCGAAGTACGCCGCCATGCCTTCCGCCAGCCAGCGCGGCTGGTGGTGGATCACCGAGAACGAGACTAGGTGGGTGAGCTCGTGGACCAGCGTGCGCTGCCCGGTGCCGGTGAGCGACAGGAAGACGACCGGCTGCCACAGCGGCTGCATCGCCTGGATCGAGAACGCGCGCGAGTCGCCGCTGACCTCGATCAGCTCCTGGTCATTGCGCATCACGATCGCGAGCGCGCGTGCCGAGCTCGGCGCAGCCGGGTAGGCGACTTCCGCCGTCACGTGGCGGAACAGCTCCATCCTCTGGATCAGCTCGTTGACCCGCTGCGGGTCGGCATCGGTCCACACCGTGAAGTGCGCGCTGGTCAGCTCGGTCCACAGCGGTCCGCCCTCGGCGGGCGCGACCGGGAATCGCGCACAGCCCACGGACACTGCCAGCATCACCAGCACCGCAATGCGATACATGGTGCGTGCATTCTACATTCAACAGGCCCGGTGAGCTGTCGTTCTCACGCCTTCTCGCCGCTGCCCGTGTATGGTGACGCGCCAGGGACTCGCCGGCCTCGACTCCTCACCCCCGATCACTGACAGGGACGCTCGATCACGAGGCGCTGTCTTTGCGCCACGTTACGGAGCTGTCCAGGCGGCGCTCATCGCGGCTGCAACCACGCCACCGCACCGATGTCTCACGGCCAAGGCGCTCGATCGCTCGGTGATCCCGCACCCGACAGGTACGACTCCCGTCGTGGTGGCGATGACCGCGCTCCTGCTCTCGGGGGTCTTCGTACCCTGCGCGGCGCGCGAGGGCAGCGCGGTCGCGTCTCGTCACGGCACGCGCGGGTCCGGGGTCGCGGCCAGCGCGAGCTCGAGCGCCAGCCGGAGGTCGAGCGCGGCACCCCGGGCGAGCCGCTCGCGATGCAGCTCGGCGAAGTCGGGCGGCAGGCGCAGTGACCAGTTGGCCGGATCGACCAGGCCGGGGACGTTGAACCGCTCCTCGTGGCCGAACAGGTCGGCGAAGAAGATCGAGACGTTCTCGGCGCGCGAGATGAACAGCTCGGCGAGCATCGCCGCGGCGAGGAAGCCCGGGGCGGCGAGCCGCTCGGGACGGGCCAGGGTGAGGCGCGCGGCGAGGTGGCGCGCCCAGTCCTCGCGCCGGGCGGCGGGCCAGGCGCGGATCAGGCCGAAGATCGACATGGTGTCGTGATTGCCGAGCATGACCCAGTCGTGGGGCTCGACGTTCTCGGTGCGGTAGACGTCGGTCGGATCGTCGAGCCTGGCCTTCTGGGTGACGCGCCAGCGGCCGAGCCGGTAGCGCGCGAGGACGGCCTCGAGCGGCGCGGGCATCGTGCTCAGCACCTCGCAGCTGAGGTCGGCGGGATCGCGGCCGCAGCGGCGGGCGCTGGCGGCGACGGTGTCGAACAGGCTCGCGTAGCGCTCGACCTGCTCGATGTCGAGCGTGCGGACCCAGTCGTCGCCGTGGCGCGGCTGGCTGCGGTCGAGCTGATCGGGCCGGACGATCGCGAACCGGGCGAGGGCGGGGTGGTCGGGGAGATCCGGGGACTCGAACAGCCGCGCGCCCTCGGCGACGGCGCGCTGGGGGTCGGCGGCGTCTGCGGCCCGGGATGAGTAGACCCACGGGCAGACCAGGCCATGCGGGTGGTCGATCCGCACGCTGTCGTACTCGACAAATGCCTTGTCGGCGCGGGCGCGCACGAGGTCGCGGACCCGGCCGGCGTACTGATCGGGATCCAGGACCGGATAGCCCCACGGCTGGCCGTCCTCGTTGGTCCGGCTCGGCGGTGCACCCATCCGGTAGTCGGGGAGGAACGCCGCGGCGTACGCCCAGGCGTCGGCGTCGGAGTAGCCGACCTGGAGGTCGCCGTACAGCGCGAGCCGGTGGCGGGCGGCCTCGCGGCGGACGCGCAGGTGCTCGGCGTGGACGAGCAGCTGGCCGAACGCGTAGCGGTCGATCGCGGCGGCGCAGCGCTGGAGCTGCGCGGCGCGGCGCTCGCGGCGGGCGTCGTCGTCGGTCAGCCACAGGTCGCGGTCGGCGGCGGGCCAGTCGCGGAAGCCGGCGCCGCCGTGCTCGGCGCACAGCGCCGCGTGCAGCGCGTCGCGGTCGAGCCAGGCGGCGTGCTCGGCGCGGAACGCGTCGAGCCGGTCGCGCAGATCGCGGCGCGCGGGCAACGCGGCGTGGGCGGCCTCGACCAGCCGGTGGTGTGCGTCGTATGCGCGGCGGTGCTGGGCCGGGCCGCCGGGGTCGGCGAGCACGGCGCGCGCGAGCTCGGCGTCGCCGACCAGGCCCTCGAACGCGCCGCCGGGGCGCAGCGAGTCGAGCGCGAGGTTGCCGAGGTGGCGCGAGAAGATCGTGCCGTCGTAGGGCGACGGGTTGTCGCGCGTGGTCTGGCCCTGCGGCCCGAGCTGGATCCCGGTGAACCCGAGCGAGCGCGCGTGGGCGTAGAGCCGCGCGGCGGCGCGGGTCGCGGGGCCGCCGCGGCCGGTGTCCTCGTCGGCGTCGGCCGGAAAGCTCGCGTCGTGGATCGCGAGCAGCATCCGGCGCACGCCGAGCCGGGCGAGCGCCTGATCGAGGAAGGCCGGCGAGCTCGGCGAGACCGGGTCGGTCACCGGTCATCGTTAGCACGATCGCGACCGGTGATCCCGCCCACGTCGCGCGCGACGGCTGCTGTGGCGTGCGGCGGTCCGCGCGAGGTGCGGGTGTCGGAGCATCTGGGGAACGTCGCAACCACCAGAGCACCTGCGCGCCTAGCTGCGCCGAGCGCTTCGTCACGGACGACAAATGCACAGCGATCGCGGTGAAACGTTTTTTCGGAGATCGCGCTCTATGGAACACATGGCGCTGGGGGACGCGACGGATCCCGTCGCGTGCAGCGCCTGCAACGTCCTGTGAACGATGGGGGAAACGATGCGATCACCAGGCCACGTGTACGCAGTCTCGTTGTTGTGTGCAATCGGTTGCACCACCGGCGATGCCGGCCGGCACGAAGTTGCAGTGTCGGTGGATACGGCGGAGGACTCGATGAGCGGCCCCTCCGATCCGGTGAAGAACTTCGCGAGCGCGCAGATCGACGACGGCCGCCAGACGTTCCGGTTCGACACGTTCGGCGACGAGGCGTTCTGGGGTGACACGCTGCACCTGCACCTCGCGATCGCGGGAGCGGCCAACGGCGGCGTCGGCGGCGGAGTCAGCCCGCGGACCGCGCTCGCGGTCGGGCTCAAGGTCGACGTCGACGCGCTGCCGCACGGCCTGCGCGACGCGCTGGCCCATGGCCAGGTCAACCTCGACGATCCGGCGACGACGCTGGCGCTGCTGCAGCTCAATGCGGTGGTCGGCCTGACCGGCGTGTTCGACGCCGCGGGCTCGTTCCGCTCGATGGGGATCCAGTGCGCGCTGTGCCACTCGACGGTCGACAGCTCGTTCGCGCCCGGGATCGGGCACCGGCTCGACGGCTGGCCCAACCGCGATCTCGACGTCGGCACGATCGTCTCGCTCGCGCCCGATCTGTCGGCGGTCGCGGGCCTGCTCGGGGTCGATCAGGCGACGGTGCGCGCGGTGATCACGCAGTGGGGGCCGGGCCGGTTCGACGCCGAGCTGTTCATGGACGGCAAGGCGCTCGGCGCCGACGGCAAGCCGCACCCGACGTTGATCCCGCCGGCGTTCGGGCTCGGCGGTGTCAACCTCCACACCTGGACCGGCTGGGGCGGGGTCAGCCACTGGAACGCGTTCGTGGCCACCCTGGAGATGCACGGCAAGGGCACGTTCTATGACCCGCGGCTCGATGACGCCGTGCGGTTTCCGATCGCGGCCGCGAACCACTTCGGGCACGTGTCGACGCCGCCGGGCCAGGACCGGGTCACACCGCACCTCGCCTCGCTCCAGCTCTACCAGCTCGCGCTCGCGCCGCCCCGGCCGCCGACCGGCAGCTTCAACGTCCCGGCGGCCAACCGCGGCAGGGGGCTGTTCAACGGCAAGGCCCGGTGCGCCGGCTGCCACGTGCCGCCGCTGTACACCGAGCCGGGCTGGAACATGCACACGGCGGCAGAGATCGGCATCGACTCGTTCCAGTCCGATCGCGCCCCGGATCAGCGGTACCGGACCAGCCCGCTGCGCGGCCTGTTCACGCACCTCAAGGGCGGCCTGTACCACGACGGCCGGTACGCGACGCTCGGCGACGTGGTCGCGCACTACAACGCCGCGTTCGCGCTCGGTCTCACCGCGGCCGAGTCGTCGGATCTCGTCGAGTACCTCAAGTCGCTGTGATCCTCAGCGGATGCTCACGGCGCGCGCGGGCGCGGTGAGCGCGGGCGCGCGGCCGGCAAAGCGTGCCGCCATCGCCGGGCCGCGACGACCGCGCGGCCGCGATCTGCTATCGTGCCGCGCCAGATGCGCGCACTCCTGTCACGCTCGCGCGGCTGCGCCGCGACGATCGCGGTCGCACTCGCCGCCCTGTCGCATCGCGCGGCGGCGCAGCGCGCGGAGGTCGAGGCCAACGCCTCGCTCAACGTCGGTTACAGCCAGGAGACCCAGTCCGTGTTCGTCGCGGACCCGAACTCGCCGCGGCCGTCCGACACGCCGTCGTCGACCGCGCAGCGGATGTTCATGGAGATCCGGCCCGGGATCCTGTACCAGGTCGGCTCGCCGCGGCTGACCTGGCGCGCCGGCTACACGTTCGCCGGGACGCTGAGCATCGTCGGTGACGCGCTGTCGGCGGCGTCCAACCAGGCGAACGGCTCGCTGACCGCCGAGGTGTCCAAGTTCAGCTTCCTGACGCTGGCGGCGGTGCTGTCGCAGGGCGGCACCGCGTTCCAGCTGACCAGCCGGTCGGCGGACACCGGCACCGCGGAGCTGCGCGCCCCGGGCAGCCCCGACACGGTCGCCGCGACCGCCTCCGAGTCGCTGATGACCGAGCTCGCCCGCCAGGTCACGATGCAGCAGACGCTGGTCGCCTCGACGAGCGCGCCGCAGGACCAGCTGTCGGAGCGCAACTCGGCGGTCGCCGCCTCGCTGGCGCTCGACCGGACCTTCGATCGCGACTCGATCGGCGGCGAGCTGCACGGCAGCGTGTCGTGGCTGTTCCCGCTGGACCTGGGCCAGCGCAAGTACAAGAGCTACGCCAGCTCGGCGCTCGTCCACTGGAACCGCGACCTCTCGGCGAACTGGAACGGCATGATGCGCGTCGGCATGGAGCAGATCTTCATCGACACCACCAGCGAGCCGCTGGCGTTCCTGCCGACCGGCTCGCTCGCGGTGCGCTACACGCCGCAGCCCGACGTCGGCTTCGGCCTCGACTTCACGCACGGCACCGCGACCAACCTGCAGGTCGGCTCGGTGTCGCTCACCGACCAGGTTGCCGTCCACGGCGCGATCGTGATCGACTCGCGCAAGCTGCGCGGGCTGGCGTTCTCGGCCAGCGCGCTGCACAACGAGCCGCTCGGCACCGTGTCCGCGCTGGTCGCCGCCGGCACCGGCAACGCGGTGGCGCTCGACGCCGGGTTCACGACCCAGCTCGCCAAGAACCTGCTGGGCAACGTGCGCTACAGCTTCGCGTACCAGTTCGGGCAGGGCGGCGGGCTGCCCGACTCGCTGGCCCACGTGTTCTTCATCGGCGTCACCGGGGTGATCCGCAACACCGAGCGGCCGCTGGCGCCGCTGCCGATCCGCGGTCAGCGGGTCGACGGCGGCGACGGCACGTTCGGCTTCCAGGTGGTCGAGGAGCCGGCGGAGCCGTCGCCCGGATCCTCGGGATCGGGTGACAGCCAGAAGCCATGAAGGCGCGCATCGTCCACCTGCTGTCGTCGTTCGGGATGGGCGGACAGGAGCGGGTGGCGTTCGACCTCGCGACGTCCCAGCTCCGCGCCGGCTGCTGGGTCGCCGCGCTGTCGATGGCGCCGCCGCCCGACGGTCCGCTCGCCGCGGAGTTCCGCGCCGCCGGGGCGGTGGTGGACCGGGTGGCGCGGCCCAGGCCGGGCGTCGATCCGCTGCTGATCCCGCGGATCGCGCGCTGGCTGCGGCGGCACGACGTCGAGCTCGTGCACACCCACAACCGGTTCGCGCTGATCTACGGTGCGCCCGCCGCCCGGCTGGCAGGGGCCCGGGTGGTCCACACCAAGCACGGCAACAATCCCCGGGGCGGCACGCGCCTGGTGGCCGGCAACCTGGCGGGCCGGCTCGTCCACGCGTTCGTCGCGGTGTCGCCCGAGACGGCAGAGTTCGCCCGCACGCGCCGCGAGGTCGACGAGCGCCGGCTGCTGGTGATCCCCAACGGGATCGAGCTCGGCCGGTTTCACCCCGCGCCGGCCGGCCGCGATCGGGTGCGCCGCGCGCTCGGGATCGATGCCGGCGCCTGGGTGATCGGCACGGTGGGGCGGATCGCCGCGGAGAAGAACCAGGCGCTGCTGGTCCAGGCGATGGCGCCGCTGCTCGGCCCCGGGACCCACCTGGTGATCGCCGGCGACGGGCCGCTGTTGCCGGCGCTCACCGAGCGAGTCGGCGCGCTCGGCGTCGGCGGCTTCGTCCACCTGCTGGGGGCGCGCAAGGACGTCCCGGACCTCCTCAATGCGCTCGACAGCTTCGTGCTGTCGTCGGACACCGAGGGGCTGCCGCTGGTGGTGCCCGAGGCGATGGCGACCGGCCTGCCGGTGATCTCGACCGCGGTCGGCGGCGTGCCGAGCGTGATCGACGACGGTCAGACCGGCTTCCTGGTGCCCCGGGGGGACGAGCAAGCATTGCGCGACCGGGCGGCCGCGCTGCGCGCCGACCCCGCCGCGAGCCGCGCCATGGGGGAGCGCGCCCGGGCGGCCGCGATCGCGCGGTTCTCGGCCGAGCGGATGCAGCGCGATTATCTGGAGCTCTACGGCCGCGTGCTGGCGCGCGAACCGTGGTACGGTGAGGCAAAGCGGGATGTGCGGGATCGTCGGTCTGTATAACTTCGGGGGGAGCACCGAAGCGTCCGAACGCGATCGCGCGCTCGTGCTCGAGATGCGCGACGTGATCGCGCACCGTGGACCCGACGACGGCGGCCTGTGGCAGAGCGACGACCGCCGCGTCGTGTTCGGCCATCGCCGGCTGGCGATCGTCGACCTCAGCCCCGCCGGGCACCAGCCGATGTCCAACGAGGACGGCTCGGTGTGGATCACCTTCAACGGCGAGATCTACAACCACGCCGAGCTCCGCGCCGAGCTCCGGCTCGACGATCGCCACCAGTTCCGGTCGCGCGCCGACACCGAGGTGATCATCCACCTCTACGAGGAGCGCCAGATCGAGGTCCCGCAGGCGCTCGACGGGATGTTCGCGTTCGCGCTGTGGGACGCCAAGCGCCGCCGCCTGCTGCTCGCGCGCGACCGGATGGGCAAGAAGCCGCTGTACTACACGATCGCCGGCGGCCGGCTGCTGTTCGCGTCCGAGCTCAAGGCGCTGCTCGGCCACCCCGACGTCGCGCGCCGGCTCGATCCGGTGGCGCTCAACGAGTACCTGACGTTCTCCAACGTCCCCGAGCCGCGCACGCTGTTCGAGGGCATCCGCAAGCTGCCGGCCGGCCACACGCTGGTGTGCGATCCGCAGGGCAACCTGACGATCGCGCGCTACTGGTCGCCGCTCGACGGCCCGGCGTGGATCGCGCCGGCCAGCCGCGGCGAGGCGGTCGAGCGCGTCCGCGATCTGGTCCAGCGTGCGGTCAAGAAGCGGCTGATGGCCGACGTCCCGGTCGGCGCGTTCCTGAGCGGCGGCGTCGACTCGTCGACCAACGTCGCGCTGATGAGCCGGCTGGTGTCGACCCCGCTGCAGACCTTCACCGTCGAGTTCACCGGGTTCGGCCCGGCCGAGAACTTCCACGACGTTCCGTATGCGCGCCAGGTGGCGTCGATCTTCGGCTGCCGCCACACCGAGGTCCAGGTCACCGCGGCCGAGGCGCTGGCCTACGTGCCCGAGATGGTCCAGCACCAGGACGAGCCGCTCGGCGATCCGGCCTGCCTGCCGATGCACTTCGTGTCGCGCGCGGCGCGCGCGGCCGGCCTCAAGGTCGTGCTGGTCGGCGAGGGCAGCGACGAGGTGTTCTGCGGCTACCCCGAGTTCCCCCGGCTGCTCGAGACCTACAACGGCAAGTGGTCGCAGCTCCGCCGCATGCCGCAGCTGCTGCGCCGGGTCGTCCAGCGCGGCGCCGAGCTCGCCGGCGCGCCGAGCGGCCGGGTCGACGTGCTGCGGCGGGCCGCCGAGGACGAGCCGCTGTACCTCGGGCTCGACGTGGTGTTCTTCGACTGGGAGAAGGAGCAGCTTTACACCGAGGAGGGCCGGCGCCGGATGCCGCGCAAGGCGGTCGACACCGTCGCGGCCTACTACCGCGAGATCGCCGAGCGGCGGCCGGACGCCGACTTCAGCCAGCAGATGTCGTACGTCGAGCTGCGCAACCGGCTGCCCGAGCTGCTGCTGATGCGGGTCGACAAGTTCTCGATGCAGCACTCGCTGGAGGCCCGCGCGCCGTTCCTCGACCACACGCTCGCGACCTACGCGCTGTCGCTGCCGGCCGGCATGAAGATCGACGGCACCCGGACCAAGGCGGTGCTCAAGGACGCGGCGCACGACTGGCTGCCCGAGGACGTCATCGAGCGCACCAAGCAGGGGTTCCGCGTGCCGCTGCCGGCGTGGCTGCGCGGCGAGCTCGCGGCGTGGGCCGAAGATCTGTTGAGGCGCTCGCCGCTCCACAAGCTCGGCATCTTCAACTTCGACCACATCCTCGAGCTGTGGCGGCGCCACAAGGACGGCGTCGCCGACCACTCGTTCGACCTGTGGTGCCTGATCAACCTGTCCGGCTGGTACGAGCACTGGTTCCCGACATGAAGAACGGACACAACACCGCCGCCGGCAACGGGGCGCGCTCGGTGCTGTACATCATGGATACGCTCGGCCTGTCCGGGCGGACCAAGGGCTACATCGACCTCGCCCTGCACCTCGATCCGGCGCGCTACCGGCCGTACTTCTGCTCGCTCGGCGAGGAGTCGAGCGAGCTGGTCGAGCGGCTGCACGAGCGCGCGATCCCGGTCGAGGTCCTGCCGCTGGCGGCCGGGCTGCGGCCCGACGGGGTGTGGAAGCTCGCCCAGCTGCTGCGCCGGCTCAAGATCGATGTCGTCCACCCGATCAACCCGCGGCCGCTGCTGTACGCCGGGCTGGCGGCGCGGCTGTGCCGGATCCACTCGGCGGTCGGCTCGCTCAGCGCGTTCGCCTGTCAGGTCCCCGATCGCACGTACAAGTTCCTGCCCCAGGAGCTGGTCAACCGCGGCCGCCGCCAGGCGCTGCGCAACCAGATGGCGTGCGGGCTGATGAACCACGTGGTCACCGTGTCCGACGAGCTCGGCGAGCGGTTCTGCAAGTTCACCGCCGAGGCGGTCGGGCCGCTGGCCGGCCTCGGCTACCGCGCGCTGCGCCGCCGGATGCACACGATCAGCTACGGCATCGACCTCGGGCCGTACCGCGCGGTCACCACCGCCGAGGTCGCCGAGCTCCGGGCCCGGATCGGCGCCACCGCCGACACCGTGCTGGTCGGCAGCGTCGGCCGGCTGGTCGAGCAGAAGGATTACCCGACCCAGCTCCGCGCGTTCGCCCTGGCGGCGCGCGCCGATCCGCGGCTGCGCATGGTGCTCGCCGGCGATGGCCCGCTGCGCAGCGCGATCGAGACCCACGCCGCCGAGCTCGGGATCTCCGACCGCCTGGTGCTGCTCGGCCACTGGGTCCGCGTGCCGGCGCTGCTCAAGGCGCTCGACGTGTTCGTCCTGGCGTCGAAGTTCGAGCCGTACGGCGTGGCGCTGCTCGAGGCCAAGTGCGCCGGGAGCGCGATCGTCGCGACCGCGGTCAACGAGATCCCCAAGCTGCTCGGCGACGGGGTCACCGGCCTGATCGTGCCGGCCGAGTCGCCCGAGCCGATGGCCAAGGCGTTCCTCCGGATGGCGCAAGACGCTGCGCTGCGACGCTCGCTGGCCAGCGCGGCGTTCGCCGAGGCCGAGAACAAGCACAGTATCGACGCCGTCGCTCGCGCCTACCAGGCGTTGTACGATACTCCTTCGTGAATCCATGTCCGCCATCTGTGGAATGATCGGAAAGTACGCGCGGCGGCCCGCCGCCGAGGCCGAGCTGTCCGCCATGCTCGACGCGCTGGCGCCCCGTGCGCCCGACGCCGCGACGACCTGGCACGCTCCCGACGGCGCGGCCCGGCTCGGATTCCGCTGGCTGCGCACCCAGCCCGGCGAGCACAACCCGGGCGTGGTGGTCGCGCCCGACGGCAACCTCGCGATGGCGTGCGACGGCCACGTGTTTGCCGACGACGGCAAGCAGGGCCCGGAGCCGCTGCTCGAGCGGTTCGCGGCCAAGGGGCCCGAGGGCTGGCGCGGGCTCGACGCCCAGTTCGGCCTGGCGATCTGGGATGCCCGCCGCGGCCGGCTGAGCCTGGCGCGCGACCCGCTCGGCGTGCGCTTCGTCTACTACTGGAGCTCGGCCGACGGTGTGCTCTTCGCCTCGGAGATCAAGGCGCTGCTCCGCCACCCGGCGGTGACCCGCGGGTTCGACGAGATCGCCCTGGTCCAGTACCTGGTGTTCCTGACCTCGCCCGGGCCGCGCACGCTGTTCGCCGGGGTCCGCCGGGTCCCGGCCGGCGGCGTGGTCGAGCTGTCCGCCACCGGCGAGGCCGGCGAGCGGCGGTGGTGGGACCTGCTCGACGACGCGGTCGACGAGCGCGACGACGAGGGCTACTACGTCAGCCGGACCCGCGAGCTGCACCAGGCCGCGGTTCGCCGGCGCAGCGTCGAGGGTCCGATCGGCGCGTTGTGCTCGGGGGGCAACGACTCGAGCTCCAACGTCGTGCTGCTGTCGCGCCAGGGCGCGAACCCGCTCCACACCTTCACCGTCGGGCTCGCCGAGTTCGAGGGCGACACCAAGTACAACGACCTGTACTTCGCGCGCCAGGTCGCCGAGTACGCCAAGAGCCAGCACCACGAGTCGCTGCTGTCGACCGACGAGTTCATCAACCTGGTGCCGCAGACCGTCGAGGCCCAGGACGACCTGGTGTCCGAGCCGTCGAGCGTGTTCCTGTTCCACGCGCTGCGGATGGCCAAGGACCAGGGCGTGCGGGTCGTGGTCACCGGCGAGGCCAACGACGAGCTGTGCTGCGGTCACGGCGGCATGGTCTCGATCCGCGACGGCCACAAGGCGCGCTGGCAGCCGCTGATGCGCCTGCCCAGGCCGCTGCGCGGCGCCGCCGCCGCGCTCGCCCCGCTGGTCACCCCCGAGCGCACCGACGTGCTGCGCCGCGCCGCCAACGACGGCGAGTACTTCTGGAGCTACGAGGTCGCGTGGCACCAGAGCCAGCTGAGCGACCTGATCTCCGGCGAGCTGTGGGCGCACTGCCAGGGCGAGCTGCCCGAGACCGTCGTCGCGCGCAACCGCCGGCGATTCGACGCCAGCGCGCACAAGAAGCGCGACTACCTCGACTACATGATCTACGCGATGATGCAGGACAACTACTTCGGGAACCTGATGCTCTCGAAGCTCGACCTGCTGTCGGCGCGGCTCGGCCTGGAGTCGCGCTGCCCGTTCACCGAGCCGGCGTACGCCCACTGGGTCTACAACGTCCCGGCGTCGTTCAAGTACAAGGACAAGTGGGTCAAGTACTTCTTCAAGAAGTCGATCGAGGGCGTGCTGCCCCACGACATCATCTACCGGCCCAAGCAGGGGTTCCGCACCCCGGCGCAGGAGCTGTTCGCCGGGAAGCTGGGCGCGTGGGCCCGCCCGGTGCTACTCGAGACCGGGTTCACCAAGCTCGGGTTGCTGCGCCGCGACGCGCTGGCCGCGCTGCTCGACGCCCACGGTCGCCGCGAGCGCGATCACAGCACCAAGCTGTGGACCGCGATGGTGCTGAACCTCTGGTACACGAGGTACATCGAAACCAAGGGATGACCATGCGCGCTGCTACCGTCGTCGTGCTGGCCTGCCTGGGGGCTGTGACTCTGGGCGGGTGTGTGATCTACTTGAACCCGCTGTGCAACGACCAGATCGCGAACGGCGATGAGACCGGGATCGATTGCGGCGGCAGCTGCAGCACCAAGTGCGAGATCGGCGGCGGCTGCAAGACCGCCACCGACTGCGACGATGCCGACTGCGTGAGCGGCGTGTGCACGGCCAAGCCCTGCGACAACGGCGTGCAGGATCTCCAGGAGACCGACGTCGACTGCGGCGGTGGGACGTGCCGCGCATGCTCCGGCGGCCGCACGTGCATGGTCGACGCCGACTGCTTCGGCAAGAGCTGCAACCCGGCGACCAAGAAGTGCTCGGCGCTCACGATGTCGTTCGCCCCCGAGACCCGGTACTTCTCGGGGTTCAAGGCCTACGCGCTGCTCGGCGGCGACCTCGACGGCGACGGCGACCCCGACCTCGCGGTGATCAACGAGTACGGCAGCTCGGTCGGGGTGTTCCTCGACAACTTCAGCACCGGCGCGTTCGCCCGGCTGCCCGCCGCCAGCAAGCCGCCCGATGAGCCGGATGACCACGCATTGAACTTCGGCCCGGTCGGCGCGTACCCGACCGGCGGCGGCATGGCGGACTTCAACCACGATGGCCACCTCGACGTGGTCACCGCCAACTACCACGGCTACTCGGTCACCGTCCTGCTCAACGACACACACGGCGCGCTCAACCTCAAGCCGCCGGCGAGCTACCCGACCGATGGCGTGTCCGAGACCTCCAACCTCGCGATCGGGGACCTCAACAAGGATGGCAACCCCGACGTGATCGCGACCAACCCGCTGCGCTCCTCGATCAGCGTGTTCCTGAGCCATCCCGACGGCACGCTCGACCCCGCGATCAACCTCCCGGTCGGCGTGATGGGCGGCTCGCACCCGTTCTCCCTGGCGATCGCCGACTTCAACGGCGACGGCAACAACGACGTGGCGGTCGCCGACGACACCAGCGGAACGATGCGCGTGCGGCTGGGCCATGGCGACGGCACGTTCGAGCCCGAGGTGCCCTACAACATCGGCGGCACCCAGAGCTTCGTCGTGATCGCCAGCGACGTGAACCTCGACGGCAAGGTCGACCTGGTGGTGGCGGATCGCGGCAGCGACACGGTCAGCGTGCTGCTCGGGCACGGCGACGGGACGTTCAAGAAGGCGATCGTGGCGTCGGTCGGTCCGCCCGGCCTGACGTTCCCCAAGGACCGGCCGTGGTTCGGGCCCTACGCGGTCGCGATCGCCGACATCAACCAGGACGGCGTCCCGGACATCCTGACCCCCAACTTCCTCGACGACAGCGTCTCGATCCTGCTCGGGATCGGCAACGGTCAATTCGACCCGGCGGTCGAGCTCAAGTTCGATCCGCCGCCGGCCGATTCGGGCTTCACGTTCACGACCCCCTACGGCATCGTCGCGGCCGACTTCAACGGCGACGGCCACCCCGACTTCGCGACCGCCAACGCGGGCTCGGATGACCTGACGGTCCGGCTGAACACCGGCCAGCCGCAGTGAGAACGCGGAGGAGCTGACATGATGGTTCGTGCGGTGACCGTGGTGGGGCTGTGCATGGAGCTGGCTGGCTGCGCGCGCGCTCCGGATCCGCAGTGCGACGACCAGATCCGCAACGGCGACGAGACCGACGTCGACTGCGGGGGCGGCGGCGCGTGTCGCGCGTGTGCCGGCGGCCGGACGTGCCGGGTCGCGGACGACTGCGCCAGCGGTGCCTGCGACCCGATCGCGATGACCTGCTCGGCGCTCTCGGTGTCGTTTGCCCCCGAGGTGCGCTACTTCTCCGGGTTCAAGGCCTACGCGGTGGTCCCGGCCGACCTCGACGGCGATGGCAGCACCGATCTCGCGGTGATCAACGAGTACGGCAGCTCGGTCGCGGTGTTCCGCAACGACGACGGCAAGGCCGGCGCGTTCACCCGGGTCGCCAACCCGGCCGGGAAGCCGCCGGACGAGCCGGACTTCCGGGCGCTCAACTTCGGCTCCACCGGGGAGTTTCCGATCGGGGGCGGGATCGCCGACTTCAACCACGATGGCCACCTCGATGTGGTCACTGCTGACAACCACGGTGACTCGGTCACCGTCCTGCTCAACGACGGCACGGGCGCGCTGAACCTCAGGCCGCCCACGAGCTATCCAACCCAGGACCGCGCCGAGACCTCGAGCCTCGCGGTCGGGGACCTCGACAAGGATGGCAATCCGGACGTGGTCGCGACCAACCTGCGCACCGCCTCGATCAGCGTGTTCCTGGGCCACGCCGACGGCACGCTCGACCCGGCGATCAACCTGCCGGTCGGGACCTCGAGCGGCGCACAGCCGTTCTCGGCGGCGATCGCCGACTTCGACGGTGACGGCAACAACGACCTGGCGATCACCGAGGAGACCAGCGGGACTCTCATCGTGCGGCTCGGCCACGGCGACGCGACGTTCGGTCCCGAGCTGTCGTACGCGATCGGCGACGTCTCCTTCCACATCGTCATCGCCCGCGACATGAACCTCGACGGCAAGCTCGACCTGGTGTGCGCCAACCGCAACGGCGATACCGTCAGCGTGCTGCTCGGGCACGGCGACGGGACGTTCGGCAAGGCGATCGTGTCGTCCGTCGTTCCGCCCGGGGTGATGCCCGCGAAGGACCGGCCGTGGTTCGGGCCCTTTGCGATCGCGGTCGCCGACATCAACCAGGACGGCGTCCCCGACGTGGTGACGCCCAATTATGCCGACGACAGCGTCTCGATCCTGCTCGGGGTCGGCGACGGGCACTTCGATCCGGCGATCGCGCTGAAGTTCGGCCCGCCGGACGATCCGACATTCACGTTCACGACGCCCTACGGCATCGTCGCGGCCGACTTCAACGGCGACGGCAAGATCGACTTCGCCACCGCCAACGCCGTCTCGGATGACCTGGCCGTCCGGCTGAACACCGGCCAGCCGCAGTGACCGCGGCGGGTCAGCGCTGCCCGAGGCTGCCGCGGAGCAGGCTGAGGAATTCGACCGTGGCGTCGCGGAAGATCACGACCGCGCCGGCGAGGTAGACCGCGGCGCCGAGCGCGACCTCGAGGGCGAGCCGGACCACCGGCCGGTGACCGTCCAGCGCCGGCCGCACCGCGAAGATCGCCGCCACCATGATCACGCACGTGATCAGCGGCCGGACCAGCGGCGCGAGGAACCGGCGCATCGGCACGCCGTCGAGCAGCGTCACGGTCCAGAAGCTCGCCAGCGTGCGCAGCACGAACACCGTACCGACCACGCCGCAGGTCCACAGGATCGCGCTCGACCCGAACATCGCGCTGCCCGCGGCCAGCGAGCCGAACGCCGTCATCGTGGCCATCAGGGTGAGGAAGCTGCCCCACTCGATCCAGATGATCACGCGGACGCGCTGGCCGGCGAACAGGTACGCCTGGATGATCGACGCGAGCGGCCGGGGCGCCGCCAAGATCGACAGGTACAACAGCATCGGGCCGACGTTGGCCCACCGGGGGGGCAGGACGGCATCGACCACGGTGTCGGCGACCGCGCCGAGCCCGAACGCGAGCGGGAACATGACCAGCGAGATCATGGTGCAGGCTCGGATCAGCGCCACCTGGCGCCTGGCGCCCTCGGCGTGGGGGAACGCCGCGGTCACGACGTCGGTCAGCGGCTCGCCGATCGCCGTCGCCGGCGTGTCGGCGAGGTTGTACGCGTAGTTGTAGGAGCCCATCGCCGCGGCGCCGAAGTACCGGCTGACCAGCAGGTTGTCCCAGCGGCGGATCAGCGCGGCGGCGATCGATGCCAGCGACACGCCGGAGCCGTAGTGGATGATCGAGCGCAGGGTGGCCATGCGCAGCCGGTGCGGCTCCGCCCACTCGCGCCAGTCGACCGCGAGCACGATCGCGACCAGCTTGAGCGCCGAGCGGCCGAGGTACGCCCACGCGATCGCCATCGGGCCGACCCCGGCGCGCGCCAGGCCGAGCGACAGCCCGGTGTAGGTCAACTCGCCCGCGGCGCGCGCGATCGACAGCCAGCGGAACCGGAGCTTGCGGATCAGCATCCGCTCCGGAAGGAACTCGATCCGGTCGCACAGCGCGGCCGCCACGAACACCGGCATGTAGCGCGGCAGGTTGGGCGCGTCGACGTACGGTCCGATCGCGCCCGCGACCGCCCACACCGCGCCGAGCGCGACGACGCCGGTCGCGACGAACCAGCAGGTCGCGTGGAACACCTCGACGCGGCCCAGCCCGGGGTTCGACAGCAGGTAGTTGCCGACGCCGAGCGAGGTCACGGTGAACGCGGTCAGCGTGACGATCATCGCCGCGGTGACCTCGCCGTACTCGTCGGGCAGCAGGTAGCGCGCCAGCAGCAGGGTCCCGACCAGGCCGATCACGCGCGTGCCCAGGCTGGTCGACAGCGTCCACGCCGCGCCGCGGACGGTCCGGGCGGTCAGGCTCGCCACCCGCCGACCTTATCACCGGACGTCACCGGGCACGCGAGCCTGGGCCGGCTCTCACGACGGTGCCGGCGCGCGGCAAAATCAGTTGCGCGAGGTGGCGCCGGCTGGACATAGTGGGTCGCCATGAAGATCGCGGTCATCGGCTCGGGATACGTCGGCCTCGTCGCCGGCGCGGGGTTCTCGGATTTCGGCAACCACGTCACGTGCGTCGACATCGATCCGTCACGGATCGAGCGGCTGCGGCGCGGCGAGATCCCGTTCCACGAACCCGGGCTGTCCGACCTCGTGCAGCGCAACGCGCGCCAGGGCCGGCTCGTGTTCACCACCGACACCGCCGAGGCGGTGCGCGACACCGAGGTCGTGTTCCTCGCGGTCGGCACCCCGTCGTTGCCGGACGGCGCGGCCGACCTGCGCTACGTGCTCGAGGCCGCGCGCCAGGTCGGCCGCGGGCTCACCGGCTACACCGTGATCGTCAACAAGAGCACGGTCCCGGTCGGCACCGGCGACCTGGTGCGCAAGACCGTCGCCGAGGTCACCACCCAGCCGTTCACGGTGGCGTCGAACCCGGAGTTCCTCAAGGAGGGCGACGCGATCAACGACTTCCTCAAGCCGGCGCGCGTGATCCTCGGCGCCGACGATCCGCAGGCGATCGACATCCTGCGCCGGCTGTACGGCGGCTTCCTGCGGACCAGCGATCGGATCCAGGTCATGGACCTGCGGTCCGCGGAGCTCACCAAGTACGCCGCCAACGCGATGCTCGCGACCCGGATCTCGTTCATGAACGAGCTCGCCGCGCTCGCCGACAAGCTCGGCGCCGACATCGAGAAGGTGCGCAAGGGCATCGGCAGCGATCCGCGGATCGGCGCCAAGTTCCTGTTCCCCGGCGTGGGGTTCGGTGGCTCGTGCTTCCCCAAGGACCTGCGCGCGCTGCGCGACATGGGGCGCGCCAACGACATCCGGCTCGGCATCATCGAGTCGACGGTCGAGGCCAACGACCGGTCCAAGCGGGCGTTCGGCGCCCGGGTGATCGAGCGGCTCGGCGGCTCGCTCGCCGACAAGCGGATCGCGGTGTGGGGCCTGGCGTTCAAGCCCGAGACCGACGACATCCGCGAGGCCCCGGCGCTCGACGTGATCGCCCAGCTGCGCGTGGCCGGCGCGTCGGTCGCCGCCTACGACCCGATCGCCGCCGACAACGTGCGCGCGCTGCTCGGCGACGCGATCGCACTGGTCGACGACCCGTACACCGCGGCCGAGGGCGCCGACGCGATCGTGCTGATCACCGAGTGGCACCAGCTGCGCCAGCCCGACTTCGTGCGGCTGCGCAAGCTGGTGCGGACCCCGCTCTTGTTCGACGGCCGCAACGTGTGGGATCCGGTCGCGGCGCACCGCGCCGGCTTCGAGTACCACGGGATCGGCCGGCTGCGCCCGGAAACGTAGTAGCGTCGGGCCGATGCGCTCGATCGACAAGGTACTGGTCGCGAACCGCGGCGAGATCGCGCTGCGCGTGATGCGGACCTGCCGCGCCATGGGGATCGCGACGGTCGCGGTGTACTCCGATGCCGACGCCGACGCGCCGTTCGTCCGGTATGCGGACGAGGCGATCCGGATCGGACCGCCGCCGGCGCGCGAGTCGTACCTGGTGATCCCCGCGATCCTCGACGCCGCCCGGCAGACCGGCGCGGCCGCGATCCACCCCGGCTACGGCTTCCTGTCCGAGAACGCCCGGTTCGCCGAGGCGGTCGCCGACGCCGGCCTGGTGTTCATCGGCCCGCCGGCCGCGGTGATCGCCGAGCTCGGCAGCAAGCAGGCCGCCAAGCGGATCGCGGCGCGCGCCGGGGTGCCGACCGTGCCGGGCTACCTGGGCGACGATCAGTCGACCGCGGCCCTGATCGCGGCGGCCGGCCACATCGGGTTCCCGCTGCTGGTCAAGGCGTCGGCGGGCGGCGGCGGCAAGGGCATGCGGATCGTGCGGCAGGCCGGCGAGCTGGCCGAGGCGATCGAGCGGGCGCGCGGCGAGGCGGGGTCGGCGTTCGGCGACGACACCCTGCTGCTCGAGCGCTACGTCGAGCGGCCGCGCCACATCGAGATCCAGATCCTCGGCGACAGCTACGGCCACGTCGTCCACCTGTGGGAGCGCGAGTGCTCGATCCAGCGCCGCCACCAGAAGGTGATCGAGGAGGCGCCGTCGGTCGCGCTCGATCCCGAGCGCCGGGCCGCGATGGGGCGCGCCGCGGTCGAGCTCGGCCGCGCGGCCGGCTACGTCGGCGCCGGTACGGTCGAGTTCATCACCGATCCCGGCGGCGCGGGCGGCGCGTTCTACTTCCTCGAGGTCAACACCCGGCTCCAGGTCGAGCACCCGGTCACCGAGCTGACCTGCGGCCTCGACCTGGTGCGCGAGCAGATCCGGATCGCGCGCGGCGAGCCGCTGGGCTACGACGCCGCGCCGCCGCAGCGCGGCTGGGCGATCGAGGTCCGGCTGTGCGCCGAGGACCCCGAGCGCGACTACCTGCCGACCACCGGCGGCCTGCTCGCCGCCGACGTGCCGGTGCAGGACGCCGGCGACCCCCGGTCGGCCGGCGCCACCCTGCGCGCTGACCTCGGCGTCGCCGCGGGCAGCGAGGTCGGCATCCACTACGACTCGATGCTGGGCAAGATCATCGCCCACGCCGCGACCCGGCGCGACGCCGCGCAGCTGCTGCGCCGCGCGCTGGAGCTGACCTGGGTGCCGGGCCTGATCACCAACCGCGAGCACCTGGCCCGGATCCTCGGCCACCCGGCGTTCCTCGCCGGCGAGCTCGACACCCACTTCCTGGAGCGCCACGCCGGCGAGCTCGCCGCGCGCCCCCCGGGCCTCGACCAGATCCGCGTCGCGGCGGTCGGCGCCACCCTGCACGGCATCGCGGAGCGCCGGGACCGCGGCGGCGAGCCGGCCGGTCTGGCGCCCTCCGGGCTGGCGCCACCGGGCTGGCGCAATGTCCGGTTCGCCGATCAGGAGGTCCGCTACCAGCTCGGCGACGCCGACGTGATCGTCGCGTATCGCCCGGTCGGGAACGAACTCGAGCTCTCGATCGGCGGCAAGCCGACCCGGGTGTCGCGGTTCGGCGTCGACGGCGATCGCGTGTGGTTCGTCGAGCACGGCGGCCACCGCCGCGCGGTCCGGGTCGCCTGCGCCGGCGGCAGGGCGTGGGTGCTCGCCGATGGCCGGCTGTTCGCGCTCGCCGAGCAGCCGCGGTTCGCCGAGCCCGGCGCCGGGGTGGTCGCCGGCGGCCTCACCGCGCCGATGCCGGGCAAGGTCGTCCGCGTCCTGGTGACCCCGGGCCAGGAGGTCGCGGCCCACGCGCCGCTGGTCGTGCTCGAGGCGATGAAGATGGAGCACACGGTGCGCGCCGCCGCGGCGGGCATCGTGCGCGAGGTCCACGTCGCGGTCGGCGATCAGGTCGAGGGCGATCGCGTGCTCGCGGTCGTCACCGCGTAGCCGCCCGGCGGGGCGCAGCACATCATTTCGCCTCGAGCCATCCAGCAGGTTGTCGAGTACCTGGCTCTCGGTCAGCGTCACCGAGCAGCCGACCCGGCGCGTATTGGGTCGAAGAAGTGAACCTGCGACGCCGGGGTCTAGGCCCAGGAGGCTGTCACCGCCATCACCGCCCCGTGCGACGGCGACTCTCCGCGGGATGCACACGCGCCGCACGACCTCGTCCGGTTCGGGCTCCAGGCGGTGGACCATCGGGGGTCCGCTGCGCCTGGGCGGCTCCCACGCTGCCCTTGCCCGTCGAGCGGAGCGCGCCGGCATCCTCGACGCCGGAGATGCGAGGCAGCAGCAGCGACACCGCCTCTCGCACCTCTGGATGCAGGGACTCCAGGACTTTCGTGGGCTCCGGCGAGGCTTCGACGACCTCGGCGGTGGAATAGGGAGCGAGATCGGGTGGGAGGATCCCCGCGTTACGAAGCTCGCGATAGAGCCTGAGCGCGCCGCTCATGCCTGTCCGTCGGATCAGCCCAGGCATCTCGCTGACGAAGTGCTCCCGGATCTGCTGGGGTGACCCGTTGGCCACGAGCCAGGAGACCAGCTCGGCCAAGGGACGCGCATCGGCCGATGCCATGCGAATCAACACCTCGAGCGTGTGACTGAGCGTAGCGGAATCGAGATGGCCATCGCGCCGGGCGACCTCCTTGAGCAGCGAGGCCGCTCGGGCTTCCTGCGACGGTGCATGGCTCAGACGGCAGGCAGCATTCCACAATAGCCAGTAGGGGAGAGCCTGCTCCTGGTCATAAAGAGACAGGGCATCCTGGAGATCGGAGAGGAGGGGCGCCTGCTCGCCCTCCTTGCGTCGCAAGATCAGCATCTTCAGCACAGCAAGCTCCCGGTCTGTACCCGACCACGTGGCCAACCCGAGCGCTCGCTCGGCGTTCCGGACCTTCCCTTCGCCGAGAAACGAGAGCACCAGCTGGGTGGTGATCCTGGTCTTGCAGCCTGGACAGGTGCTCGTCGCGATAAACTCCTCGGCCAACCGGAACGCGTCCTCGGCGCGGCCGAGCTCTGCCGACCAGCAAGCAAGCCGTGACTTGAGCTCGAAGAGCTTGGGGTTGGCGGTCACAGCCTTCGCGCCGGCCCGGAGCGCAGCCTTCGGTCCCTCGATCTCGGCGAGCGTATGGAGATATAGCTTCCAAACCTCTGAGAAGGTCGGCACGCCCGCTTCCTCGTCGACGAGCTCTTTCAAGAGCGAGAGGGCCCGGCGAGAATCACCGCCGCGGTCGTGGGCAACGGCCAGGAGGTATCCGATCACCAGGCGGCGGTTCGGGTCGGTGGTCGAGTCGTACAGAGGCTTCAGGAGCCTGACCTGCTCCTCGACAGCAGCGCCCGTCGGGCGTTCGCTGCTGTTACGGAGGGATTGCAGAATGAGATCCGCCGGATACTCGGGGACAGCCGCTCGCATGTAGTCGAGGGTCAGGAGGCGATCGTCGCACTGGCGCGAGAGGCCCTGCCGCAACTCGCTCCAAAAGGCGTCTCCCAGGCGATCGACATCCTTCTTCAGGACGTCAATCGAGTCTCGGTACCAGGACTGGAAGAACTCGATCAGGAACTTCAGCTTCTGCTTGGCGGTCGTGTCCTCACGCATCTGGAGCCAGATACGGAACAGCCGATCGGAGACCTGGTAGTAGCGGCGGCGCGCATCGGGTCTGCTCCCGGGGCTGACGAGGCGCTCTGCGACGAGCTTCGTGACGTTCGCCGTGACCTGGTTGGTGGCCATCCGGCACCTGCGCGCCAGCTCCGATGGCGTGAGGGGTCCCTCCGCGAGCGCCATCTCGATCAGGACACGCTCCATCTGCGGCGTGATATCTCGCAGCCGTGCCTGGTAGTACGGGGTCACGTCGTCGAGCAACTTCAGGAGCTGATGGTGCAGCTCGCTCGTGATCCCCTGGCGGATGATCGAGTACAGCGCGAGCCCCAATCGGGGGTTCCCGCCGCTCAGGTGATAGAGCGCGTCGAGGCGAGCCTTCACGGAGCCGTAGTCCCGCAGGAGCGCCTCCTCCTGGTCCCACCTCGCCCTCGCCTCGACCAGGTTCACGACCTCGGTCCGGCTCAGCTCGTCCAGCGTGTGGACGTGAAAGAAGTCGTAGAACGGGGCCGCGTGGCGTCCGGTGGATTCGAGGTAGCTCGTCGACGTCGTCAGTAAGACGAACGGCGCATCGCGCATCAGGATCTCGCGGAGCCGGCTCTGCTCGCGCACGGAAGTGAGCTGGCGCTCGAACAGGAGCCCCAGGTTCTCCAGGATGACCAGGATCGGCTCGGCGTGTTGCTTCCGCCAGCCGCGGAGGTAGTCGAGCCCCTGCTCCTCGACGTCTCGCGCAGAGGCGGTGTCCCGGAACGGAGAGAGCTCGAGGTGGTCCAGCCGCACCACGATCTGCTCCAGCAGCTCCCCGACGCTGGCGACCTGATAGTGGTCCTCCGGCAGCCGCACGACCGCCCAGCCGCGCCCCCGCAGCCGGTGACCGAGGAGCTCGGTGAAGTGGCTCTTCCCCGTCCCGCGCGGTCCGATGAGCTGCCAGTGCCGAGCGGTCTTGCCCTTCGCATCGGCGAGGAGATCCGCCTCGAGCTGATCGAGGAGCGCGCGCCTCCCCACGAAGGTCTGCTCCAGCTCGTTGAACGAGGCCCGCGCCGGGTTGAACAGCAGGGGACCGGACGCGTGGGTCATCTCGCACCCGCGGGCGCCGGCACGTTGCGGAGCCACCAGTCCCGGAGGAAGCCGCTGGAGAACGCGACCCGATCCAGCTCGCGCGAGATGTAGTAGTCGCTCTCGAGCAACGCGAGGACCCCGTCCACGGAGACGTCCTCGCCCGCGGCGCGCAGCACCTCAGCGAGGTGGTCTCGAGACTCGCGCTCCTGCTCGGTCAGGAGCGCCAGCACGATCCGCGCAGCTCGCTCCCGGGAGCCGTAATGCTGCTTGAGCCTCGTGTGGTAGTGGCTGAAGCGACTCCGATTGGGGGGACCGAGCACGCGCTCCTTGTACACGGGCTCGACGAGATCGATGGTGAGCTTGCTCCCCGCGTGGTGCCGCGCCTCGGCGAGGCACTCGGAGATGAGCACCTGGAGGAAGAAGTGGACGCCGCAGTCTGCGACGCGGACGATCTCCGCTGGCGTCTCCGAATCGAAGGGGACGCCCTCGGCGTCCAGGACCTCGCGCACGAAGGAGACCGCGTCTGCCAGGGACAGCGGCCGGAGGTGATAGCGCTGGAGGTCGTTGATCAGGGCCTCGCGGCCGAGCTCCTCCAGCCTCGGCTCCAGGTTCACGGAGCCGCCGAGCAGTGTGCGGACCGAAGTCTTGCGGGTCTTCTGACGGACCGCCCGGAACCACTTCAGGAAGTGCACCGCCTGTTCCGGATTCTGGTCGATGAAGTTCGCGATCATCCACGGGAACTCGTCGATGATCAGGAGGAGGTTGTGCTCGTGGTGGGAGAGCTCGGCGAAGAGCTGCTCGGTCAGCTCGGGCCAGGTGTCCGGCGCCAGGCTCTTGCGAAGATTCAACTTCGCGTGCCCGATGTTCTCCGCACCGATCTCGATCCCTTCGATCCCGGCGGTGATCCACGACAGGAAGGCCCCGGGGGTACGCTTCGTCTTCTCCCACAGCTTGCGGATGGCACTCGTCTGGACCAGCGCCGCGCTGAGCTCGGTCAGGAACTCCGCCGGGCTCTCGACGTACTCGACGTCCAGCATGATCACCGTCCACGCGGGCTGCGGCTGATCCAGGAGCGAGCACATCAAGGACGACTTGCCGTAGCGGCGGGGTGCGTTGAGCAGCACGTCGCCTTTGTCCAGCAGGGCACAGAGCGCAGCCCGATCCCGGTCGCGTCCCCAGAAGTCCGAGCCGCGGACCAGGGGACCGGCGATGTTCCTAGCGTTCATGCAACGGATCTATAGCGCAACGAATCCGATGCACAACAGATTCGTAGCATTTCATGTAACCATATAGAACTAAACGAGAGCTATTCATCAGGTCACTCATGGTCCACTTGGATGAGCGTGTCGCGCGGTGCCGGTGCGGCCGCAGCACGCGATCGAGCTCCGTGAATATCCGGGCCTCGGCCAGGCGGCCCGGTACTCGTCCGGGCGGCTGGCGAGGGCCTCCAGCGAGACGCCGAGCTCGCGCCCGAAGAACGCATCGACCGTGCGTAGCGCAAGCCGACGGAAGATCTCGAACCCGAGCGGCTGCTCCTTCGCGATTGGCGCTGGTAACTTTGCAAGCAGCAAGCTTGCCAGCTGACAAGTTGACCAGTATCTGGTCAGGCCCACCAGCGGGCGAGCGCGCGGGCCAGCGGCGCGGCCAGCCGTTCGACCTGCGCGCCGGCGATCCGCAGCTCGACGAACGGCTCGAACCGCTCGGCGAGCAGGTCGCGGCGGAACTCGACGCACAGCGCGCGGCCGGGCCGGGCCATCACGTGGTCCCAGGCCAGCGTGCTGGGGTGGAGCGGGTAGGTCGCGCTGTCGGCGACCGCGATGCCGAGGCCGGCGAGCTCGCCGCGCAGCGCGCCGACCACGGCGGCCGGGGCGTGATCGGTGCCGTCGAGCGCCCGGCCGATCACGTCGACCTCGGGGCGCAGCGGCCAGGTCGGCTCGCGATCGGGCTGGTAGGCGCGGCGCAGGCTGGCAACGATCTGCAGATCGACCTCGACGTCGACCGAGCGCGGCGCGTAGCTGTGGAGCATGAGCAGCGCGCCGCCGGGACCGAGCTCGGCGGCGGCGCCGCGCACGGCGGCGACGTAGCGATCGTAGGCCGCGCGCAGGCGGCTGTGGTCCTCGGCGGTCGTGATCCACGGCATCACCCCGGGCGTGACCTTGCCGGCCCGGAACTCGTCGGGCGGCGCGTCGATCCGGCGGTTGCAGTCGATGAACGTGCGCGGGATCCGGCAGCGCACGACCGCGACCGCGCGGGCGGGCTGGTCGGCGACCAGCCGGCGCGCGGTGGCCAGCGCGAGCTCCGGCGCGCCGGCGTCGGTGTTGACCTGGAAGAACGCGATCAGGTCGTCGGGCAGCGGGCTGGTCAGCTGGGCCGCCAGCGCCGTGAAGTCGGCGGTGGTGGTCGCGCCGTGCGGGACCTCGATCACCAGATCGAGCGCGCCGGGCTGCGCTCGTGCACCGCGGACCAGCGCGACATCGACGATCCCGGCGAGCGAGGTGGGCAGCATGGGCGCTGCGCAGCGTACCGCATCTACTTCGATCCGGCCCCCGCGCGCAGCGTCAGCTCCATGGCGCGCAACAGGTCGCGGCGAGCTGGCTCGGGCCGGCCGGCGAGCAGCTCACTCAGCTCCTGCACGTCGAGCCCGATGTCCTCGTCGATCCCGAACATCAGCGTGGCCAGCTTGATCGCGAAGCCCTGGTGCGCGATCGCCGTCAGGGTCTCCCAGCTCGGCGACCGGTGACCGCACTCGAGCTGGCTGACGTACTTCGGCGTGACCGCGATGCGGTCTGCCATCATCTCCTGGGTGAGCCCGCGAGCATCTCGCAGCGCGCGGATTCGCGCACCGAGGTGAGATCGAAGCCGAGCCGCGCGATCGCCGCTCGGAGGCTTGCTGATCGACTTAGCCATCCTGCGCCTGATTGGCAGCTGGATACGGAGCCATGACTCGCACACACCGCTTGAGCATCGAATCCTCTCCAGCTGCTCCTGCTTGAAACGTTGGCGGGACGAATGCAGTCTGGGGTCGATCCAGGGACAGAAGATATCCACGGCGGTTCGAAACATGTGACCGCCGAGTCGCCGATCTGCCTGTCATCCTTGTAGTTTTCGGAAGAGACGTGACACGCTCGCCGAAAACGTGACAGCGATCCGCTCGGCCGTCCGCGGGCGAGCCGTTCTGCCGTACGGTTGCCGTGCAGACCGCGCCAGGTCGTCCACGGACACGCACGATGAAGTCTCCCAACGAAACCGCCGGTTCATCCGGGCATGGCGCGACGGCCTATCACAAGATCAAGTCGATCGAGCTGACCGGCGGTTTCTTGCAGGGAGTCAGGCTCGAGTTTGACGATGGCCTGAACTGCATCATCGGGGGCCGCGGCACCGGCAAGACCAGCGTGCTCGAGGCGATCCGGTACGCGCTCGATCGCATGCCGGATCCGCACGGCGACAAGGCCAGGTACCAGGCGATCGAGAAGCTGCTCGACCACAACCTGGGTGGCGGCAGTGTCCGGGTCGAGATCGAGACCGCCGAAGCGACGACCTACACGGTCACCCGGGGCCGCGGCGAGACTCCGCTCGTCATCAACGCCGAGGGCAAACCCACCGAGATCAACATCGGCAAGAATATCATCTTTGGTGTCGATCTCTACAGTCAGAATCAGATCGAGGACATCGCCAACGACGCGTTCTTTCAGCTTCAACTGATCGACAAGTTCATCCATCGCGAGATCGACGAGCTCGAGCGGGAGATCCGCGAGGTCACGAAGTCGCTCGAGGCCAATGCGACCCGGATCCTCGATGCACGCAAGGCGATGGGAGATCTGGCGGAGGCGACCCGGGAGCTTCCCGACATCGCCGAGAAGATCCGCGGCTTCGAGAAGGCCGATCCGGGCGGCGCGGGCGAGGTGTTGCGCAAGGCGCACGAACAACGCAGTCTGAGGGCCCGAGAGCTGCAGCTGGTGTCCCACGTCGATGCCCTCCATGCGACGGCCACGGAGGCGCTGGCGCTGGTGGAGCGCGAGCTCAGACAGAAGTACGAGGACGCGTTCGACGTGGACCTGTCCGCGTCGCCGAATCGCGAGCTGATCGGCAGGATGCGCGACAGCACACAGTCGGCGATCGAGGCGGTCGAACGCAGTCTGGCCGCCGCCACCAAGGGTCTCCGCACCGCGCACGCCGAGTTCACGGCCCTCAAGGCGCAGCTCGCGGAGCGCCACGGCGGCCAGGACAAGGACTATCGCGAGCTCGTCGATCGGCACGAGCAGGAACGCGTCAAGGGGGTGGAGCGGACGCGGCTCGAGCAGCGGTTCGCCGACCTCCGAGCCCAGGAGAAGAAGCTGGTCGAGAAGAAGTCCATGCTCGCGACACTCGACCGGGATCGTGAACGGCTCCGGACCCGGCTGTCCGAGCTTCGCGATCGCAGGTTTCAGCTCCGGCTGGCCGTCGCCGAGCGGCTCAACCGGGATCTCGGCCCGATGATCCGGGTCAGGATCGAGCAGTTCGGAAACATGGACGAGTACAGGGGCCTGCTCAACCAGTCGATGAAGGGCTCGGGTCTACGCTATGCGTTGATCGTCGATCGCGCCGTCGATCGGATCCCACCTGCCGAGCTGGCAGCCATGATTCAACGCGAGGACCGTGCCGGTCTGGAGCGCGAGCTCGATCTCGATGCGGATCGCGCCACCCGGTTGATCATCCAGCTCAAGGACAAGCCGGAGCTGTTTGCGATCGAGACCGTCGAGCTCCACGATCGCCCCATCCTCGAGCTGCGCGACGGCGAGGACTACAAGGATTCCAGTGCGCTGTCCACGGGCCAGAAGTGCACGACGATCCTGCCGATCCTGCTGGTCGAGAGCGAGCGGCCGCTGCTCATCGATCAGCCCGAGGACAACCTCGACAATGCGTTCGTGTTCGAGACGGTCGTTCAGAGCCTTGCGGCGATCCGCGACCGGCGACAGCTGATCTTCGTGACGCACAATCCGAATATTCCGGTCCTCGGTGATGCCCAGCGAGTCTTCGTGCTGCGGTCGTCCGGCCGGGCTGCCAGCCTGGCCAGCGCGGGAACGGTCGATGAGGTCGCACAGGACATCATCACGATCCTGGAAGGCGGCCGCGTGGCGTTCGAGGCGCGGCGCAAGCGGTACGGACGGCCGGTGCCGGTCAGGGCGACGTGATGAGTGGACGCGGCTCCGCGTCGGGCATCGAGCAGGTGTTCGACGACCTGAGCGATGCCTCGTGGACGCGGAGGGTCGAGGGCCTGCAGACGGTGACCGCTCGACTCGCGAGTGACAGGCTCGGCCCGGATCACGAGACCAGGCTCGTGGCGGTCCTGTCCGAGCTCGCCCATGATCCGAAATGGGAGGTCCGCAAGGCCGTGACCGTGGCGCTGGCCGAGTACCACGGGCCGGAGCCACACATCCGCGCCGTCCTCGACGAGCTCGCGCGCGACGCGAACCGCTGGGTGAGCCAGGCCGCCGGACGCGCGCTGCGCCGGGTTCGCGAGCGCAGCGGTCACGACACCGTCTGGACGCTGACCGCGCCGGTCCAGGATCCGATCCTCGAGCACATCGCGAAGCGGACCCGCGAGATCGGCCTGCGGTCGCTGACGCCCGCGCTGATCTACGACATCGCGATGGAGATCAACGAGCGGTCGTACCGCGAGCTGGCCGCGGACACCGCGCATGAGATCCGCACCCTGCTGACACCCCTGGAGGGATACCTCGTGGGGCTGAGGCGTCACCTGGCCGCCAGGGGCCACATCGACGACCGGGCGGATCACTACCTGACGGCTGCGCTTGCCCGCCTGCAGCAGATTCAAGCGTTCACGGAGGACCTGTGCACGTACAGCTCCGCCGCGGAGACCGGCTTCGTCGCAGTGCCCGTCGCCGAGGTCGTGAACGACGCGGTCACGATCGGTTTCGACCACATGGAGAACGGCTCCGGGCTTTCCGAGATCGCTCGCGAGATCGAGGTGTCGCCCGGGCTCGTGGTCGAGGCGATGCGGGAGCGGTTGACGCGCGCGATCGCGAACGTGGTCACGAATGCCCTGCAGGCGATGCCGGCCGGCGGCAAGCTCTCGGTCCGGGCGAGGCAGGTCGGCCTCGACGTCGAGCTCACCGTGGCCGACACCGGTTGCGGGATGTCACCCGAGGTCGTCGAGCAAGCGCGGCTGCGCTTCCGGACCACGCGGCGCGACCAGGGCGGAACCGGCCTGGGCCTGCCGATCGCGGACCGCATCGTGGCCGGCGATCACGGCGGTGAGCTGATCATCGACTCGCTGGTCGGCAAGGGCACGACGGTCACCATCCGACTGCCGGCGAGGCAACGCAGCGGTGAGCGCTGACCAAGCCAGAGACCTGCGGGTGTTGGTCGTCGAGGACGACAAGGCCATCCGCGAGCTGCTCGCCGACCGGTTGCGCCCGTACGAGCTGACGTTCAGCGCGTGCCAGCTGGACTGCTTCGAGCGGCTCGACGCCGCCGAGCTCGACCTCGTCCTGCTCGATCTCCGGCTGCCCAGGACGCCGAGCGACATGGCCGCCAGCAACGAGGTCGGCCTCGACATTCTCCGCCAGATCCGGAATCGCGGCCTGCGCAAGCGTGGATCCACGATGGTGTTGCCGGTGATCGTGATGACGGCGTACGGGTCCGAGGCGATCACGGCCCAGGTCCTCGTCGAATGCGGTGCGAACGACTACATCCCGAAGCCGTTTCGACAGGGGGATGACCTCGAGCGCAAGATCGAGCGCGCCCTCACCGGCGCAGGTGCGCTGGTCCCGGCCGCGAACGCGTCGGCGAGCGCGGTGTGCATCTACTTCGATCCGGACGCGCGGTCCCTGCGCATCGAGTCGATTCCGTATCCCGAGCACTACGACCTGATGAAGGCGCTGATCGAAGCCCACGCCCGGGACCTGGGCGCGTTGCGAGCCTGGGACGACTACGCGGCGATTCCAGGTCGGGACCTGGCCCGGATCCTGAACATCGGAGAGAAGGCGCTGCGCCAGCGGGTCTCCAGGTTTCGCGAGACGATCGCGAACGATCTGCGCAAGCAGCTCGGTCGCGCGGTCGGTCCCAACGACATCATCGAGAATCAGCGGCGCTGGAAGGGATATCGCCTCAACCCGCGGACCGTTCGCGTGTTCCGGCACGATGCGTCCAGCGCCCGGTGACCGCCGAGCGCACGACGCAGCGCATTGCGACCACGACGGGTCTCCCCGGGATGCGGGAACGCGCCGGGCGTTCGCAGCGGCGGCATGGAACAATCGAGGCGTGCGCATGTTGCTGCTGTGTGCCGCGCTGGCCGCCTGCGGCCGGCCCGAGGTGGCGGCGGGCGCACGCCCACCTGCGCCGGCCGCTGCACCCGCCGGAGGGGCCGAGGCCGGGCGCGCAGCTGCTGGCACGGCTGCCGGGGCGCCCGGCGCGCGGCTGCCGGACGGCGTCGCGCCGCTCGCCTACGACCTGACGCTCGAGCTCGATCCCGACCGGGCGTCGTTCACCGGCCGGGTCGCGATCACGATCGCGGTGGCCGCGCCGACCGCGCAGCTGTGGCTGCACGCGGTCGACCTCGAGATCTCCCGGGCGGTGCTGCGCGCGGACGGGCGCGACGCGCCGGTGGTGCCGGCGCCGACGGGCAACCAGCTCGTGGGCTTCGCGCTGCCCGGCGCGGTCGGGCCGGGGACGGTCGCGCTCGTGATCGACTACACCGGGCGGGTCACCGACCTGAGCCACCCTGCAGGGAAGGACGAGCAGGGCATGTTTCGCGAGCGCACCGGCGGCCGGTGGTACCTGTACTCGCAGGCCGAGTCGGTGTTCGCGCGCCGGATCGCGCCGTGCTTCGACGAGCCGCGGTTCAAGCCGGCGTGGCGAGTCACGGCGATCGTGCCGCGCGACCAGATCGCGCTCGGCAACGCGCCCGTCGCCGCGGAGCGGGTGCTGCCCGGCGGCCGGCGCGAGGTCCGGTTCGCCGAGATCGCGGCGCTGCCCAGCTACCTGCTCGCCGTCGCGGTCGGGCCGTTCGAGCGGGTCGACGCCGGCCGGCTCGGCCGCGGCCGGATCCCGGTGCGATTCGCGGTCGCCGCGGGCGACGGCCGCCAGGTCGCCGCCGCGGCCCGCGCGCTGCCCCGGATCATCGACGCGCTGGAGCGCTACGTCGGCGCGCCGCTGCCGCTGGCCAAGCTCGACCTGGTGGCGGTCCCCGAGTTCTTCGGCGCGATGGAGAACCCGGGGCTGGTCACGTTCCAGGCGGCGATCCTGACCGGCCGCGGCGACTTCATTCCGGTCGCCGCCCACGAGCTCGCCCACCAGTGGTTCGGCGACTCGGTGACCGCGGCGTGGTGGGACCACCTGTGGCTGTCCGAGGCGTTCGCGAGCTGGCTCGGCGAGCGGGTCACGGCGGAGCTCAACGCGGCGCGGCCGGCGGTGATCGCGCACCTCGATCGGTTCCGCGCGCTGGAGGCCGACGATGCGATCGACGCCCGGCCGCTGCTGCGCACGATCACGACGGCCGACGAGGTCGAGCCGGCGTTCGACGCGATCGCGTACGACAAGGGCGCGGCGGTGCTGGCGATGTTCGAGCGGTTCGTCGGGGCCGATGCGTTCCAGGCCGCGGTGCGCCGCTACCTGACCGGCCACGCGGGGACCGCGGTGACGACCGAGGCGTTCCTCGCGGCGCTCGGCGCGGCGACCCGGCCCGAGGTCGCGGACGCGCTGGGCGCGAACGTGCGCCACGCAGGGACGCCGGTGGTCGAGCTCGCGCTGCGTTGCGACGCCACCGCGCCGGGCGCCGCGGCCGCGTCGGTCGTCGCGTCGGCGCAGGGCGGTGTCACCGTGCCGGTCTGTCTGCGGTTCCCGGTGGCGGACGGCGGGACCGCCCGCGCGTGCCTGCTCGCCGGCGCTCGCACCGAGCAGCCGTTGCCCGCCGCGGCCGGCTGTCCGGCCTGGGTGGTCGGCAACGACGGGGGTGCGGGCTACTACCTCACGGTGTGGCGCGGTGCACCGCCGCTCGCGCCGCCGTCCGAGCTGTCGCCCGACGAGCGCCTGGCGCGCGGCGACGACGCGGCGCTCGCGGTGCGGCGCGGCGAGCTCCCGGTCGCGCGCGCGCTGGCCGAGATCGCGGCGCTGGCCGGCGCGCACGATCCGTACGCCGCGCTGGCGGCGCTGGAGATCGCCCGCGCGGTCGACGCGTTCGCCGACGACGCCGTGCGGCCGGCGTGGGCGGCGTGGCTCGCCGGGCGGTTCGCCGAGCTGCTGACCCAGCGCGCGCTGGTCCGCGCCCGGTCGGTGGCCGAGTACTTCGCGATCGGGGCGGCCGTCGAGATCGCGCGCGGCGCGATCGAGCCGTCCGTCGCGGCAGCGGCGCGCAGCGAGCTCGAGCGCCGCCCGGGCGCCGACCGCCGGCGCCGGCTGATCCAGCTCACCGCGGTGCGCGATGCGGGCGGGCGGTTCGACGACCTGCTGCGCGACGCGACGGCCGCGCAGACCGACGCCGCGCGCGACGCCGCGCTCGACGATCTCGGCGCGTTTCCCGCGGCGCTCGCGCCGCGCGTGGTCGGCGCGCTGCTCGACCGGCGGCTGCCCGCAGACCGGGTGTGGCCGGCGCTCGCCGAGATGCTGGCGCGCAGCGAGGCGCGGTCCGCGGCGTGGCGCGCGATCCGCGATCGGTTCCCCGCGGTGATCCAGGCGCTCGGCCGCGCGGGCGCGCGGGACGCGCTCGCAGCGCTCGCGGTGCTGTGCGACGCGCCCGCGCGCGCCGAGCTCGCCGCGGCCGCGGCGCCCCGGCTCGCGGCGATCGACGACGGCCGGCGCGTCCTCGACCGCACGCTGGCGACGATCGATCGCTGCGTCGCGCGGCGCGCCGCGGCCGGTGACCTCGCGGCGGCGCTCGCGGCGCCGGGGCTTTGACACCGGCGGGGCGCAGCGGTTCCCGGCAATCGCCGCGCAACGTCGCGGGCGGGCCGGTGTCTCCCGCGCATGGCCCTGGCACTCGGCTCCGGTGACAAGAAAGCGGTCAACGTCGAGCTCAACATCATCCCGTTCATCGACGTGATGAGCTGCCTGGTCGCGTTCCTGATGCTGACCGTCGTGTGGATCGATCTCGCGCGGCTCGACATCCGGCCGGCCGGCCACGGCGACGGGATACCGTGCGACGGCCCCGCGTGCGACGACGTCCGGCTGTCGGTGCTGGTCGACGCCGATCAGATCTGGATCGGCGTGTCGCGGGTCAACGACTCCCGGACGATCCCGAACACCCCGTCCGGCTACGACTGGCGCGCGCTCGAGGCCGCGCTCCGCGAGCACAAGGCATCGCCGTGGTTCGAGGGCACGACCGCGATCGAGATCGCGGTCAACAGCACACGGGCCCACCCGATCCCGTACCGGACGATGATCGCGGCGATGGACGTCGCGGTGAAGACCGGGTTCGTCGACGTCGGCCTGACCGACCCGCAGGGCCTGTCGTCGCGGCCGCTATAGCGCGCCGTAGCGCGCGGCGTGCCAGGCCGGCAGCTCGGCCATCGATCCGAGCACGGCGTCGGCGTGCTGCAGCGCCTCGGCCGGATCGCTGCCGGTGGCGACCGCGCAGGCGACCGCGCCGCACGCCCGCGCCGCGCTGATGTCGTGGACGGTGTCGCCGACCACGACCACCTCGCGGAGCTCGGCGCGCTGGCGCCCGCGCGCGATCGCCGCGGCGACCAGCTCGGCGCGCAGCTGCGAGTCGCAGCCGTAGCCGCCGAGCCCGAAGTAGCCGGCGAGCCCGGCCGCTGCGAGCTTGGCGTCGGCGCCGGCCCGGACGTTGCCGGTCGCGACCCCGAGCAGCACGCCGGGCCGGGCGGACAGCCAGGCCAGCGCGTCGGCGACCCCGGTGAGCACCTCGACGCCGTGGCGGTCGAGGTGGGCGCGCAGCCTCGCGAGGTAGGCGTCGAGGAACACGGCGCGCTCGGTCTCGCTCGGCGGCCGGCCGAGCCGCGCCACGAAGATCTCCTCGATCAGCGCCGGATCGGTCTTGCCGCCGAACCGCACGCCCTGGCATGCGCCGGCGACGCCGTGGTGGTCCGCGAACACCGCGTCGAACGAGCTCGATCCCGACCGCCGGGCGTGGAGCAGCGTGCCGTCGATGTCGAACAGGTAGAGGATCACTTCTTCTTCGGCGGCCGGCCGCCGGGCGCGGACTGCGGGTGCTTCTCGGCCCACCGCCGCGCGGCGTCGAGCAGGCCGTCGAACGTGTCGCGCATCGCCCACGCCTTCTCGGTGTAGCTGGCCAGCCCGCTCGCGCGCAGCAGGCCGTCGCCGAACGCGCCGCGCACCCCGGCGCACGGTCCGTCGTGCTCGAACTTGACCGCCGTACCCTCGTAGATCCGGAAGCACGCCTCGTGGTTGCCCTGGTTGTACAGCGGTGCGCCGGTCTCGATCGTCTCGCCGATCTGGTTGACGAGGTCCTCGATGTCCTCGAGCTTGCAGCCGTCGAACACGGTGATCTCGTGGACCGGGATGTGGCGCGGGACGTCCCCGGTGGCCTTGCTGCTCTCGGCACGCTCGCGGTGGCGGTGCTCGTCGGCCTCCTGGGTCTGCTTCGCGAACTGGTCGGGCGACATCGCGATGCGCTGCGCGACCAGCGGCTTGAGGTAGTGGCCCGGCACCGCGAGGTTGAAGTTCTGCCCGGCGGTGATGATCGCGGTGGTGACCCCGACGACCTCGCCGTACTGGTTGAACAGCGGGCCGCCGCTCGACCCCGGCGAGATCGCCGCCGAGATCTGCAGCACGGTGAGCTCCTGGGTGCACTTCTGCGCGGCGATGTCGGCCGGACCGCAGATCGGCCGGACCTGCGAGATCAGGCCGCTGGTCACCGAGTTGTCGAACCCGAGCGGGTTGCCGATCGCCACGACCTGGTCGCCGGCCGACATCGCGCTGCTGTCGCCGAGCTTGAGCGTCGGCAGGTCCTTGCCGGCCCGGATCTGGAGCAGCGCGAGGTCGCGCGCGGGGTCGACGCCGTCGATCTGGGTCACCGCGTACTGCGAGCCGTCGGACAGCTTGATCTTGATCGCCGACTCGCCGACCACGACGTGCAGGTTGGTGGCGACCACGCCGGTCTTGTCGAGGATGAAGCCGGTCCCGATCTTCTCCGAACCGGCCTCGATCCGCACGATCGCCGGGCTGGCGCGCTGCACGATGTCCTTGGCGGTCAACCGCGCGCGCGGCGTACTGGACATTGTCTCGGCACAGGCGCTGACCAGTGCGCTGACCAGTGCGAGGACGGCGACCACGCGGTGACGGCGCATGGTGGGATCATAGCCCGGGACCTGCGCTGATGCACAGCGGGGCCGCGTTACGGAGGGTTTCCACCGGAACGGTCCGTGCCGCCCGGCGCGGGCGCTCCTGTCACGTTCCGCTCGGCGCCGCGGCCGCCGAGATGGATCTGACGCAGCGCGCTCTCGCCGGCGCGGCGGAACGCCTGGGCGGCCTCGGGTCCGCGATGCGGATCGATGCCCGACTTCACGCCGGCGTCCAGGTGCTGCTGGTACAGCTGCATGCGGATCTGCTCCCAGCTCGGGCAGGCGTCGGGGTGGTCGCCGCACGCCGACAGGGCGCGGTTGGCATAGTCGAGCGCCGGGACCACATCGAGTCGAACGACCAGCGCGACCGACGCGGCCAGCAGCGCGCGCCAGCGGGTCGGCGAGCTCCGTGCGCGCTCGCTGCCGCGCACCGCGACCTCGATCGCCCAGTCCTTCTCGCCCGCGGCGTCGAGCCGGCGCGACAGCTCGGCGACCGCCGCGCCGTCATCCGGACGCGCCATGGTCCGCGCCTCGGCGAGCGCGAGCGCGAACGGCTCGGCGTCGCTGCCGGCCCCGACCGCGCTCGCATACATCTCCCGCGCCGGCAGCACCAGGGTCACCAGGACGACCGTGGCGACCCCGAGATCGATGAAGCCGACGTAGCGCGAGAGCCGCATGTCCCCTATGACACGACCCATCGCCACAGGTTCCGGCTTTCCCCCCACGTAGATGCCCGTGGCTCCGTAGCATTCACGCCGTAGCATTTCGCCTCGACGCGTCCCGAGATGCTACGGCCCGAAGCCATGTACTTATTTGTACAACACAAAGCATCTCGCCTGGTTGCGCCGTGGATCCCTGCTTGCATTCCCGCACCGCCCAGACCCGCACTCGCATCCCGACCTCGGACCATCGGAGAGCAAGTTCATGTTGACCTCAATCTCGACGCATTTCCACCAGGGCGGCCCGGGCATGTGGCCCATTCTGTTCACCTCGGTGGTCACCATCGCGATCATCGTGGAGCGCGCGATCTATCTGTTCCGCTCGTCGGTCGACAAGGACAAGCTGCTCGCACTGCTCAAGAGCCAGGTGATGAGCGGCAACGTGCAGGGCGCGATCAAGGTGTGCTCGGGTAACCCGACGCCGATGACCCGGATCGTGCAGGCCGGCCTGATGAAGTTCAACAAGAGCGACGACGAGGTCCAGGCCGCGATGGACGAGGCCGCGCTGCGCGAGCTGCCCAAGATCAACGCGCGCACCCCGTACCTGGCGATGACGGCGAACTTCGCCGTCATGGCGGGTCTGCTCGGCACGATCGGCGGCATGATCGGCTCGTTCGGCTCGGTCGCCAGCGCCGACAGCGGTAACCGCTCGACCGAGCTCGCCAACGGCGTCGCCGAGGCGCTCAACTGCACGTTCTTCGGCATCTTCACGTCGCTGATCGCGCTGCTCGGGTTCTCGCTGCTGCAGGGCAAGACCACGCACGTGATCGACGACATCAACGAGGTCACGGTCCAGGTGGTCAACCTGGTGACATCGCACCGCGCCCAGATGCAGCCCTCGGCGTAGCCCCTCGCTTCGACGAATCGACCCCATGCCGGCAGGTCCGGCGCAAGCCGAGGGCGGTGTGCCCCGGAATCGCTAGCGAGGAGTTCGTACCATGGCTGCGTCCATTGGCACCGACGACAAGAAGAGCGTCAACATCGAGCTCAACATCGTCCCGTTCATCGATCTGATGAGCTGCTTGACCTCGTTCCTGCTGGTCGCCGCGGTGTGGGTCAACATCGCCCAGATCAACATCCAGCCCAAGGGCAAGTCGCGCGATCAGGCGCAGGTCCAGCAGGACGACGAGCGCGTGATCCTCTCCGTGCTGCTCCAGTCCGATCGGATCTGGGTCGGCCTGTCGCGCGTCAACGAGTTCCAGGAGATCCCGAAGAAGGGCGATCAGCAGGACTGGGAGCGGTTCGAGACCACGCTCAAGGAGCACAAGACCTCGACGTTCTTCAACGACCGCACCGACCTGGAGATCGCCGCCGAGAGTACGACGGCGGCTCCGGTGAAGTATCAGGATATCATCCACGCGATGGACATCGCCGTGCGGGCGGGTTTCCAGGACGTCGGACTCTCTGACCCGCAGGGCCTCGCGGCCCGGCCATCTCTATAAGGAGGCGATCGTGCCGATCCAGTCAGCAGGCCCGCGCCTCTATCGCTCGGTCAAGTTCAAGCACCTCGTGCGGGGTGCCGGAAGTGCGGCCAGCCGGGCGTCCAACATCTCGCTCAACCTGACGCCGTTCGTCGACATGATGACGATCCTCGTCACCTTCCTGCTCATGGTGTTCTCGGCGACCGGCGAGCTGCTGCAGGCCGTCAAGGGCCTGGAGCTGCCGACCGCGCAGGCCCACGATACCCTGCAGCAGGCCCCGGTCATCATCGTCACCAAGAGCGAGATCACCTACCAGGGGCAGCTCGTGGCGACGGTCGACAGCGTCATGCGCGACGATTCGCCGACCTACAAGATCGACGCGCTGTTCGAGCGGCTCGACGCGGCCGCCCGGAAGATCCGCGAGGACGTCGTCTACGGCCGGCAGGCCAAGGACCTGCTCAAGTCGTGCGAGGACGCCAAGCAGAACATCCGGCCGGCGCCCGGCAAGATCTGCCCCGACGGGCTGGCGATCCTGCAGGCCGACGAATCGACCGACGGGCAGCTGATCAACAAGATCGTCAACACGGCCAAGGCGGCGGGCTTCGACAACCTCTTGTTCGCGGTGAAGAACAAGTGAAGAGAGCGAGCGGACTACCATGATGCGACGGTTTTCGTGGCTCCCGATGGTCGCGGGACTGGCGGTGCTCGCGGGTTGTCCGGACGATCCCTACAAGGCCGAGACCTGGACCAAGAAGCTCAAGGACCAGCGCGAATCCGAGCGCGCCGTGCAAGAGCTCGAGCAGCTCGGCAACCCGAGCGCGATCCCGGCGCTGGGCGAGGCCTGGGTCGACCAGGGCAAGCCGGTGCGCCTGCTCCAGGTGATCATCTCGCTGGCCCGGCCGCTCACCCCCCAGGAGGCCAAGGCCAACTACTTCACGGACTACGAGGTCGCCGGCCGGCCGGCGAGCTGGGACCGCGCGCTGCCCTACCTCAAGCAGGCGCTGTCCGAGGTCGACGAGGTCAACGCGCGCTCGGTCGACAGCGCGGCCAAGGCCGCCGAGGCGCTCGGCGAGGCCAGGCTGCCCGACGGGCTCGACGCGCTGATCGAGCTCGTGTCGCGGCCGGTGACCCGCAAGCTGATCAACGCGCAGGTCGCCGCGCTCCGCGCGATCGGCAAGTACACCGCCGACGGCCCGCGTGCGTCGGCGGCGCTGATCAAGCTGATCGACAAGGACCCGCCGGCCAATCCGCGGACCGCGCGCGACAAGGAGCAGGCGAGGGCGCTCGACGAGAAGTACGGCCTGTTCCTCGGCTTCACCTCCGCCGCGGTCGATGCGCTCGGCAACCTCCACGTCGGCGCCGCGGCCAAGACCCTGATCCTCACGATGTTCCGCACGTCGGACAACGAGCAGCTGTTCCAGCGGACCCGGCGGGCGCTGGTGGCGAGCGGGCCGGCGGCGTTCGACGAGCTGCGCAAGGTGCTCGCCGGCACGCACCCCGAGGTCAACCAGCTGTTCAAGGACAAGCGGCTCGACAAGTACTGCGGCGACCGCAACGACGCCCCGCCCGACCAGTGCCAGCCGGTGTCGGCGATGGTGTTCTTCCCGGCGATCGTGCTCGGCGACTTCTACGACGCCCGCGCCGTTCCCGAGCTGCTCGCGGCGCTGCAGCACCCGCCGCTGCCGATGTCCTACGTCGACGACCAGCCCAACCCCAACACCCAGTACAACGCGATCTTCGAGGCGCTGCGCAAGATCGGGTCGCCGGACGCCGCCGCCGCGGTGCGCGCGAAGTGGATCGCGCACGGACCCGCCGCGGCGCCGTCGCGCGCGGCCCGGGGCAGCCGGCGCGGTGGCGAGCCGGCAGCGGCCGCCGGGGCCGGCGAGCCCGACCTGGCCACGCGGGTGCTCGCGGTCGGCACCTACCCGTTCGTCGCCCGGGACGACACCGCGGTCGACGAGCTCGGCAAGATCGCGGCCGACAACAACGCCGACGACATGCTGCGCAAGGCCGCGGCGCTGTCGTTCTCGCTGCTCGCGCACGATCCCAAGGACATCACGGTGCTCCAGGGCCTGGCCCAGAAGTACCTCGAAGCCTCGGCCAAGAAGCGCGCGGAGGCCGACGGCAAGCCCAAGGCCGTCGCCGACGCCGCCGACAAGGAGTTCGCCAAGGCCAAGAAGCTGTACGACGACGCCAAGGCCCGGGTCGACCGGGTCACCCACGACAACACCAAGACCGCGGCCGACATCCGGGACGCGACCGACGCCGCCAGCAAGGCCTCCGACGCGCTCAAGGCCGCCCGCAAGGCCCACACCGACGCGGTGGGACCGTACCGCGCCGCCGATGCCCTGGCCGGCAGCTACAAGGGCTTCGCCCGGATGTTCCAGAGCCACATCGCGCGGGTCGAGGTCGCGATCCGCTGCAAGCAGGACATCAACTGCTACGCGAACACGCTCCAGCAGAAGCCCGCCGATGCGGTGAAGTTCGACGCGGCGTACATCCGGGACATCAAGGACTGGACCGCCGACGAGCAGCTCGCGCAGATCGAGGCCAGCATCGAGCGCGCGATGCTCGAGATCGGCAAGCGCGGCACCAGGGCGTCGGCGCTGACCGACAAGCTGCTCGACAGCGCCAAGACCGACAGCCGGCTGGTCCGCCAGAGCGTGCTGCTCGCGCTGCCCAAGATCGCCGCGGTCCCGTGCGCCAACTGCGAGGCCAAGCTGCAGGACGCGATCCGCGCCGGCGAGGGCAAGACCACGCTCGGCAGCCTGAACCTCGACACCACGATGATGAAGAACTACTTCGGGTGGGCCGGCGGCAAGACCCCGTCGAGCGCCGCCCCCGAGAAGGATGACCTGGCGGCACCGAGCGCGCCGGCGCCGCCGCCGCGGAAGAAGTAGTGGCGGATCGCCGCGCGGTGGTGTAAGCCTCGCAGCAACGGGGCGTAGCGCAGCCTGGTAGCGCACCTGGTTTGGGACCAGGGTGTCGGAGGTTCGAATCCTCTCGCCCCGACGACGTCGGCACGGAAGTCATCTTCGCGTCCTCGTGCCCCCACGAGGACGCTCCATGGCCGCGCTGGATCGCCGTCGAGGCGCGGGCGCGTAGAGCCCGTCACGCAGGCGCGCGAAGTGGACCCAGGCTTCGCGCCCGATCGCATCGAGCTGTGAGGCCCCGCGGTCGGGCAGAGCGGCGAGCCGCGGCACGAGCCGGCGCTCGACGCCCTCGCCGAGCAGCGCGAGGGTGTCGAGGGCATCGGCGAGCGAGATCCCGCGGCGGAGCCGGCTCGCGTCGACGCCCTCGAGGAATCGCGGCCACGCGCGGCCGCGGATCTCGGCGAGCCGCGCGTCGACGCGTGCGCGCACCGCCGGCGGTGCGTCGTGCGCGATCATCATGACCAGCTGGTACGCGAGCGGATCGTGCTGGAACACGCGCAGGTTGTGTAGCGTGAACGCATGGAGCCGCTCGAACAGGTCGCGCGGCCACGGCGCGGGGACCGCGAGCAGCGCGTCGGCGAGTGGCACCGCGACGTGCTCGTACGCGGCGCTGATCAGCTCGTCCTTGCTGGGGAAGTAGTGGAAGACGAGGCCCTTGGCGACGCGGGCGCGCCGCGCGATCGTGTTGGTCGAGGCCGCGGCGAGGCCGCGTGCGACCAGCTCGCGCACCGCCGCGTCGAGGATGCGGCCCCGCGCGTCGGGGTCGCGCGGGGCGGGGCGGGCGCGGCGGCTCACGCGTGCAGGTCCCTGCGCCGGTAGCGCGCGATCGCGAGCGCGCCGGCGGCGACCCCGAGCGCGATCAGCGCGGCGACGGGCATGGGCGCGAGGCCGCCGGCCGCGACGATCGTCGACGGCTCGACCAGCTTGAACGGCGACAGGAAGCGCAGCGGCGCCGCCGGCGCGGCGATCGCCGAGATCACGCCGATCAGGTACGTGCCGAACACCAGCCCGAGCGCGACGGGCGCCGCCGCGCGCGCGTCGCGCACCAGCGCCGCGATCAGCATGCCGAGGCCCGCGAAGGCGATCGCGAGCGTGACCTCGGCGGCGAACAGCTGCGCGACCAGGCCCGCCTCGAGCGGCGCCGCCGCCACCGCGCCCAGGGTCGCGATCGCGACCGCGCCGAGCGCGACCGGGAACGCGATCACGTGGAGCGCGAGCGCGCCGGCCTTGCCGGTGAGGATGGCGCTCCGCGACGCCGGCTGCGCGTAGAGCAGCTCGGCGGTGTGCAGGATCTCCTCCTTGGCGACGACCGCCGCGCCGAGCAGGCCGGCGAACAGGCTCGACGGCAGCGCGACGAGCATGAAGTTGGTCGCGAGGTAGACCGGTGGCCGGCGAAAGTCGACCAGCTCGAGACCGAGCGCGTGACGCATCGCCGCCGGGAGGCCCTGCAGCTTGGCCTCGAGCAGGCCGCTCTCGACGAACGAGCGCTGGAGCGCGCAGGTGAACGCGAGCAGCGCGCCGACCGGGAGCAGCCAGGCGAGCAGGCCGCGCAGGTTCACGCGCAGCTCGTGCGCAAAGACGATCGCGCGGCCGTCAAGCATGGGCCACCTCCGGCCGCGGCGCGTAGTAGCGGAGGAAGACCTCCTCGAGCGACGGCTCCTCGATGCGGATGTCGACCGGCGCCGCGGCGGCGAGCGCGGCGAGCAGCGCCGGGGCCGGGCCGTCGTAGAGGAAGCGGACCACGGCGCCGTCGCGCGCGAGCCCCGCGAGCCCGGCCAGGCGTCCGAGCTCCGCAGCGGCGGGTTCGGCGGCCTCGGGCCGCGTGAAGGTCGCGCGGACCTGGCGCACCTCGCGTCCGCGCAGCGTCTCGACGTCGCCGACGGTCACCACGCGGCCCTCGCGCAGCACCGCGACGCCGCGACACACCGCCTGGACCTCGGCGAGCTCGTGCGACGACAGCAAGACGGTCGCGCCGCGTGCGACCTCGTCGCGCAGGAGCTCGTGCAGGCGCGCGCGGATCACCGGGTCGAGGCCGTTCGACGCTTCGTCGAGCACGATCAGTCGCGGCCGGTGCTGGAGCGCGGCGATCACGCCGACCTTCTTGCGGTTGCCGAGCGAGAGGTCGTCGGCGCGCCGGCCGAGCTCGAGCTCGAGCTGCGCGGCCAGCTCGCGGCGGCGGGTCGCGTGATCGCCGGGGTGGAAGCGGCCCAGGTACGCGAGCAGCGCTCCCGCCGACTGCCGCGGGTAGAAGTGTGACTCGCCGGGCACGTAGCCGATTGCGGCGCGTGCGGCGGCGCCCTCGGTCGCGACATCGCGCCCGAACACCCGCGCGGTCCCGGCGCTCGGGGCGATCAGCCCGAGCAGGATGCGGATCGTGGTCGTCTTGCCGGCGCCGTTGGGGCCGATGAAGCCGAAGATCGTTTGCGCCGGGACGCGGAAGCTGACCTCGTCGATACCGCGCGCCGCTCCGTAGCGCTTGGTCAGCCGATCGAGCTCGATCGCGGGCGTGTCGTCGTTGGGAAGCATGGCATTGACCACCTGGTCAAGCTCAGCATGGATCGCGTTGACCACCTGGTCAACCGTGCGCGCCTGGTTTACCGCCGGCCGCGGCCGCGGCCCAGCGCGTGCTCGACCAGCGGGCGCAGGGCGTCGACCAGCTCGGGGGCGCACACCAGGCGGATCGCCGCCAGCGGCTGGCCCAGCGGCATGTCCTCGAGCAGGCGCGACAGCGTCACCGCGCCGTAGCGCGGGTGGTCGATGACGTGGAGCTCCTCATCGTCCGACGCGAGGTAGCCGACCTGGCGCGCGGTGTCGAGGTGGACGTAGCTGCGCGCCGCGGCGCCGAACCGGCGCTCCGCGACCTCCAGCGCCTGCGGCCACAGCCGGTCGGCCGCGGGGCGGTCGTCGCCGAGGTCGAACGTCTTGAACAGCCGGCGATCGACCAGCCGCGCCGCGAGGTCGCCGAGCACCGGGTCGTCGGCGCCCGGTCCGTCGCGGCCGGCCCAGCGGTCGAGCGCGGTCGTCACCGACACGTCGTGCAGCCGCAGGTAGTCCGCGACCGCGACCTCGCTGCCGCGCGCCATCGCCCCGGCGACCGCGAGCCCGGGCGGCTCGGCGCCCTGGCGGGTCAGCTGGGCGAACCGCTCGAGCGTCTTGATGAACATCCACTCCGCCGCGCGCACGGTCTTGTGGTGATAGACCTGCGCGTACATGTACGAGCGCGCGAACAGGTACTGCTCGACGGCGTACATCCCGCGCCGGTAATCGACGACGAGGTCGGATGGATCGTCGTGGCCGGTCCGCACGCTGGCGATCTGCACCGCGTGGATGATCCAGTCGAGATCGTAGGTCGCGTAGCCCGCGCCGGAGTAGTGGCCGTCGCGCAGCAGGTAGTCGAGCCGGTCGACGTCGAGCTGGGACGACACCAGCTTGCGCGCGAAGTGCGGCCGGTACTGCTTGCTCCAGAACTCGCGCAGCGTGCTCGCCAGGTCGGGCTCGAGCGCCTCGAGCCGGGCGCCGAGCTCGGGATCCTCGGCGACGATCCGGGCGCCCCAGCGCTCGTGGCCGCCGCCTGCGAACACGTGCTCCCAGGCGTGCGAGAACGGGCCGTGGCCGACGTCGTGGAGCAGCGCGGCGACCTTGACATGCAGCGCGGTGCGCTCCGCCAGCTCGCGCTCGAGCCGCCGGGTCATCCGCTGTGCGATGTGGAACGCGCCGAGCGCATGGCCGAACCGCGAGTGCTCCGCCCCGGGGTAGACCAGCCAGGCGAACCCCATCTGCTTGATGCGGCGCAGCCGCTGCATCGCGGCGGTGTCGAGCAGGTCGGCGATCGGGCGGTCCGGTCCCTTGAACTCGATGAGTCCATGCACGGGATCGCGGAACACGCGGTCTTTCACGCCTGCATCCTAGCAACACCGGGCGGCGGGCTGAACTATCTGGAATTGCAAGCCGTCTTCGGACAGCCCCGGCCCGAGGCGATCCGGAGGCGGCCAGGGACGCGGCCAGGGAAGCGCTAAGCTGGCTGCGTGAGCCAGATCCGCGAGCTCGGGATCGAGCGCCTCGACGGCGAGGCCCGCCGCGCCGAGCGCGATCGCGTCGTCGTCGAGGCGCCGCTCGAGCTGCGCGCGCGCGGCACCCCGGTCGCGACCCTCATGCGGACGCCGGGGCACGATCTCGAGCTGGTCCGCGGCCTGCTCCACGCCGAGGCGATCACCGCGGGCGGGCTGGTGCAGGCCGGCGACGACGCCGTCGAGATCGACGCCGCGCCGGGCGCGTTCGCCGGCCGGGGCCTGCTCGCGTCGGCGGCGTGCGGCGTGTGCGGCCGGGTCGCGGTCGCCGATCTCGAGCTGCGCGCGCGCGAGGTCGACGCCGACACCGCGATCGCCCGCGGCGTGCTGGCCGGGCTCCCCGAGGCGCTGCGCGCGGCGCAGTCGGTGTTCGCCGACACCGGCGGGCTGCACGCGGCGGGGCTGGCGACCACCGCCGGGGCGCTGATCGCGGCGCGCGAGGACGTCGGTCGCCACAACGCGGTCGACAAGCTGGTCGGCTGGGCGCTCTGCGCGGGGGTCGAGCCCGTGGCGCACGTGCTCGTGCTGTCGGGCCGGCTCGGCTACGAGCTGGTCCAGAAGGCGATCATGTTCGGCATCCCGATCGTCGCGGCGGTCTCGGCGCCGAGCTCGCTCGCGGTCGAGCTCGCCGAGCGATTCAACGTCGCGCTGGTCGGGTTCGTGCGCGGCCGGCGCGCCAACGTCTACGCCCACGGCTGGCGGATCCGGTGACCGCGCGCCGCGCCGGTCGGGGAAACCCCGACGACCGCCGCGGCGACCTCTCGAGGCGGCGGCGGGCGCTTTTGCCGGCCACGTTGTTGCCCGCGATCCGCGTTCACGCATAGCTTTCCTCGATGATCGATCGATCCCGCGGGGGGCTCTGCGCCCCGCCCCACGGGCGAAGCGGGCGGGGGCCTCACCCCCGGTCCCCTCGCGCCGCGCGTCGATTCTGCGGGCCGTCCGGCCGGCGATCGGACCGGGTCGCCTTCCGGCTCGGCCTCGTGGCGTCCATGGTCACCTTCGGGGTCACCTTTGCGGTCGCCTTCGGGGTCGCCGCCGGGTGCGGCAAGAGCCCCCCGGAGCGGACCGAGCCCAAGCTCACCGAGAGCCACGCGCTGCCCGGGACGCCGGGCGCCCCGTCGGCGACCGCCACCGAGCACGCGCCGGCCAGGCCGCCGGTCCAGGCGCCGTCGCGCGGCCCCGAGCACGCCGTGTACTCGCTGGTCGACAACCGGCTGTCGGCCCACCTGACGCGCGGCGGCGGCCTGGTGGTCGCGGCCGGCTCGGCCGGGTTCGCCAAGTACATCCGGTTCGCCAACCTGATGAAGGGCGGCAAGAAGCCGTGGGAGCTGCGCCAGACCGAGGGCGAGGTCAAGGTCGCGCGGCTGACCGGCAAGTCCGGCACGGTGTACGTCCCGCTCACCACGGCTCAGGCCGGCTCCGGCAAGGTCCGGATCCGCGCGTTCGCCAAGGGCGACACCACGGTCAGCCTGCGGGTCAACGATGGCAAGGACATCAACGGGCACCTCGCGGCGGGCTGGTCGACCAGCGAGCTGAGCGTGCCGCCCGGCCAGCTCAAGGACGGCGAGAACTCGCTGCAGCTGTACATGAAGTCGTCCGGCGTCGAGCTCGCCTGGCTGCAGGTCGGCGGTGCGCCGGTCGGCGACGACGGCGGCACGGCGTTCTACGATCCGGGGCAGCGCGCGCTGATCCTGCCCGACGGAGGCCAGATGAGCTGGTACGTCGCGGTGCCCGACAAGGCGCGGGTCACCGGCGACCTGACCGACGGCAGCTGCACGGTCCGCGTGCTCGCCACCGCCGAGGACGGCGCCACGGTCGACGGTGCGCTGACCGGGACCGGCTCGGCGGTCGACCTGTCGGCGCTCGCCGGCAAGGCGGCGCGGCTCGACCTCGCCGGTTCCAGCTGCCCGGTGACCGCGCTGTCCCACGCGGTCCTCGCGGTGCCGGGCGAGGCGCCGGTGGTCAAGCGGGGCGATCCGCCTCGCTACGTCGTGTTCGTGATCATGGACGCGCTGCGCGCCGACCGGGTGAGGACCTTCAACCCCAAGGCCCGCGCCGAGACCCCGCAGTTCGACAAGCTCGCCGGGTCATCGACTCTGTTCCTGGCCAACTACGTCCAGGGCAACGAGTCGCAGGTCTCGCACGCGTCGATATGGACCTCGAACTACCTCGCCAAGCACAGGGCGGTCGAGATGGCCGACCACCTGCCCGACAAGTGGGTCACGATCGACGAGGTCGCCAAGCAGGCCGGCAAGTTCGTCGCCGGCGCCTCGGGCAACGGCTACATCCGGCCGGCGCGCGGGTTCGGCTCGGGCTGGGACCGGTTCTCCAACCACATCGAGAAGGGCCTCGGCCTCAAGGCCGGCGACATCATCGAGCACGGGCTGTCGTTCATCAGCCCGAAGAAGGACCAGCCGTGGTTCCTCTACCTCGGCCTGATCGACACCCACGTGACCTGGCGCGCCAAGTCGCCGTGGATCGAGCGCTACGACGGCGGCTACAAGGGCCGGTTCCCGGCCGAGTTCGGCGACGATGGTCCGACCGGGTTTCCCAAGGACCTCAGCGACCACGAGAAGGACCACGTCCGCGCGCTATACGACTCCAACGTCAGCTACCAGGACGACCAGATCGGCCAGCTGATCGACAAGCTCCAGGGCTGGGGCGTGTGGGACCGGACGATGCTGATCCTCACCGCCGATCACGGCGACGAGCAGTGGGAGGACGGCCGGGTCGGCCACGGCGGCTCGGTGCGCGAGACCCTGGTCCACGTGCCGCTGATCGTCCACTACCCGCCGATGTTCCCGGCGGTGCGGGTCACCGAGGGCACCGAGGGCATCGACATCGTGCCGACCGTCGCCGACGCGCTCGGCGTCCAGGCCGACCCCGAGTGGCAGGGCATGTCGCTGGTCGGGCTGGCCAACGGCGCCGGCGGCTATCCGCTGATGTCGGTGTCGTCGCAGTACGAGAACGCGCACGGCGGCCGGATCGGCCACTGGAAGCTCAAGCTGATCGGGACCCAGCCCCCCAGGCTGTTCAACCTCGCGCGCGATCCCGACGAGCGCACCGACCTGTGGGGCAAGCCGTCGGCCGAGATCGGGGCTCGCCTGCTGCTCGATCCGATGTGGCTGCTCCGGACATGGAACGTCGAGTGGAAGAAGTCGCAGTGGGGCAACGCGGCGGCGGTGACCGCGCGGTTCGCCGCTGACCTCGGCGAGTAGCGTGCGCGATCTGCACCCCAGCGACGGCGCGCGCTACCTGCTCGAGCGCGACGGCGCGGCCGACGGCCCCACCGCGCGCTACCGGGCCGCGATCTACACCCCGGACGCCGAGTTCACCGCCGGCGCCGTGCTCGGCGACGACGGCAGCGCCGAGCTCGGCCCGACCGGCGCCCCCGACGAGCTGCACGCGCGGCTGGTCGCGCTGGCCCGGCTGGTCGCGCGCGACGCCGCCCGGCTGCGCGGCGACGGCCTGCCGCCGTGGCCGCAGCGGATCCTGCGCTGGCGCCGGTGACGAGCGCTACCCGCGCACCACCGGCAGCGCGACCACCAGCTCGGTCCCGCCGCCGCGGCGCTCGCTGTGGCCCAGCTCGCCGCCGTTCTTGATCGCGATCGCCTCCACCGCCTGGAGGTCGAAGTGCTCGCCGGCGAGCTCGACCCGCGCGCCGCGCACGATCTCCAGCCACGGCCTGCCGTCGATCGTCCGCTCGCGGACGAACAATTCGATCCCACGGGAGGCGTCGCCGGCCTCGGCCTCGGCCTCGGCGGTCGCCGCGTCGAGCGTCAGGCCGTAGATCACGTGGGCGAGCTCCTCGGCGGAGCACCGCGTGGCGACCTCGGGCGCGACCGCGAGGTGGAGGTCGACCTCGATCGTCGAGGCCGCCCGCACGGTCTCGACCGCCGCGGTCACCGCCGCGCCGACCGGCGCACCGGGCACGATGATCTCCTCGGGCCGCGCCACCGCCATCAGCTCGGAGAGCTGGTGTCGCGCGTCGTCGGCCGCCTTGCGCAGGTCGGCGATGAACTCGCCGGCGTCGGCGGTGCACCGCCGCTCGAGCTCGAGCGACGCGAGCTGGACGATCTGGACCAGGTTGAGCAGGTCGTGGGTCTTGCCGGCGACGAACCGCGCCGCGACCTGGGTCTGGACCTCGCGCGCCAGCTGCCACTCGAACCGGCGCTGGCGCTCGACGAGGGCGAGCCGTTCGTTAGTCTTCGTCATCTTCGTCGTACTCGACCGGCTCGTAGCGTAGCTCGCGGCTGGCCGGGCACAGCTCGCGATAGCTGCAGCGATCGCACCACGATCCCGGGTTGGGGCGCGGCCCATCGTCGATCGCCAGCGCCGCCGCCTCGATGTTATCGAACAGGTCGGGGACCAGCCGGTCGATGATCGTCTCGGGCGGCACCGGCGCGCTCCACTCGACGGCGCGCTCGGCGATCCAGTGCAGGCCGAGCCAGAACGTGTGGACGTGGCGGAACGCCGCCGCGGAGAGCACGGCGTAGCCCTCGAGCTGGTCGGCGATCGACGTACCCGGGATGCGCTGTCCGGTCTTGTGGTCGACCAGCGCGAGCGCGTCGTCCTCGAACAGGAACCCGAGGTCGATCACGCCGCGATAGTACGCGTCGCCGCTGTAGAACTGCGTCGCCGACAGATCCTCGCGCACCGCGAGCGAGTACTCGACCAGCTGGCGCGCGACCCGCCGGCGCCGGCGGAACTGGCCGATCCGGCTGGTGAACGCCGGGATCCCGGCGGCCAGCGCGTCGAACCGCAGCTGCTCG
>DATAPF010000363.1:0-8185 GCA_036265355.1 Kofleriaceae bacterium | reverse complement strand
ACCTCGTCGATCGAGCACGCCGCGATCGCGACGCTGGCCGGGCGGCTCGGCGAGTCGCGCCCGGCGATCCAGGTCGAGCCCGGCGGCGACGGCGTGCTCGATCCCGACGCGGTCGCCCGGGCGGCCGCCGGCGCCGCCGTGGTCGCGATCGTCCTGGTGCAGAACGAGATCGGCGTGGTCCAGCCGGTCGCGGCGATCGCGCGCGCCGTGCGGCGGGTCAACCCGGGCTGCCACGTCCACATCGACGCCGCCCAGGCGTTCGGCAAGGTCGCGATCGACGTCGCCGCGCTCGGCGCCGACTCGCTGGCGATCGCGGCGCACAAGCTGCACGGCCCCAAGGGCGTCGGCGCGCTGTGGCTGCGCACCGGCGCGACGCTCGAGCCGCTGTGGGTCGGCGGTGGCCAGCAGGCCGGCCTGCGCGGCGGCACCCAGGACGCCCCGGGCGCCGCCGGACTGGGACTGGCGGCCGAGCGCGCCGTCGCCGCCCTGCCCGCCGCCCGCGCGCGCTGGCTCGAACTCGCCGGCCGGGTCACCGCGCGGCTGCGCGATCGCGGCGTCGCGTTCCACCAGCTCGTGCCCGACCCGCGCCGCGCGCCGCACATCCTCGCGCTCGGCCTCGCCGGCGTCCCGGCCCCGGCGCTGCGCACGGTGCTCGCCAGCCGCGGCGTCTACATCTCGACCGGCTCGGCATGCGCCGAGCGCGACGGCCACGGCCGGCCATCCCCGGCGCTGGTCGCGATCGGCCTGCCGCCCGACACCGGGATGTGCCGGCTGTCGTTCGGGCTCGACACCAGCGACGACGACGTCGATCGCGCGGCCGGCACGCTCGCCGACGTCGCGCTGGAGCTCGCGGCCCGCCAGCGCGCGAGCTCGCCGGGCTGACCGAGCTACCCGTCGACGAAGTTCATGCTGAACTTGAACGTGCCGCCCGCCGACGGCCGGAACTTCCAGGTCCGGATCGCGCCGGTCAGGCACTTGCCGAGCGTGTCCGCCGCGTGGTCCGACAGCTGGAGGTCGCTGACGTTGCCCTCGCGGTCGATCGTCAGCGTCACGGCGATCTTCTTGACGCTGCCGATCAGGATCGCGTCGGCGCCGCGCTGCGAGCGCATGTAGCAGCGCTGGGTCATGTCCTGGTGCTTGCGCGCGACGTCCTCGATCTCGTCGCCGCCGAGCGCGTTGCCCGCCGCTGGCGCCTCGGCGATCTGCCCGCTCCCCGGGCTCGGCGCCGTCCGCGGATGCGGCCGCGTCGTGATCGCCGGGGGGGACGGTGTGGGGACCGCGGCGCTGGCGGAGCCGACCGGCCGGTGCGCGATCGGATCGTCGGGCCGCGAGGTGTCGATGTCCTGCACCGTGCCGAGGCTCGTGCTCGGCGCGTCGTCGCTCCGGGTGACCAGCACGACCGCGCCGATCACGCCGAGCACCAGCACGACGGCCACGACGAGCAGCGCGATCAGCCCGCGGTGCTGGGCGCGCACGACCGGTGCACTCGCCACGCCGGGCTCGCCGTCAGGCGCCAGGCTCGCCGCCTGGGCGGTCGAGCGGGTGCTCGCGCGCACGCCGGGCTCGATGCCGGTGGATCCCGGCGGGGACTCTGTCCCCCGCCTCGCTGTGCTCGATCCCGCGGCGGGCTCTACCCCCCACCTCGCTGCGGCCGATCCGACGGTGGACTCGGCCCCCCGCCCCGCTGCGCTCGAGCGCGTGGCCGCGCGCGCCCCCCGCGCGACGTCGGCCAGGTTCACCACGCGCGACACCTCGCCGATGTCGAGCTCGTCGTCGCTGCCGAAGTCGCTGCGCGCCGGCGCGGCGTGCGCCGGAGCGGCCGGTGCGGTCCCCTCGGGCTCGGCGGCGGGCGCGCCGGCTGCGGCCGAGGCGCGCCCGGGCTCGACCGGCGCATCGTCGAACGGCATCGCCTCCAGCACGGTCTTGCCGTCGGAGTTCCCGACGAGGTCGTCGCCCTCGTCGAAACCGAACGGATCCTCGAACGGCTGCGCCGGCGAGGCCGGTGCCGGCGCCCCGCGTGCGGCATCCCGGGCACCCGGCTTTCCCGCCGGTCGGGCCTCGAACGCCGCGGCGCGCTGCGCATCGGCCCGCGCCTCCGGCCGGGCATCCGGCTTGCCCGCCGGCCGGGCCTCGAGCACCGCGGCGCGCTGCGCATCGGCCCGGGCCTCCGGCCGGGCGTCCGGCTTGCCCGCGGGTCTGGCCTCGGGTCTGGCCTCGCTCCTGGCCTCGGGTCTGGCCTCGCTCCTGGCCTCGGCCCTGGCTCCGGCCCTGGCCTCCGCGCGCCGCCCGAGCGGCGTCGTCGCCGGCCCCTGCGCGCCGTTGGTCGGCCGGATCCCGAGATCGCCGCGCGCCGCGATCGGCGTCGCCTGCGCGGGCGCGGCCGGCGCCGGGGCGGCAGCGGGCGGCGGCAGCCCGAGGCCCACCGACATCGCCGGCGCACCGCGCTCCAGCGACGCCATCGTAGACGCGAACAGCGGCTTGGGCTCGTCCTCCGCGGGAGCCGGCCGCGGCGCACCGGCCGTCGCGCGCGGCAGCGGCGGCGGCGCGGCCTGCGCGATCGGCCGCTTGCGCAGGCCGCGGAAGTGGCTGACCTTGTCGACGGGCAACCAGTCGTCGAAGCCCTCGCTCCAGCAGTGCAGCTCGCCATCGACCGGCTGCTGCGTCACCCAGCGCTGCGCCGCGGCGAGCGAGAACGGCCCCGCCTGCTCGCCGTCGATCGAGACGTACCACTCCTCCTCGAGCGCCGCCGGAGCCGGCGAGGCCACCGCCGCGCCCTCGCCGCGCGCCGGGCTGTCGGCCGAGCGCGCGTTGCCGCGACCCAGCCCGCGCACCGTGTCGACGTTGGTGCTGCGCTTGCCGGTCAGCCCGGCCAGCGGATCGCGCGCGGCGCCGCGGATCGCCGCCGGCTCGTTCGCCGCCCGGCTCGCGCCCGCCGCAGCCGCCGACAGCGATGGCGCCGGCGCGAGCACCTCGGTCGCAGCGTTCACCGGCTTCCGGTCTCGGTCCGCGGCGTCGCCCGGCGGGTCGTCGCCCTCGGAGGACATGCCCTCGCGGACCGTGATCACGTTCGCGCAGTTCTTGCAGCGGATCTTGAGGATCTTGCCGCGGACCCGGTCATCGCCGATCGAGTACCGGGTCTTGCACCGGTCGCACAGGAACTTCACGCCGTGCTCCGTCCCCCCGCGCCATGGACGCGACCGGTTCGGACGTGGCGGATTTCACGGCGCAACACGAGCCTGATTGTGCCGAAAAAACCCTGGTCAGGCAAAGCCCTGGCCCGACGGCAGCGCCGCGACTCAGCGCCGGGATGGCTCGGCATCGGCCGCGGCCGGCTCGGCGGCGCGAACCGCTGCGCCCTGCGTCACACGACCGGCCGCCGGCGGCCCCGGCGAACCCGCGTCGCCGGCCTCCGAGGCCGCCGTCTTGCGGTGCCGCGCGACCTGTGCGGGAGAGATCACGACGACGTCGGCGATCGACTTGCCGTGCGACGCGCTGTGCGTCGCCAGCAGCCCCCCGACCTCGATCCCGTCGGCCCGGCTGGTCAGCTCCAGGTAGAGCTCGACGTCGTGCAGGTCCGATCCGATCCAGCGCGCGTTGGCGGTCGACAGCTGGTAGACCTGCGCCGCGTCGACCGTGCGCACCAGCCGCGTACCCTCCAGCCGGTACGCCGCGACCCACCAGCTGCGCGTCGCCCCCTCGTCGGTCCGCGTCACCACGACCAGCTCGTCGCGGCCCTCGGCCGCGTTGCGCAGCGGCGCGGCGAACACCAGGCCGGGAAGCTTCGGCGTCGTCGCCAGCGTGCGCTCGCCGTCCGCCGTGCGGATCACGACCTCGTCGCCGCTGGCGCCGGTCTCGATCAGCTCGCCGGCCCCGGCCAGGCACGACCCCACCGCGCGCTCGGTCGCCGCCGGCCGCGGGCAGTCGTAGACCTGCCGCGACGCCGCCACCACCCCGGTCACCACGATCGCGATCACCCGGTCACCGTCGAGCACGACCCGCAGGTTGGGCAGCGCGCTCGGCGCCAGCAACCGCGGATCGTGGGCCCGCTCCGGATCCTCGACCGGCGGGCCGAGCGCCCCGATCAGCTCGTCGCGCGTCGACCCGACATGGATGTTGCCCTCGGCGCGCGCGACATCGGGCCCGACGATCGCGATGAACGATGCGGTCGACGCCTGCTCGCCCCCGACCAGGACCGCGCCATCCTCGGCCCGGATCACGCTGCGGTGCACGACCCCCGGGATCTCGAACAGCGCGATCCGCGGCCCCGACGGCAGCTGCTCGAGCAGCACCGACAGCTTTTCTCCGAGCTTGTACGGCCCGACCCCCTCCGCCCGGATCGCATACGGCGGCAGCGACCCGACCCGGTCCGTCGATGGCTCGATCACCCGCGGCACGCGCCGGGCATCGCGCGGCGGCTCGCGGTTCTCGCGCTGCCGGTTGCCGCACCCAGCCCCCCCGAGCGCGGCGAGCGCGGCGAGCGCGGCGGCGATCGCGATGACGGCATGGAATCTCACTGGATCACGATATAGACCATGACCGCGCGCGCGGCCATGCTCCAGTGGTGACCGACAACCCGCGCGTGTTCAAGGCCTTGCACTCGACGCTGACGCTCGACCGCCCCCGGCAGCACGTCGTCACCCTGGTGATCATCGGCCGCGACGTCGGGGAGCACGGCGACGCACCGCTGCGCGCGCTCGACGACGAGCTGGCCGCCGGCTCGTTCGCCCTCTACATCGACGCGCGCGACACCCGCGGCGCCTCGATCGACGTGTCCAACGTCTGGGCCCAGTGGCTGCGCCGGAACCGCGATCAGCTCCAGGAGATCCACATGCTGACCGGCTCGCGGTTCATCCAGCTCACCGCCGACTTCGTGCGCCGGTTCGCCGAGCTCGGCGACGCGATGCGGATCTACACCGACGGCGCCGCGTTCGACGATGCCCTGCAGCTCGCGACCCGGCGGTGACCATTCGCACGGTTCGCGCACGTCCGGTCGACGGTCAGCGCGAGGTCGCGCGTGCGCGTCGCGCCGGCGCGCCGCGCCGCTTGCGTGCGCGGGGAGCGGCGCGCTTCGCGACCGGCGGCGACGACGCGACGCTGCGAAACGCGTCCAGGATCGCGGCCCGCACGTCCTTCGTGCGCGCCTGCCGCAACGCGATCAGGACCGCGGCGTAGCCGTCGAAGTGCGGGATCGTGAAGAAGCCGGGCGGCGCGATCGCGAGCAACGCATCCTTGGCATCGAGGTTCTCGACCCGGACGGCGAGGATCTCGCCCGCCGGCGGCGTCTCGGCACCGAACCGCTTGAGATCGGCCTTGCTGAACGGCCGCTGCCACGCGAAGCCCTTGTCGTTGACCATCCACGTCCGATTGCCCCACTTCATCCCCACCGTGACTCCGGGGAGGTTCCTCGCAACCGCATCGACATCCTCGAGGGTCATCGCCATGGCGGGTGCGAGTCTGGACCGGCCCGCGGCTATCGCGCCATGGTGGGATCGAGGATCGCGGCGCCGGCGTTGCGGTGGGCGGCGAGCGTACCCTCGATCGCGGCCCGGGCGACCATGTGGCCGGGCAGCGGGGCGATCGGCGGCAGCGGCTGGGGCGGCTCGACGAACGCCGACAGCACCGCGGTCATGCCGCCGCCGAGACCGTCGAGGTCGTAGCCGCCCTCGAGCACGGCGACGACGCGGCCGGCCGACCAGCGATCGGCGGACGCGCGCAGGCGGTGGGCCATCGCGGCGAACCCGGACAGGGTGACGCGCATGCTGGCGAGCGGGTCGTGCTGGAACGCGTCGAACCCGGCGCTGATCAGCAGGACGTCGGGGCGGAACATCGCGAGCTTGGGGAGGAACACGTGGTCGAACACCGCGGCGTACTCGGCGTCGCCGCAGCCGGCCGGGAGCCCGACGTTGACGGTGGCGCCGATCGCGGAGGCGCCGCCGAGCTCGGTGGCGGCGCCGCTGCCCGGGTAGAACGGGAACTGGTGGACCGAGAGGTAGAGGACGCTGGGGTCGTCCCAGAAGATGTCCTGGGTGCCGTTGCCGTGGTGGACGTCCCAGTCGAGGATCGCGACGCGGGCGGCGCCCTCGGCGCGCGCGGCGGCGGCCGCCGCGGCGACGTTGTTGAGCAGGCAGAAGCCCATGGCGCGGTCGCGCGTGGCGTGGTGGCCGGGCGGGCGGACGACGGAGATGCCGTGGCTGTACCGGCCGTGCAGGACGTCGAGGGTGAGCTGCGCGGTGGAGCCGGCGGCGGCGAGCGCGGCGTCCCAGGTGTGGGGCGAGAAGTAGGTGTCGGCGTCGAGCCAGCCCTGGTTGCCGGGGACGACCAGGGCGAGATCGTCGAGGTAGGCCGGCGCGTGGACGCGGGCGAGCTCGTCGTCGGTGGCCGGCCGGGTGGCCACCCGCTCGCCGCGCTCGGCGATGCCGGCGGCCCGGAGCGCGTCGCGCACGGCCTCGGCGCGGGCGGGCCGCTCGGGGTGGCCCGACGGCGCGCGGTGCTGGAGGAAGACCTCGTCGAGGATATAGCCAAGCTGGACAGCCATCAGTCGCGCTCCGATCGGGTCGGCCGGGTGAGCATTGCCTGGATCGCCTCGCGAACCGGCACACCGGCGTGGATGATCGCGTACATCGCCTCGGTGATCGGCGCCGCGACGCCGAGCTTTGCGGCGAGCTGGTGGGCGACCTTGGTGGTCTTGACGCCCTCGGCGACCTGGGTCATCTCGCCCAGGATGTCGGACATCGACCGGTCGCGGCAGAGCGCGAGGCCGACCCGGCGGTTGCGCGAGGCGTCGCCCGAGCAGGTCAGCACGAGGTCGCCCATGCCGGACAGGCCCGCGAAGGTCTGGGGGTGGGCGCCGAGCGCGACGCCGATGCGGGTGATCTCGGCCAGGCCGCGCGTGATCAGGGCGACCCGGCTGTTGGACCCGTAGCCCAGGCCGTCGGAGATGCCGGCGCAGATCGCGATGACGTTCTTGAGCGCGCCGCCGATCAGGACGCCGAGCACGTCGTCGGTGGTGTAGATCCGGAAGTGGAGGTGGGACAGCGCCTGCTGGGCGGCGGCGCAGGTCTCCCGATCGTGACCGGCGAGCACGATGGCCGCCGGCATGCCGGCCGCGAGCTCGCCGGCGAACGTCGGGCCGGACAGGTAGGTCGCGCGGGCGGCGATCCGCGGCGGCAGGACGTCGCGGTAGATCGCGTCGATCGACTTGAGGGTGCCGTCCTCGAGGCCCTTGGACGCGTTGATCACGATCGCGTCGGGGTCGAGCGCGGCGGCGGCGCGGCCGAGCACGTCGCGGATGCCGTGCGATGGGGTCACGCCGAGCACGAAGCGCTTGCCGCGCACCGCGGCGGCGAGGTCGCTGGTGACCTGCACGGTGGGCGGCAGCTTGTGGCCCGGCAGGTAGGCGGCGTTCTCGCGCGCGGCGTCGATCGCGGCGGCCGCCTCGGCGCCGCGGCAGTACAGGCTGACGCGGTGGCCCGCGTTGCCGAACAGCACGGCGAGACAGGTGCCGTAGCTCCCGGCACCGATCACCGCGATGTCTTCACTGCTCATGTGGTGAACACGGTACCACGCTGGATCGCGGGATCCATCGGGCCGCGCGAGGCTGGAGCCGGGCGGTCGGGCCGGCAGACCGTCACGCCGGGGCGGCGATCAGCGCCTGACTCGCCAGCACCACCCGGTTGCGTCCGGCGCGCTTGGCGGCGTACAGCGCGGCGTCGGCGGCGCGGACCAGCGCCTCGGCGTCGCGGCCGTCGTCGGGGAACGTCGCGACACCGATCGACACGCCGATCCGGCCGGCGCGCGGGGCGGCCTCGGCGAAGTCGTGGCTGTAGACCCGCTCGCGGACGCGCTCGGCGACCTTGGCCGCGGTGAACTTGGCGCTATCGACCAGGATCACCGCGAACTCCTCGCCGCCGTAGCGGGCGACGACGTCATTGGCGCGCCGGGTGTCGGCGAGCACCCGGGCGAGCTGGCGCAGCACCTCGTCGCCGGCCGGGTGGCCGAACGCGTCGTTGAACTGCTTGAAGTTGTCGACGTCGAGCATGAGCAGCGACAGCGGCAGGCCGCTGCGCTGGCTGCGCTCGACCTCGAGCGCGAGCCGCTCGTGGAAGTGGCGGTGGTTGTACAGGCCGGTCAGCCCGTCGGTGACCGCGAGCTGGGCGAGCCGGGCGTTGGCCGCGGCGAGCTCGTG
>DATAPF010000362.1:0-32425 GCA_036265355.1 Kofleriaceae bacterium | reverse complement strand
CCCGCGCCGATCAGCGCGCTCAACACGACCGACAGCGAGACCGGCGCGTTCCTCACTGCCGACTGCCTGACCCTGTACTTCGCGTCGGACCGCGCGGCCGACGACGGCAACCTCGACATCTACGCGGTGCCCCACATGCCGGAGGCGACCACGCCCTGGGGCATGCCCCAGCCGGTCGCGCCGCTCACCACCGCGGTGATCGAGAAGTGGCTGTCCCCGTGCAGCGGCGGCCACTACGTGGTCGTCCAGGCCACCGCGGCCGGCGACACCGATCTGTTCGAGGGCACGCTCGGGAGCGCCGCGCCGCCCGCGCCGATCAGCGCGCTCAACACGACCGACAGCGAGACCGGCGCGTTCCTCACTGCCGACTGCCTGACCCTGTACTTCGCGTCGTTCCACGCGACGCCGGAGCGGATCTTCCTGTCGCGCCGCGCGAGCGTCGGCGCGCCGTGGCAGGCTCCGATGCGGGTCGACGACTTCAAGATCCCCGGCGGCAACGGCGCCGCGCAGGAGGATCCGTGGCTGTCGGCCGACGGCCGCACGTTCGCGTTCGCCAGCGACGCCGCCGGTACCAAGGACATCTACCTCAGCACGCGGTGACGGGCGCGCTCAGCGCACGCGGCACGCGGCACGCGGCACGCGGCACGCGGCGTGGCCGAGCACGCGCGGCCCGTCGACCGTCGACGTCGGTGTCGCGGTCCAGCCACGGGCGAGCCGGTCGTCCAGCAGCTCGTCGGCCGTCGGGCGGTGATCCCACACGGAGATCGCGGTGACGCCGCCCAGTCAGGTCGTGTCGAAGACCAGGAACGCCGGAGCCGGGCCCGCGACGATCACGTCGTGGGTGAACTCGTCCTGCACGATCACGTCGGCGAGCTCCCAGGCCGGCCGCTGCGCGAAGCCGAACCGGAGCACCTCCTCCAGGGTGTCGAGCCGGACCGCCGGCGAAAGCCGCGCGACCAGCTCCGGCGCCATGCCCGCCACCGCGAGCCGCAGCTCCCTCGTCACGCCACCATCTTGCCAGACGCGCGCCGGCATGTCCCGTGCACCCCGGGTGCGGGCATATCGGTTGCAATTCCCCGGGATCATGCGAGCCATCGTTCCCATCGGCCGGATCCTGTTTGCCTTGATCTTCGTTGCCAGCATCGTCGGTCACTTCTCCTCTGCGGAGATCTCCGAGGCGGCAGCGCACGGCGTGCCGCTCGCCACCCTCCTCGTCCCGCTCGCCGGCATCATCGCGCTGGTCGGCGGCGTGAGCGTGATGCTGGGCTACCGCGCCCGGTTCGGCGCGCTGCTGCTGCTGGTGTTCCTCGTGCCGGTGACGCTGGTGATGCACAAGTTCTGGGGCCTGCCCGATCCGCAGATGGCGATGATGCAGAAGATCCACTTCATGAAGAACACGTCGCTGATCGGCGCGTGCCTGCTCATCATGTATCACGGCTCCGGGCCGTACAGCCTCGACGGCTGAGCGACGGCTGAGCGACGACTCGCTCGACACCCGAGCGCGAATACGATAGATGGCCGGGCGTGAATTCTGCCGCCCTACCCGGGATCGCCGTCGCGATCGCCGCCACGCTCGCCGCGTGCGGTCCGGCGCCGCCCGACGCCGCCGGCTGCCAGGCCGCGCTGCTGCCGGGAGATCTCGTGATCACCGAGGTGTTCGCGGACTTCCAGGCCGCCGGCGGCGCCGCCGGCACCGACGCCGGCAAGGAGTGGTTCGAGATCTACAATGCCACGGACGCCGCGATCGACCTGTCGGGCGTCACGATCACGGCGAGCCGCGGCGACGGCTCGCGGTCGCGCAGCCACGCGATCCGGCAGGCCCGCATCGCGCCCGGCCAGTACTTCACGCTGGGCAGCGCGGCGCCGGGCACGACTCCCGCGTACGTCGACTACGGCTACGGCGCCGAGCTCGGCGACCTGTCGAACACCGACGGCGGCAAGCTCGCGCTGTCGTGCGGCGGCGCCGAGATCGACAGCGCGAGCTACGCCGGTGTCCGGCCCGGTCACTCGCGCGAGCTCACCGGCGCGCAGCCGCCGGACTACACCCTCAACGACAGCCAGGACAGCTGGTGCCAGGCCACCGCCGTCGAGTTCGAGGCCGGCAACTTCGGCACCCCCGGCGCGGCGAACGACTGCCGGCCGGTCATCACCGGCCAGTGCAGCGATGGCGGCGCGATGCGCAGCGCGGTGCCGCCGGGGCCCGGCGATCTGGTGATCACCGAGGTGATGGCGAGCCCGGCCCGGGTCAGCGATGCAGTCGGTGAGTGGCTCGAGGCCCGGGTGATGACCGACGTCGACCTCGCCGGCGTCGGGGTCAGCCGGGTCGCGGGCACCCCGGACATCATCGCCGGCCCCGACTGCCACCATGTCCGGGCCGGCAGCTACGTGGTGTTCGCGCGCTCCGCCGATCCGGCGGTCAACGGCGGGCTCCCGGCGGCGGCGATCGCCGGTACGTTCCAGTTCAACCTGATCACCGGATCGACCGCCGCGCCGGGCGACGTCGCGATCGTCGCCGGGACCACCGTGGTCGACGCCGTGACCTGGACCCACTCGACCAGCGGCGCCGCGCTGCAGCTCGATCCCGGCCGGATCGACCCGAGCGCCAACGACGCCGAGAGCAACTTCTGCGACGCCACCCAGCCGTACGGCGCGGGCGACCGCGGCACGCCCGGCGCCGACAACGCGCCGTGCGCCCTGCTGCCCGGCCCCGGGATGTGCGACGACGGCGGCCGGATCCGCGCGATCGTCTCGCCCCGTCCCGGCGATCTGGTGATCAGCGAGATCCTCGCCAACCCGGCGAACGTGGCCGGCCAGACCGACGCCACCCGCGAGTGGTTCGAGGTCGCCAACACCGGCGCCGGCGCGTTCGACCTCAACGAGCTCAGCGTCGGCCGGATCGGCGCGGCCGGGGCGGCGGTCCAGTCGGCGCGCTGCATCGCGGTGGCGCCGCACGGGTTCGCGGTGTTCGCCCGCTCGGCCGACCCTGCGCTCGACGGCATGCTGCCGGTCGTCCACGCCACGTTCAAGTTCGGCCTGGTCGACACCAGCGGCGACATCCAGATCGCGCAGGGCGGCACCGTGCTCGACGCCGTGCGCTGGACGTCGGTGACCCCCGGCGTCGCCAGCCAGCTCGATCCCGGCCACCTGACGCCCGCCGACAACGATGTCCCCGGGAACTTCTGCCCCGCCACCGCCGGCTACGGCGACCTGACCAACCGCGGCACGCCCGGCGCCGCCAACCGGCCATGCCCGTGACCCCGCGCGCTCCGTCCGGCGTACAGTTGCGCTGCGTCTGCGTGGCCGCGCTCGCCGGCGCCGCGAGCCCGGCGCTCCTGGCGGCGTGCGGCGGCGATCCCGGCTGCGGCCCGCGCGAGGCGGTGGTCGACCGCGTGATCGACGGCGACACGATCGTCGCCGGCGGGGTCAAGGTCCGCTACCTGCTGGTCAACGCGCCCGAGGTCACCGCCGGCCACGCCGCGTGCTACGGCGGCAACGCCGCGCAGTTCAACACCGACCTCGTGCTCGGCAAGACCGTCGAGCTCGACTACGACGTCGCCTGCCAGGACATGTTCGGCCGCACCCTCGCGTACGTGACGGTCGCCGGCCAGGACGTCAGTCGCTTGCTGATCGAGCGCGGCTACGCCTGCGTGCTGCACATCCCGCCCGACGGCGACGCCCGGGCCGACGAGCTGCTCGCGGTCCAGGCCGCGGCCCGGAGCGCGCGGCGCGGCCTGTGGGGCGCCTGCGATCCGATCCCGTGTAACTGACCGGGCTATAATGCCGTCATGCCGCTCACCACGATCATCGCCGGCAGCGATCTGTCGCACCCCAGCGACCAGGCGCTCGAGCGCGCGATCGGCATCGCGCTGCTCCACCGGGCGAAGATCGTGCTGGTCCACGCCCAGGCCAGCGAGGCGCCGGTCGCCGAGGTCGACAACGCGCTGCTGTCCCAGCTCGGCGAGGTGTCGGCCGCGATCCGCGCCGAGGAGGCCGCACGGCTCGCCGGCAAGCTCGCCGAGGTCCAGGGCCTGGGCCTGCGCGCCGCGGTGGTCAGCCGGATCGGCCCGCCCGACGAGGTGCTGGCGACCGCCGCGCACGACGAGCAGGCCGATCTGATCGTCATCGGCACCCACGGCCACTCCGGCGTCGCGCGGTTCCTGCTCGGCAGCGTCGCCAACAGCACGATCCGCCACGCGCCGTGCGATGTCCTGGTCGTCCGCGGCGCGGCGCTGCATGCACCGTTCGAGCGGCCGTTGATCGCCACCGACTTCTCGCCGGCCGCCGCCAAGGCGCTCGACCACGCGACCCACGTCGTCGCGCCGGGCACCCGGCTCGACGTCGTCCACGCCTGGCAGCTGCCGACTGGCTCGTGGGGGGCGACCCTGCTCGGTCAGGCCCGGTTCCCGTGGTCGACCGTGCGCGACGCCGTGCTCGCCTCGGCCCAGGCGCAGGCCGACAAGCTGTCCGCCGAGCACGGCGGCGGGTTCCACGTCGAGCTGGTCCAGGGCCCCCCGGCCCAGGCGATCACCGACGCCGCCGAGCGCGGCCGCCATGACCTGATCGTCGTCGGTGCGCATGGCAACCGCGGGTTCCGCCGGCTCCTGCTCGGCAGCGTCGCCGAGAGCACCGTGCGCCACGCCCACTGCTCCGTGCTGGTCGTCCACGGGCCGCGCCGCCCGGGCTCGCAGGGCGGCTGACGGCTCGCGCCAGCGCCTACTCGCCGCCCGATTCCAGCGTCACCGGCTACTCGCCGCCCGACTCCAGCGTCACCGGCTACTCGCCGCCCGATTCCAGGGTCAGCGCCACGATCTTGTTCTCTTCCTTGGCGGCGTCGTCGGCGCCGGGCAGCGGCTTCTTCTGCTCGGTGATGTTGCTCCAGGTCGCGGCCGAGGAAGCCTGGGACTTCAGGTGGTCCGGCCACGCCGCCGTGTCGACCTCGCCGGACTTCTTCGCGCCGCTGACCAGCGCGTTGATGTCCTTGTAGACGTTCCACTTGGCCGGCAGCTCGCTCTCCTCGAAGATCGCGGTCGTCGGACACTCCGGCTCGCACGCGCCGCAATCGATGCACTCGTCGGGGTTGATCGCGAGCGAGTTCTTGCCTTCATAGAAGCAGTCGACCGGGCACACGGCGACACAGTCGGTGTACTTGCACTTCACGCATGGGTCAGCGACGACGTAGGCCATGACGGAATCTAGCCACAACTGGGACGAAGCCGGAAGCGATGGACGCCAAGATCGCGCGGGTGCAGAGTGCGCCGGCATGAAGCGGATCGCGCACCTGCTCGCCGGCCTCGCCCTCGTCGCCGGCTGTCAGCGCACCACCGGGACCGCGGCACCGGTGCCGGAGCCGTACCGAGCCGACATCGCGCGGCTGTGCGACGTGCTCGTTCAGTCCGGCGCCGATCAGCTGCCGGTGGGTGAGCGCCTGCTGGCGATCGTCCAGTGGCTCCCGGAGCACCTCGAGACCCAGGACAGCCACGCGTTCCTGGTCCGGATCCAGCCGCTCGAGGGCGAGGCCAAGGCCGACGCGCTCGATGCCGAGGCCCGGCGGGTCGGCCTGCCGGGCTGCGCGCTGGCGGCCGAGTGGCGGACCGACGGACAAGGCCATTGACGCCGCGCCGCCGGACCCGCGCCCCGGCGCACGCTCGGCGCGCGCGCGTCAAGACCGCGACTTTACCATCGCTGCCCGATGATGTGCGGATCGTCATCCTGATCCGCCGGCCGCGCCGCAGCGCGCAGCCGACCCATCGACGTGTGCGCCCGGTCCCCTCCCGCCTGCGATTGCCGTGGGGCTTTGCGCTGTGCCAGGATTCGGTCATGCGGCGCGTGGCCAGCGTCGGCTGGCTCCTGCTGGTGGGTTGCAACCGGATCTTCGGGATCACGGCGACCCAGCCGTATGATGCGATGCCCGACGTCATCGCCGACATGCCGCACGTCGTGCTGACCCGGCAGCTGGCCACGACCTTGCCGTCCGGCGCGCCGTCGGCGACGCTCGACTACCCGCCGTTCGAGCCCGGCGCCGCGCCGCAGATCCGGATCGCCACGCTCGACGGGCCGTTCACCGCGGTGAGCTACTCCAGCGAAGCCGCCACGCCGGGCTGGATCCTGGTCCCGCGCAGCTACTTCGAGTCCGGGGACGCGTCGACCGTCGCGCCCTGGCGCCTCGAGTACACCCTGCCCGGCGGCGTGCCGCACGAGGTCCAGTGGGCACCCGACGACAAGCTCGGCCACCTCGTGGTGCCGATGGCCGGCCGGCTCGTTCGCTCCCCCGTGCTGGTGGGCAGCGGCTACCACGTCACGATGACCAACCACAACACGTTCACCACCACGGACAACGTCAGGGTGCTGACCACCGGGGTGTGGACCACCGGCCGCACCAACCCGCCCGGCGGCGCGGTCGTCGACTACGACTTCCCGGGGGCGACGTTCCTGAGCGGCGACCGGGGCAGCCTCGACGCCGCGCAGGGCGATCGCGGGTTCGTCGTCCAGTACGCGATCGACCCCGACAACAAGATGATCCCGTGCAACGTCGCGGTCGGCTCGGCCGCGCTGACCCAGCTCGCGCTGACCCAGGGCGCGCATACCATGCAGACCGCCACCTGGGACGCCGGGCGGGTGAAGGTGAACAGCGAGCTCCCCGACGCCAACGCGTTCAGCCGGCTCGCGACCGCCCTGGACGCGCTGAACACCGGAGTCAGCAGCCTGGACTCGTGGCTGCTGTTCGGCAGCGTCCCGAGCACCAGCTTCCCGGGCCTGATCGGCAGCGCGTCGCCGTTCCAGCTGCCGATCCCGGTGATGCAGACCCTGCTGCAGTGCCCCCAGGGCCCGCTGTCCCAGGGCCCGATGACCCCGAGCGCGATCCCCGCCACGGCCCAGCCGACCCTGCTCGGCGACTACCCCACCGTGGTCCACGTCCAGCTGGTCGATCCACGCCCGGTCCCCGCGCTCGGCGTCACCCTGTACTCCGGGATGGAGACCGTGATCGCGGCGTCCGCGGGCGTCGGGTTCCGGATGTCGTTCCCCGCCGCGATCCCGACCGGGATGACGCTCGACACGCCGGCCGCCCGGGGGGTCGACCTCGTCCACAGCGCCGATCAGGTCGCGGTCGGCCTCCCGACCGGCCCGTTCACCCTCGCGTTCACCCCCGAGACCGGCGTCGGCCTGCGCGCCGACTACCACGACGTGTACCTGCACCGGATCGTCAGCGGCGCGCTCACCACCGAGCGGATCTACACGGTCACCGCGCTGCAGGTCCGGATCGATGCCTCGGTGCTGGCTCCCGACGCCGACTACGTGTTCGAGATCCGGTCCTACGCCGGCCACGTGATGGCGCCGCGCGGCGACTTCGCGCCGGTCGACTACCCGTACGGCAGCGCGGTCGTGTTCACCCGGACGTTCAAGACGTCCACGCCGCCCTAGCCCGCGCCCCGGTGTCCGGGTTTCGTCCGGATTCCGGACGACCCCGGTCGCCGGCTGGACATTTCGGACAAACGGCCTCGCGATCTCGCAGGGTTGCGACGGCACACAACGTGGAATGCCTCCGCGCGGAGGTTTTCATGTCGAACCAGGACAAGTCGATTCACGACAAGAAGAACAAGAGCATCGCCGAGGCGATCCGCGCCATCCACAAGCAGTTCGGCTCGGGCTCGATCATGCGGCTCGACGGCAGCGAGATCCAGCCGGTCGAGGTCATCCCGACCGGCTCGGTCGCGCTCGACGTCGCGCTCGGCTGCGGCGGCCTGCCGCGCGGCCGGATCGTCGAGATCTACGGCCCGGAGTCATCGGGCAAGACCACCTTGACCCTGCACGCGATCGCCGAGGCCCAGCGCGCCGGCGGCGTGTGCGCGTTCATCGACGCCGAGCACGCGCTCGACACCGACTACGCGCGCCGGCTCGGCGTCGATCTCGAGGACCTGCTGGTGTCGCAGCCCGACTGTGGCGAGCAGGCCCTGGAGATCACCGACACGCTGGTCCGCACCGGCGCGATCGACCTCATCGTCGTCGACTCGGTCGCCGCGCTGACCCCGCGCGCCGAGATCGAGGGCGAGATGGGCGAGGCGCACATGGGCCTGCAGGCCCGCCTGATGAGCCAGGCGCTGCGCAAGCTCACCGCGCAGATCTCGCGCACCCGCACGATCGTCGTGTTCATCAACCAGCTGCGCCAGAAGATCGGCGTGGTCTACGGCAACCCCGAGACCACCACCGGCGGCAACGCCCTCAAGTTCTACTGCTCGATCCGCCTCGACATCCGCCGCAAGAAGGCGATCAAGCGCGGCGACGAGACCATCGGCAGCGAGTGCAAGGTCAAGGTCGTCAAGAACAAGCTCGCCCCGCCGTTCCGCGAGGCCGACTTCGAGATCCTCTACGGTACCGGCGTCAACAAGCTCGGCGATCTGGTCGACACCGCCGAGAAGCTCGGCGTCATGGAGAAGTCCGGCACCTGGTACTCCTACGACGGCGCCAAGCTCGGCCAGGGCCGCGACAAGGCTCTCGCCCACCTCGACGAGCACCCTGCCATGCAGCAGCAGCTCCGCGACCAGCTGATCCGCCAGGCCCGGCTCGCCGCCATCACACCGACGCCGGCCGTCGCCGCCGCCACCGCCAGCCAGGGGGCCGTGTCGTGACCCGCAACGCCACACCACCCACCCCGCCCGCCCCGCCCGCCCCGCCCGCCCCGCCCGCGCTCCCCGCCGCCGACGCCGCCACCCTGCTCGACCGCCTGATCTACGAGCAGGTCGTCGCATGCATCGACCTCGAGGAGCTCTACGCCCTCGAGCAGGCGCTCACGCTGGTCGCCGCCGACCTCGACGGGTTCAGCCCCGACCGCGCCGCCGATCTCTCCCGCGCCATGATCGACGCCGCCCTGCGCCGCCTGCCCGACGACGTGCGCCGCTACCTGCGCGACGCCGACTGGCTGCGCGACCAGCGCTGCGAGCTGTGCGAGGAGGAAGCCCGCGCCGCCCGCAGCGGCAGCAGCGAACCCGGCCGCGGCACCCGGCCCAGGAGCTGACCGACAGCCGACTGCGTCCTCGCGGACTCGTGACGCCCATGCGCAATCGCTTCGACAAGATCGCCAAGCAGATCGGCAAGGAGGCGCTGAGCCCCTCCGGCGCCACGGTTGCGCAGGACGAGATCACCGCGGAGACCATGTACGCCGACCTCCGTCACGAGCCCGATCCTGCCCGGCAGGCCGAGCGCGACCGGCTCGGCCTGCTGGGGCGACTTGCGACCGGACCATGTCTCCTGGAGGTCTACAGCGAGGCACCCGACGCCGAGGCGTTTCGCGCGTGCCTGGCGAAGCACCTCGCGTCGTGGCAGGGCCGCGCGCGAAGGACACGAGCCGAGAACAGGAAGCGCAGCGAGCGGGGGGAACCTCCGGACGCGTTCGTCGACTCCTTTCTCTGGATCATCTCGGCCGGCGCTCCAACGACGCTGCTGTCCAGGCTCGGGCTCGAGCCTGCGCCCGACTGGCCAGCCGGCATCTACCTGTTCGGTGCCGAGGTCCTCCGGGTCGGGCTCGTCGTCGCCAGCGAGCTGCCACGCGATGCAACAACGCTCCTCGTCCGCTTGATGGCAGCGGGGCCGCTGCTTGCGCAGGCAGTCAACGAGCTGGCCACACTTCCCAAGGACGCGCATGAGCGCGCCGTCGCCGAGCCGGTTCTGCTAGCTTTCCAGCACGCGCTCGAGCGGAACCCGAGCCGGACCCCGGACGAACAGGAGTTCATCATGGCCATGTACAAGACCTGGGAGGAAGGGCGCGCTGAAGCGCGCACCGAGGGACGCACCGAGGGACGCACCGAGGGACAGGCGAATGCCGTGCTCACGGTGCTCCGGGTTCGCGGCATCGCCGTTCCGGATCCGGCTCGGCTGCGGATCCTGGCCCAGACGGATCCGGCGCGCCTGGAGCGGTGGCTCGAGCAGGCGATCACCGCGACATCCGTCGCAGACGTCATCGACGATCTGAGTTGAGCCGATAGCGATTCGGGATGTACTTTGGCGAGTCGTACTGCAGGAAGCGAGGCCGCGCGCGCCTTCGCGGGTTCGCACGCATGCGCGACCGGCGGGACCGCGCCTTCCCCCAGCGCCACGCCGCGGTCTCGCTGCCGATCGTCTAGCCCCAGTGGGCATCGCCGGCGCGAATCCTCGTCTTGATCTTCATGTCGATCTCCTGTATTTGCGGGTGATGTACAGGGTAGTGTGCAGAGTGCACGCTACGCTTCTCCAGCGGAATTGCTGTGATGTTGTTGTGCACGGACTCCGTGCGATCAGACCGTCGATGCCCACTACGCAGACCGGCGAGCAATGTCGCGTACCGCGCGCGGCATGCCAGCGAATGTCAGGATGCGCAGTACGCGAGTATCAGATCGGCTGAGCGCGATCCGCGGCGCCTGTGATGGCGGAGCTGTGCGCGACGCGAGGCGAGCTCTCGTCACGCAGAGGTCGGCGACGGCGTCAGCAGCCAGCGACGACCTGGGCGACCGCGCCGGACATTCTGCCGTCGCCGCACGGCTCGAGGAAGCCGTCTATACCCGACTCACCACGACTCCTGCGACGGTCGTCAGCGCTGCGAGCCCAAGGACCGGTCCTGCGGGCGTCTCGAAAACGAGGTGCATGACAGCCGTTGCGGCGTCCACCGTCGGATCCCAGCGGTCACGGTGGGCGACGAGGGTCTCCGTTCGGTCCGCTCGCCGAAAGCACTGGACGTGGATCCGCGATCCGTCGTCGAGCGAGAGCCCCCAGTCGCAGAGCTGCCCCGCGGGCCAGCCACGCACGCGCTTGAACCCGTTCACGAACTGCGGATGCGGTAGCCACGCATCGGGCACCGTGAGTCGTTGCTTGGCGCGCAGCGCCCGCCAGTTGTCCGCGATCCACTGCATCCAGATGTCCTGCATCACGCACGCTCCTTGTCGTCCTCGTCGTCGTTGCCGTCGTCTGGATCCTCGGCCTCACGGGTGCTCGCGACGACCGCGCCGATCCCGCCACCGAGCATCGCGCCGACGAGCCCGCCGAACACACCGGCCGACATCACGCGGGCACGCTCGGTTTCGACCGAGCGCTGCAGCTCGGCGACCTGGCGCAGTCGCTCGTTGGCGAGCTCGTTGGCCGCGCGGAGCTGGCGCTGCGACAGCGCGAGCTGATCGCGGGCCTCGCTGAGCTCGCGCAGGAGCTCGTGCTCGCGCCGCGCGAACTCCTCCTCGCGCTGCTTCAGCCGGCCGGCACAGTCCCGACGGATGTCCGCGAGCGCAGCCTGGAGCTGCCCCCGCTCCGCCCTCCAGGCCGTCTCCTCGATGCGGAGGCTTTCCTCGAGAGCGTTGCGCGATGCCTGCGCGTCGTCGCGTTTGCGTTCAGCGTCGAGCACGCGCCGCGCGAGGCCACGGTACTGCTCGATCTCATCAGCGAACGCCGGATCTTCGGCGAGGTCGAGCCCACCGAGGAACTCCTCGCCGCCGACGCCGAGCGCCTCGATCAGCCATGCGGCCTCGCGCGGCCTGGGCGCACGCTTGCCGTTGACCAGCCGGTTCAGCTCCGTCCGGTCGATCTCGACCTTCGCCGCAAGTTCCGTCTGGGAGATGCCCCGCTTCTCGATTGCGTGGCGAAGGCGAAGCGCGAAGGTATTTGACTCTCCACTCATCGTGATCGATTCTCACAGTGAACTTCCTCCATTGATCGCGCAATAAGAATCCAGATGTGAAATTTTGCTCTACATATCAGGAATGGGTCTCAATTATTAAACTTAATAGATAAAGCGCGAGGTAGATCGTCACACGCTTCGTCCCCCGCGCCGCTCGCAGCGCGCCCGGCAGCAGCCCGACGCCGCGGAACGCGGCGCCGGGAGGCCCTGTCGCTACCAGACCGTCGCCACGAGCTTCGACTCGATGATCCGAGCATCGGAGGTGACCAGAGGCACTCCGAGCACGCGCGCGGTGGCGACGATGATCCGGTCCGCGGGGTCCCAGTCCCGCGTCGAGCCGAGCGCGATCACCTCGCTCGCGATGGCGGGCGTGACTGGCTGGACCTCGACGCGCGGAGCAGCGGTCGCGCGCGCCAGCCACTCGTCGATCGGGAGCGCGAGCCGCACCCGGCCGACCTCGACGAGCATCGCGATCTCCCACAGCGAGATATCGGCGACGCCGAACGGATGATCGGCGTCGTTCCGGGCGAGCATGCGCGTCTGGCCGCGCGTCAGGCGCCGGGAACGGTCGAACCACCACAGCACGACGTGGGTGTCGAGCACCGCGATCATCGGCGGGTCATCGGCGGGATCGATGACCGGTCTGCCGTCCGCGCGGCGTGCGCACAGTGCGACCGTCGTCCCGGGTCAGCAGGACACCTCGAGTTGCATCCCACGCGGTCGCCGGGATCACCGGCGCGATGACGTCACCGAGCGTCTCGACCGAGGATCGCAACGTGTCCTGGGGAGAGCTCGACCGGCTGTGGTCCGCCGCCGTGATGCGGGCGAGCGGCTTCCCGCGCTTGGTGACCAGCAGAGGCTTGCCCGTGCGTGCGACGTCCTCCAGCAACGCGAGACACCGCGCCTTGAAGGCCGAGATCGCGACAGACTTCATGGTCACTTGAGTTGACCATACGAAGCACGCCCGGACAAGGCGAGCGACCGGAGCCGTCACGAGCGTGGTCCGGCGCCGGTACGGTCGACCCGCGCGGCGGCCGCTGGCTACACGCTGACGTCCGCACGGGCCGTGCCGCCCGCTTGCGCCGCACAACCGACCACTTCGAGCATGGCCGCCAGCACGCGCGGAGCTCGCATGGACGTCCTCACTGGCGATCCGGCATCACGCGCGGTAAGCGCCCCGGCCGGCGCCGTCGAGCCGCCGCCGACCGTGCCGATCCTTGCCAGCACGGCCAGGGGCGGGAGGTCGCCGGGCGGAGACCCACGCGGATCGTCTGCGAATGCAGGCCCGGATCGAGCCTGGTGATGCTGCCGGCGGGCCAGAGGACGCAATGTGGTCGAAGCGGCGCCGCGCCATCAGCGCCACATCGTGCTCGACGGCGGCGCCGGCCGCGCGATTGACAGCGGACGGGCTATCGGCGACCGTCGATGGGTGGGAGCGAGCTTCGAGAGTGCTGGGCAGACGGAGGACGTTCCGGCGTGTAGCCGCCATCCCGGGACGCGAGCGACCGCCACATGCGAGCGCTGCCTGGCGGCGATCTGCGACGTCTGCAGTGTTCGGGTCGACGGCACGATCTGCGTCCGCTGCGTCCGGGATCGGCGTCGAGCGCGCGAGCGCCGGATCGCCGTGATGTGCACCGGGGTGATCGTGGCCGGGGTCGCAGCGCCGTTGATCTACCGTGCGACCCGGGCGCCCGACGAGACCAAGCAGGGCGCCCGGATCGTCGAGAAGTCCGCCTCGGTGGTCGAGAAGGCTGCGGCGCCGGTGATGAGCGAGGAGACCACCGCGCTGAGCGCGGCGGTGGACAAGGAACCGTGCGACCGCGCGAAGATCGTCCCGCTGTGCGATTCGCTGACTCGCGATGGCGAGCCGCGGCTGTGCCTGACGCGCGCGCAGGCGTTCTTCACGCGGTGTGGCGATTACTGGCGGCTGCGCTGGGCGACCTATGCGGCTCACAAGCGGCTGTCCGAGTGGGAGCCGGCGATCGCCGAGGCCACCGCGCTGGTCACGCAGTTTCCCGACGACCGCGACTATCGGATCTGGCGCGGCCTCGCCTACGCCGAGAAGGGCGACACGCTGCACGCGATCGCCGACTACGAGCAGGCGCTCGCGATCGAGCCGCGGCTCGGCGATGTTCCGTTCAACCTGGCGGATGCCTACCGCAAGCTCGGGCGGCCGTGCGACGGGATCTTCCCGCTCGAGCAGCTCGCGTTCTACTACCCGGACCGCGACGCCAACGCGCGCCGCCGCCTGCGCGAGCTCTACGATGATCCGCAGTGCTCCGACCGGATGGGAACGGGCAAGGCGACGCTGCGGTTTGCCAGCGCCGCGCGCCGCGTGACCTCCAGGGTCACGCTCAACGGGACCACCGAGGCCGATCTGATCGTGGATACCGGCGCCAGCACCGTCGTGCTCGGGAAGCAGCTCGCGATGCGGCTCGGCCTGCGCTACGACCAGTGGCCGGCACGGCGGGCCACCACGGCCGCCGGCCTTCGCGACGTCCGGATCGGCTATCTGGATTCGGTCACGGTGCAGGGAGTGAGCGCCCGCCACGTCGAGTGCGCGGTCACGGACGATCTGGTGGGCCCCGAAGGACTGCTGGGCCTGAGCTTCGTGGCGCGCTTCGAGATGCACGCGGATCCGAGCAAGGGCGTGCTGACGCTCGTCGACCGGCGCGCCGCCGCGCACTGAGGGTGACGTCGGGCCGGCGGCCGTCGCCGTGGCGCCGCCGCACACTGCACATGTGCACCGCCTGCGTGCACGGCCTATGTACCTGTTCACCGCGGCGAATCTCCGCAGCGTGATGCGGCAGCCCCTTCTCATATGCCGTATTGCGCGGCATTTCAAATCATCATTCGGCCGTTGTCGGCAGTACAGCGCACCAGCCGGCTGACGCCGCGGCGGTGCAGCCGAAGGGAGAATTTGCGGTGTGAATGTGTAGCGCGGACGGAGCAGGAAGCCAATGGTTGGACCAGGTACGGTCCGTTGCCATCCAAGCGTCGATTTCGACTCGACATCGATCGATACTGCTGCGGCATGCCCGGAGACGGTTCTTCACGTGAGGACAGCCTCGCAAGCGAGCGAGACTTCTACCGGAGGTTGCTGGACCTCGGCGGCAAGGAGGAGATCGAGCCGCTGCTCGACGAAGCCCTCGCGCTGATCGTGGAGGTCACCGGGGCCAGCACGGCCTACCTGGAGCTGTACGACGACGAGGCCAACCGGCCGCGATTCTGGAAGGGCTACCGCTGCACCGACCGCGACGTGGCGTCGATCCGGGCCTCGATCTCGCGCGGCATCATCGCGCGGGCGATCGGCGAGGGCCGGACGATCGAGACGCCGTCGGCGTCGCTCGACGCCCGGTTCTCGGAGCTCGGCAGCGTTCGCCAGAACCTGATCCAGGCGGTGCTGTGCGCGCCGGTTGGCGTGCAGCCGCCGATCGGGGTGATCTACCTGCAGGGCCGGACGCGACCGGGGTCGTTCGCCGCGCTCGATCGCGAGCGCGCCGAGCTGTTCGCGCGCCAGCTCGCGCCGCTGGCCGACCGGCTGGTCCGCCGCGATCACCACGATCATGTCGACCACACGCGCGAGGTGCGCGAGCGGCTGCGCTGTCCGGAGATCATCGGACGATCGCGAGCGCTGGCGCACCTCCTGCAGGGCGCATCGCACGTGGCGCCGCTCGACGTCGATGTGCTGATCACCGGACCGTCCGGGACCGGCAAGTCGATGCTGGCGCGCGCGATCCACCTGAACAGCCCGCGGGCGTCGGGGCCGTTCGTCGAGCTCAACTGCGCGGCGATCCCCGAGGCGCTGATCGAGAACGAGCTGTTCGGCGCCGAGCGCGGCGCGCACTCGACGGCGATGCGCAAGGTGACCGGCAAGGTGGCGGGGGCGGAGGGCGGCACGCTGTTCCTCGACGAGGTCGCCGAGCTGCCCGCCGGCGCGCAGGCCAAGCTGCTGCAGCTGCTCGAGACCCGCGAGTACCACTCGCTGGGCTCGACGACGTCGATCCGCGCCGACGTCCGGATCCTGAGCGCGACCAACGCCAAGCTCGAGGAGCGGGTCGCGAGCAAGCAGTTCCGCGACGACCTGTACTACCGGATCCACGTCGTGCCGCTCGAGGTCCCCGGGCTGGGCGAGCGGCGCGACGACATCCCCGAGCTGGTCGAGCACTTCTGCGTCGAGTCGTGCAAGCGGCACCGGCTGCCGTACCTCGCGGTGTCGCGCCGCGCGCTGGCGGCGTGCCGCGACTCGCCGTGGCCCGGGCACACCCGGCAGCTCGCGCACGCGATCGAGGCCGCGGTGATCCGCGCCAGCGGCGAGCGCTCGACGACGCTGCACGAGCACCACATCTTTCCCAAGGCGTCGCGCGACGAGACCGAGGTGGTGACGCTGCAGCAGGCGACGCGCGAGTTCCAGAAGCGCCACGTCCGCGCCGCGCTGGAGAACAACGACTGGAACGTGACCGAGACGGCGCGCCAGCTCGACCTCGCGCGCTCACACCTCTACAACCTGATCAACGACTTCGAGCTTCGACGAGAAAAGAAATCCGATTCCTGACAAGGGGGAGGCGTACGCATGAGCAAGGTGACGTTTTACGGATTGCCCGCATGGGTCGGCGCGATCCACGGGCCGACGGTGTGCGAGTGGTGGGAGCACGATCCGGGTCAGCGGCAGTGGGACCGCTCGCAGCTGCACCGGGTCGATCTGGCGAATACCGTCGCGGCGGCGCTCGCCGGGCAGATCCCGGTGGCGCAGGTCGAGGTCGACGACCACACGACCAAGGGCGGGCGGACGACGATCGGGCCGCGGTTTCCGGGCGGCACGATGATCGGCGCGATCTGGGTGTCCGAGAGCTATCTGGCGGCCAACCACCTGACCGCGCCGAGCCACGAGTTCCAGCTGGTGCAGTACTTCGACGGCGAGCAGCAGAACCGGCGGTTCTACGGGTTCCAGGCCAGCGTGCTGCAGACCCAGGCCCACCTGTCGCTGGTCCAGCTATGGCAACCGGGGACCGGCGCGAGCACTGCGCCGCCGGCCGGGACGTGGTGGCTCGATCTGAGCGCCCACGCCGATCCGAGCACGCCGGCTCCCGGCGCAGGCCAGCCCGCGCCGCTCTACCTCGACTCCAGGGCGGCGCTCCAGCTGGCGGGGACGACCGACCCCAAGCTGCCGCCGTACGTCGGGACGTTCCCGTTCCCATCTGCGCCACCGGACGCGTGATCGGCGCGGACAGCATCGTCCGGGCGCTGCTCGCCGGCCCGCACCTGAGCATGATGTCCGCTGAGCCCGACGGGGAGCTCCAGCGCATCGCGCGCGCGATCGGCCCCGTCGTGACCGTGGATCGACCGGCAGCGCTGGAGGCCGCGCTCACCCACCTGGCCGGCGAAGCGGGGCGTGTGCCCGGCCCGGCCGTCCGGACGCTCGATCTGATCGGCCATACCCGCACGACGGCTTCGCTGCTGTCACTCGGCGACTGGTTGATCGATGCGGCGGATCCGGCGACCGTGGCGGCGTTTCGCGGCCTGGCCGATCGCGCGGTGCTGCCCCGCCTGGGGATCCACGCGCTGCGCCTGCTCGGCTGCCGCAGCGGCGGGACCGCGCGAGGTCGCGACACGATGTGCCGGCTCGCCGAGCTGCTCGGCGTCGAGGTCGCCGGCTCGCGCGAGCTGCTGCACGCCGGGCACTACGCGGCGGGCGGGTTTCGCGACGAGTGGAGCTTCCTGCTGATCTCGGCGAGCGAGCTGCGCGCGTCGCCCGCCGGACCGCGCGGCGATCCCGGGCCCCGCGCGCTGGAGCTCGCGGCGCTACCGGCGGTCGCGCTGGGAGCGCACGCCGCACCATGTCCGCGCCGGATCGCCAGCGCGGACGCGGCGCACCGGATCCTGGCGCTGGTGCGCCGCGCCGCGGGCGCGTGCATGCCCGGCCCGCCGGCGCCGCCGTCGATCGAGCTCGCGCTACCGCTGCCGCTGCCGCTGCCGGCGGCGTATCACCTCGCCCACGTCGTGCTGGATGGCAACTTCCTGCGGCTGTACCCCGACGGGATGGCCAGCGCGGGGGTGGTGTTCCCGGTCGACGACCGCGAGGCGCTGCACCGGATCATCGCGGAGCTGCCGGCGGCGCCGGAGCCTCGTTGACGACGCAGCGCTCGCCGATCGCGAACAGCGGCTGCGACGCCGCCCGCGGGTTGGGGATCGCCATGAAGTCGAGCAAGGCGTCGCCCAGCTGCTCCGCCACCCCGCCCCCACGCAGCACGCGAACGCCGCGGCCCCGGGCCGTGAGCGTCCACTCCTCGGCGTTGCCGGTCATGTCGAGCACGCCGTACGGGCTACGATCCCCGGGGTGGGTCGCGACGTCGGAGATCCCCAGCGACGTCGTCAGCGCGGCGAGCTGGTACGGATCGCCGATCCCGAACGGGTAGTTGCGGTCGGGCAGCGGGTTGTCCGAGCCGTCGGGCAGCTGCTCGCCGCCGCGCATCGCCTTGACCCACTGCTCGGAGCTCGGCAGGTCCTTGCCCAGGTAGCGGCAGTAGTCGCGCGCGGTGTACCAGTTGACGCCGGTCACCGGCTTGCGCGGATCGGCCGCGTGCTCCAGCAGCGGCGTGTTCGGATAGTTCGGGGCCTCGATGCCGGTGAGCGCCGCCATGTCGGCCAGCATGGCAAACGCCGCGTTGGTCACCTCGGTGCGATCGATCCAGAACCGCGGCAGATCGATCCGCTGCTCGGGATAGCGCTCGGCGGCGATGCGCGACGGTGGGGTCCCGGCGCCTTCGTAGCGGAACGGCCCCGCCGGGACCTCGATCGTGCCGGCGGCGGTCGCGGCGCAGCTCGGCACCCGGATGCGGAACGTCGGGATCGGCCGCTCGCGCTGGGCGTAGCCCGGGAGATCCTTGAGCGGCAGCAGCGACGCCGCGCAGCCGAGGCGCCGGATCGTGAGGTACGCGCGGCCGCCGCGCGCCTCGACATCCTCGACCAGCGCCGTGCCGTCCCGCCGCGGCGGCCTGCGCTCGACGTCCTCGCCTTCGACGTACTGCGCACCGGGTCCGTCGTCGGTCCACGCCTGGAGCTGCCATTCCAGGCCGAGCAGCGCTGGACCCGCCGGGGTCGCGCGCTGGGCCTCGGGGTCCCAGTCGAACGGCTCGATCGACAGCACGAACCGGCCGAGGTTGCGGGCCCGGAGCGCCAGCTCGCGCTCCTGGCGCTGCGACGCGAGGTGGCTCCGGTAGCCGCTGTAGCCCGGGACCCCGACCGCGACCGCGATCAGCAGCGCGAGCGCCGCCGCCTGGCGGCGGACCCGCTGGCGCGACTGCGCGATCAGCCGGCTCGGGGTCCACGGCTCGGCGCTGCCGCGGCGCCGCCACTCGGCGTCGAGCTCGGCGATCGCGGACATGTGGGGCCCGAGCTCGCGCAGCTCGTCGCGGCCGAGCAGGCTGGGCGCGTCGGGGCGCGACCGGCGCAGGTGGTAGCGCACCAGCTCGATCGCGCGGCGGCGCGCCAGGTCGCGGGCATCGACCCACGCCAGCACGCGCGGCACCAGGCTGTCGTGGGCGAGCTCCCAGCTCGGCTCGTCGTCGCCGCGCACCCGCACCACCAGGCCGCGCGCGCGCAGCACCTCGAGCACCGCCGACACCCGCTCGGCGTCGCCGACCATCGCGATCAGCTCGGACTCGGGGCACATCGCGCGCTCGTGGCTGGCGGTGACCAGCGCGACGAACAGCGCGCGCGCGATCCGGTCGTCGCCGCCGGTGAGCTCGGTGTCGAGCACGCGCTCGAGGTGCTCGCCGACGATCGCGTCGAACCCGCCGAGCCGCTGGTAGTGGGCCAGGCTGAGCACCGCGTCGCCCGGATCGAGCGCCTCGGTGAGCACCGAGCCGGCGAGCTGGAGGTGGGGCGGGAACACCGCGGGCTGGTTGCCCCAGCCCATCTCGGGGCCGATCGCGCCGGCGGCGCGCTGCAGGTCGGCGAGCAGCGCGTCGAGCAGCGCGGGCTCGATCGCGAGCCGCGCGGCGGTCAGCGGGCCGGTGATCGCGGCGCGCGCGCCGGCCGGGCCGAGCGGCGGCAGCCGGACCACCGGGATGCCGGGCTCGACGGCCTGGGCGCGGACGAGCAGGCGCGCGAGGTGGTCCTCGCGGATGCTGAGCACGACGCAGACGTCGGCGTCGGCCGGCCAGCCGGCGAAGCCGAGCGCCTCGCCGACCAGCCGGTCATCGCCGAGCGCGGCCTCGACCTGGTCGAGGATGATCACGAGCTTGCCACCGCGCTGGCGGTGCCACGCGGTGACCGCGGCGGCGACCGACGGCGCGGCCGGCGGGAGCTCGGAGGCGCGCACGGTGTCGGCATCGACCGGGGCCTCGGGCCAGATCGCGGCGGCGAGCGCGGGGACGCAGTCGGGGCGGGACCGCAGGTACACCGCGTGCGCGCCGAGCGCCTCGAGCCGCGGCACCAGGCCGGCGCGCAGCAGCGAGGTCTTGCCGGTGCCCGACGGCGCGGTGTAGACGACGCTGCGGCGGTACAGCACGTACTGGGTGAGCGCGGCGAGGTCGGCCTCGCGGCCGAACAGCCGGCCGCGGTCGTCCTCGGTGAACGGCGCGAGCAGGCGGAACGGCGCCGGGGTGGCCGCCGGGGCCTCGACCGTGGCGGGCGCGGTGACGCCGGTCAGCGCCGCGATCAGCTCGCGCGCGCTGGCGTAGCGCCGGGCGGGCTCGAGCTCGAGGGCGCGCTCCAGCACGGCGCCCAGCTCGGGGTCGCTGATCAGCTCGAGCGGCGGGGTCAGCGTGTACGGGTTGGGTCGCCGCCAGCCGGTGAGCAGGTAGATCAGCACGAGCGCGGCGGAGAACAGGTCGGAGCGCGCGTCGATCCGGCCGAGGTCCATCTGCTCGGGCGCCATGTAGGCCGGGGTGCCGCCGGCCGACTCGGCCGGGCGATCGGCGGCGCGCAGCCGGGCGAGCCCGAAGTCGACCAGCACGACGCGCTCGGTGCCGTCGCGCTCGACCACGATCGCGTTGGCCGGCTTGACGTCGGCGTGGACCAGGCCGGCGTCGTGCGCCGCGGCGAGCCCGGCGAGCAGCTGGCGGACCAGCTCGATCGCGCGCGACCGGGGCAGCGGACCGGACTGACCGACCTCCTGGAGATCGTGGCCGGCGAGCAGCTCCATCGCGAAGAACAGCCGGCCGTCGTGGGTGATGTCGGCCTGGTAGATCCGCACCACGTTGCCGTGATCGAGCCGGCCGACGCTGCGGACCTCGTGGACGAACAGCCGGCCGTCCTCGGACGCCGGGTCGATGTCGGGGTGCAGCACCTTGACCGCGACGTCGCGCTCGACCGCGAGCTGGCGCGCGCGGTACACGGTGCCGAACGTGCCGCGCGCGATCACCGCGTCGATCCGGAACCGCCCCGGCAGCACGGTGCCGGTCAGATCCTCGGTGTCGTCGCCGGCGCGCGGCCGGGTCGCGCGCATCGACAGCTGCGAGCGCCGGACGTCCCACAGCCCGGCGAGCGGCGGCGGCTGCGCCAGGGTCTCGGAGGTCTCCGAGGCCTGGACCGCGGCACCGTCGAGGCGCTCCAGGTAGGTCGACAGGCTGGCCATCGTCACCGTGCCGGTGCGCGGGTCGAGCGCATCGCCGCACAGCGCGGTGAGCAGCGCCCCGGCGATCGGGTGGGCATCGTCGGGGCTGGCCGCCACCGCGACGACGTGGGGCGCGCGGCCGGTGCCGAGCGCGCGCAGCCAGTCCGCCGGCGCACCGTCCGCGCCGCGCGCCGACACCACCGCGACCAGCTGCTCGGCGCGCGCCGCGCGCAGCCGATCGCCGATCCAGCGCAGCGGCAGGGTCGCGTCCTCCGGGTAGTCGCGGACCTGGCCGCCGGTGACCAGCGCCGGCTCGCCGCCGATCGTGGTGATCGAGCCGAGCAACACCAGCACCGCCACGCGCGCGGCCTCGCCGGTCAGCTCGTCGAGGTGCTGCTTGAGCGCGCCGCGATCCGGCGCCTGGCGTTCGCCGGCGGCCGATGCGAGCCGGCGGATCTGCCAGCCCGCGCCGGTCGCGAGCAGCGCCTCGCCGATCTGGCCGAGCGTGTGCAGCGCCGAGTGGTCCACCACGCCGAAAGCGCCGTGCCCTGCAACCAGGAGTGCCGTTCCCTCCGGGCGGCGCGCTGCCATCTGGCCCCGATGCTACGCCAACCCGGCCGCGGCGCGCGCTGCCAGCTCAGGCAGTTGCAGCCGCGGTGCAGGAATTGTGACCGTGATGGTCTCGAACCCGGTCATGACGCCGCCCGGTGGTCGGCGATCAGCTGGTGCTCGACCAGCCGGTGGTAGGTCCCGCGCCGCGCCATCAGCTCGTCGTGGCGGCCCTGCTCGACCACCCTGGCACCCTCGATCACGACGATCCGGTCGGCGTCGCGCACCGTGCTCAGCCGGTGAGCGACGATGATCGTCGTGCGGCCGTGCATCAGCCGGGCGAGCGCGGCCTGCACGGCGGCCTCGCTCTCGGCGTCGAGGTTGGAGGTCGCCTCGTCGAGGATCAGCACGCGCGGGTCGGCGAGCAGCGCGCGGGCCAGCGCGATCCGCTGCTTCTGGCCGCCCGACAGCTTGGTGCCGCGCTCGCCGATCATCGTGGCGTAGCCGTCGGGGAACCCGGCGATGAAGTCGTGGGCGTGGGCGTCGCGCGCGGCGCTCTCGATCTCGGCCGCGGTCGCGCCGGCCCGGCCGTACGCGATGTTGTCGCGGATCGTCCCCGAGAACAGCACCGGCTCCTGGGCGACGATCGCGAGCGCGCGGCGCAGCTCGCCCAGCTTGAGCTCGCGGACGTCGACGCCCTCGAACAGCACGCGGCCGGCGTCGACGTCATGGAACCGGTAGAGCAGCGACAGGATCGTCGACTTGCCGGCGCCCGACGGCCCGACCAGCGCGACGACCTCGCCGGGCGCGACCTCGAGGTCGACGTCGGTCAGGACCGGCTGGCCGCGCCGGCTCGGGTAGGCGAACGACACCCGCTCCAGCTTGATCGCGCCCTTGCCCGGCGGCAGCGCGCGCCCCGGCTCGGGATCGCGGATCTCCGGCACCGTGTCGATCACCGCGAACAGCCGGTCGGTGGCGCCCGCCGCGCGCTGCAGCGCGGCCCACAGGTCGGACACGTCGCTGAGCGCGCCCGCGACGACGAACGTGTACAGGAAGAACGACACCAGCTGCCCGGCGCTGAGCTCGTCGTGGATCAGCGCTCGACCCCCGATCCAGAACACCGCGGCCACCGCGACGTAGCCCGCGGTCATCGCGGTCGACATGAACCACGACCGCCAGCGCACCATCACCAGCGTCTGGGAAAACGCCTGCTCGACGCCGTCGCGGTAGCGCCCCACCTCGTACGATTCGCGGACGAACGCCTGCACCGTGGCGACCGCGCCGATCGACTCCTGCGCCGTGCCCGAGACCTTGGCGAGCGCGTCCTGCACCGCGCGCGCCATCTTGCGGATCCGCCGGCCGAAGTAGATCGTCGTCAGCGTGATCGGCGGGACGATCGCGAGCATCAGCAGGGTCAGCTGGACGTCGATGACGAACAGCATCACCAGCGAGCCGATCAGCTGCAGCGCGTTGCGCAGCCCCATCGACAGCTGGCCGCCGGCCAGGCCCTCGACCACGGTGACGTCCGACGCCAGCCGGCCGACCAGCTCGCCGCTGCGCCGCTCGTGGAACCACGCCAGCGGCAGGGCCAGCAGGCGGTCGAACACCAGGCCGCGCAGGTCGGCCACCACGCGCTCGCCGAGCCAGCTGATGCTGTAGTGGCGATACCAGACCAGCGCGGCGTGGACCAGGAACACGCCGACCACCGCCAGCACGATCTGGTTGAGCGCGCCGAGGTCCTTGGTCTTGAGCGCGATGTCGATCACCTCGCGCGCCGCCCACGGGTACACGAGGTTGAGCGCCGAGGCCGCGCACAGCGCAACCATCGCGAGCGCGAACCGCGCGCGGTGCGGCCGGATCAGCGGCAGCAGCCGCCACAGCACCGCCAGCCGGCGGCGATCGCGCGGCCGATCGCCCTCGGCCTCGGGAGAGTCCACGTAGGGTGCCACCACCGTCGCTGCATAGCGCGCCCCCCGGCGGCTGTCACCTGCGATACAACCGGCCGATGCGGATGCACTGGTTGGTTTGCCTGGTCGCCGTCGTCGGATGCAAGAAGGAGCCGGCCGCGCCGGGAGTCGAGGCCCCGGCCGCGCCGGCGTCGACCTCCGAGCAGGACGCGCTGTGGCAGCTCGCGCCGGACGGCGCGCAGATCGGCGTCGTCGGATCGCCGCGCGGCCTCGCGATGATCGAGCGCGGCGCGGTCGCGATCGACGCGATGCTCGCCGCCGCGCCCGATCTCGCGCCGCTGCACCGCAAGGTCCTGGAAGCCTGGACCCGTGCGACCGGCTCGCCGACGCTCGGGCTCGCCGCGCTCGGGTTCTCGGCCAGCCAGGGGTTCGCGATGTTCGGCAGCGATACCGATCACGCCGCGCTGGTGCTTCCGCTGGTGGATCGCAAGCGGTTCGTCGCCTTGCTGCGCCATCACAACGACGGCGACGCCGATGTGTTCGAGCAGGACCCGCTCGACGGCACCGCGTGCAAGCCGTTCCGCGGCCGGTACGTGTGCGCCGACAAGCCGGTGCTGTTCGACAAGCTCGGCCACGGCAACCTCGCGGCCCTCCGCGCCCGGGCCGGGGCGCGCGGCGATCTCGAGCTCGTGGGCCAGGGCTTCGGCAGCGCGCCGAGCAGCACCTTCGCGGTGGCCGTCCAGCTCGAGCCCGGCACGGTGGTCGTGCGCGGCATGGTCGGCGGCCTCCCGAGCCAGGTGACCAGCGCGCTGGGCAACCCGATCCGGCCGCGCGACGGTGCTGCCACCTCGGCCGGGTTCGGCGTGTTCGATGTGTCGCCGTTCGTGGCCGGGGCCCCGCCGATACCGATCGCGCGCGGTGTGACGCTTGCGCAGCTCGGCCGGTCGCTGGCCGGCCCGGTCCACTTCGCGATCCCGACTGGAGCTCACGATCTCGCCACCCTCGACCTCGCGATGCGGATCCCGTTGAACGATCCGGCCCCCGCGAAGCTGCTGGTCGAGCACTGCGCCGAGATCCCGGGGGTCGGGCCGCTGGGCGCGAGCTTCAAGAACGGCGCGTGCCACATGAGCGTTCCCAACCTGAACACCGAGATCGACGTCTGGGTCGACGGCAACGAGCTGCGGATCGGGCGGCGGGCCGAGGCCAGGGCGGCACCGATCGAACCCAGCCGGCTGTCGACCGAGCTCGCCCAGGGCGCGTGGTCGGTCGCCATGTTCGGCCGCGGCAGCTACTTCGCCGTGGCCAACCTCCCGGTGATGATGGCGGCGCTGTCCCGGCTGCCGCCCGAGATGTCGGTCCTCCCGCGCCTCCTGCCGCTGTTCAACGAGTTCGGCGTGGGGGTGCGCAAGGACGGCGACGCCGTGCACTTCGTGCTCGGACTTCGCATGCTCTGGGCCAACCCGCCCGACGTGGTCGACCAGGTGCTGGCGATCTCGCAGGCGCAGATCGCGTCCGGACAGGCGACCGGGACGGCGGCGAAGATCGCCGCCTCGACGCCGCGCTCGCCCTTCGCCCAGGACGTCGGCGCCGGCGCCGGTGGCATGCTCGCGGTCATCGCGCCGCTCGGCATCGTCGCCGGCGTGGCGGTCCCGGCGTTCCTGGACTACATGAAGCGCTCGAAGCAGGCCGAGGCCGCGCTCCTCGGGCCACCGACCCATGCCGACTGAACCGGCGATGACCGTGGCGATTCGACCGCTGACCGGCGAGCCTGCCGTGATCGAGCGGCTCGCGGACATCCTGATCGCCACCGTCGCGGCCGGCGGATCCGTCCACTTCATGCACCCGGTGCCCCGCGAGGCTGCCGTCGCGTACTGGCGCGAGGCGCTCGCCGACCCCGGTCGCGTCGTGCTCGGCGGATACCTCGAATCGCAGCTCGCCGGCACCGTCACGCTGTGGCTCGCGACGCCGCCGAACCAGCCGTTCCGCGCCGAGATCTGGAAGCTGATGACCGACCCGTCCGCGCGCCGGCTCGGCGTCGCCCGCGCGCTGATGGTCGCCGCCGAGCAGCTCGCGATCGAGCGCGGCAGGACCCTGCTCAACCTCGACACCGCGGCCGATCACGGCGCCGCGCCGCTGTACGACGCGCTGGGCTGGACCCGCGTCGGCGAGATCCCGGGCTATGCCTACAAGCCGCACGGCGGGCTGACCGCGACCATCCTCTACTACAAGCAGCTCGGCCCCACGCCACACTCCACAGGAACGCCCTGACGTCGACGAGCCCGCGCGTCCGCATCGTCCGCCGCCCGAGGTTTACACGCGCTCGATGCAGTGCAAGCATCAGCCGCGGTGAGTGAACTCGGCGCCTTCGACGGGTGGCAGCTGGCCCCCGCGTTCGTCCAGCGCGCCGCGCGAGCGCTGGTCGAGATCGATGACACGATCGATCCCGCGGAGCCGCTGCGCTTCGCGATCCGACGCACCGCGAGCCGCATCGATCCGTCGCGGTCCACGATGGACGGCCTGCTCGACTTCCTCGGCAGCCGCATGCCGGGCAGCGCGCGCAGCGCGACGCGGTATCGCTGGGAGCTCAGCCACCGGATCGGCGTCAAGTTGCCGCGCTATGCGGCGTCGGAGCGGGCGTGGACCGCATGGCGACAGGGCGCGACCGGGCCGCTGAACCGCGATCCGTTCGATCTCGAGGCCCGGCTGCTGCTGCCGATCGTCCTGTCCGAGAACCTCGAGTCCCTGCTCGAGGCGAGCGCAGGCGGGCGCCAGGCCGCGCAGGCGGCGATGCTGCTCGACGAGGCCTCGCCGCTCGCCCGGCGAGATCTCGCGGGCTATCTCGCGATGAACGATCCCTGGGAAGACACCTTCGCGCTGTGGTGCATGACGCGCGCGCCTCGCGTGCTCGATCACCTGCACTCGCTCGTGGTGGCGCTCGCGATGACGTACGCCGCGGGCAGGCGTGGGCCGGTGTGCGGCTTCCGGATCCCGTACTACGACAAGCCGCTGGTGTCGGCGAGCGCACAGCTCGCCGGTGCGCTCCTGGCGGTGGGCATCGATCTCGAGGTCGCGGCGGACCTCGCGGCGTTCGTCCGCGACCAGCGCCGGGTCTCGGGCGGCTGGGGCGACGACGCCGACCGCGAAGATCCGCTGACCACGCTCATCGCGGCCGACCTGCTCGGGCGCGCGGATCCGTCGCTCGACGTGCAGCCGACCCTGCGGTACTTCGCCGACACCCAGCACGACGACGGCCTGTGGCGCGCGCTCGGCCCGGACGCGCCGTGGCTGAGCGCGAACATCGCCGCGTTTGCGATCGCGATGCAGCGGCCGTTCTCCGATCGGTTCCGCTGGCCGCACTGTGCGCGCTCGCTGTTCGATCAGAAGACCGGGCTACCGTTCTTCGCGCACTTCATCGACATCGCGAAGCTGCTCGCGAGCCTGCCCGGCCTCGCGGCGGCCCCGATCGAGCTCGCCTTCATCGACCTGATCGGCTTCCGCGCGTTCAACAACCGGTTCGGCCAGGACGCCGGCGACGAGGTCCTGCAGCTGTTCGCCACCGAGCTCAAGACCGTCCCGACCGCGCGCGCGGTCCGCGACGGCGGCGACGAGTTCCTCGCGATCGGTGCGCCGTCGCGGCGCCCGCTGTTCGAGGACCTGCGCGCGTTCATGACCGCGTGGAAGGCGCGGTTCCACGCCCACTTCGGCGCCGACGTCCCCGCGGTGGTCCCGCGCGTCGTCGTCGGCCGCGGGACCGGCGCGAACCTGCGCGCGCTGCGCCAGCACCTCGGTCGCGAGATCACGGCGTTGAAGCAGATCGCCTCGACGCCGGAGACCGGGGTGCTGATCGCGAGCGGTGGCTGATCGCTCCCGGATCCACGCGCCTCCGCCTGCGCTGCTACTTCGCCGGCAGCAGCACCGGCTCGAAGAACTGCTTGGCGTCGAGGTAGTGCCTGGCCGCAGCCTGGACGTTGGCCGAGGTCATCCGCGCGATCATCTGGCTCGGATCGAGCACCAGCGCCGGATCGTCGCCGTAGGTGTATGCCGAGTCGAGCCACTGCAGCCAGAACTGGTTGTTGCGGAGCTGGACCTCGCGCTCGCGGGTGAACGTCTGCTTGACCTTCTCGAGGTAGTCGTCGCTGATCCCGGTCTTCTGCACGGCGGCGATCTCGTCGAACGTCGCGTTGATCAGCTCGGTGATCCGCAGCGGATCGCAGCCGAACGAGATCGAGAAGTCGCGCTCGGGGTGCGGCGCGCGGATCAGCCGGCCGCCGACCCCGACCCCGTAGACCCCGCCCTTGTCCTCGCGCAGCACCTCGCGCAGCTTGATCTCGAGGACCTGGCCGAGGATGAACAGGTCGCGCTCCTTGTCGCGGCTCCACGGCTCGTCGCCGTGAAACAGGACCTCGACCTGCGCCTTGGGCTCCTGGCCGAGCATCCAGGCATGCTTGACCACGCCGCGCGCCTTGCGGATCCCGAGGTCCTTCTGCTTCTCCTTGCGGCCGTGCGCCGGCAGGCTGGCGAGGTAGGTCTCGACCAGCGGGCGGAGCGCCACGGGGTCGAACGCGCCGACGATCACGAACGTGAAGTCGGTGGCGTCGCCGAACCGCTGGTTGTAGAACGCCAGCGCCTTGGTGGGATCGAGCTTGTCGATGTCGCCCGGCGTGGCCGGCATCCGGCGCGGATTGTCGTGGTAGAGCAGCTTGGTCGACTGGATCGAGTACTGGACCTCGGGGTTGCGCAGCTGGTTGATCAGCTGCTCCTTGACGTTCTGGCGCCACGCCGCGATCGTCCGGTCGTCCTTGCGCGGCGCGGTCATCTCGAGGTGGACGAGCTGGAACATGGTCTCGAGATCGCGCGGCGAGGCGGCCGCGTGGACCGACTCGGTGGTGTCGCCGATCTCGGCGCTGGCGGTCGCGTGCTTGCCGGCGAGCAGCTTGCCGAGCTCCTCGGCGTCGTGGTCACCGAACCCGCTGATCGCGGCGATGTCGTCGGCGAACCGCGCGCTGGCGAACTCCTTGTCGCTCGCCATCGCGAGCCCGCCCGGCGAGGTCCCGAGCAGCGACACCTCGTCGGCCTGGTAGTCGGTCGGCTTGATGATCACGCGCGCGCCGTTGGACAGCGTCCACTCGGTGACCCCGGCCGCGTCGCGCCTGGCCTCCTTGACGATCTTGCCCGGCTTCGGGGCGTGCTCCATCAGCTTGGCGGTCACCGCGCGGTCCTCCCACGGCGCGATCGTCCGGCGGCCGACCTCGTCGACGATCGCCAGCACGCGCTCGCGGCTCGGCAGCGCGGCCTTGCCGGCCTCGGGTCCGTCGATCAGGATCACGCGGTTGGCCGCGCCGCCGAACGACTTGCCGAGCTGGTTCAGCTCGGCAAGCGTGAGCGTCGGCAGGATCTTGCGCGCGAGCGTGGACTCGGCCTTGCGGCCGATCATGAACTCGCGCTCGAAGAAGTTGCGGGTGAACTCCTCGGTGAAGTTGCGGCTGTCCGAGGTCGCGTCCTCGGCCTCGATCTGATCGTAGAACCGGGTCAGGATCGCGCGCGCGCGGTCGAACTCGCTCTGGGTCACGCCGTGCTGCTCGACGCGCAGCACCTCGGTGAGCAGGCCGTCGAGCGCGGCCTCGACCTGGCCGGCCTTGACCTGGGCCTCGCGCGCGAACACGTCGACCTCGCGGGTCGGGCTCTCGATCCCGACCCCGGCCTGGGCGAACGGGGCATCCGGCCGGCGGGCGATCACGGCGAGCCGGTCGTTGAGCACCCGCTGGTAGATCTGCTCGACCAGGATCCGCCGGAAGTCGTGCGCCGTTGCCTCGGGGCGGTGCGGCATGAGGTTGTAGATCGTCAGCACGGTGTCGGGCAGCTCGCGGTCGGTCTCGATCGACACCCGCGTGCCGTCGGCGACCGGGACCCCCGCGGCGATCCGCGCCCGCTCGTTCGGCGGGTTCTTCAGGTCGCCGAACCGGGCCTGGATCGCCTGCTCGATCGCGCCCGGATCGTCGAAGTCGCCGACCGCGATCACCGCCATCAGGTCGGGCCGGTACCAGTCCTTGTAGAACTGGTACAGCTTGTCGCGCGGCGCCTTCTGGATCACCTCCGGCAGGCCGATCGGCAGCCGCACCGCGTAGCGCGACCCCTTGAACACCACCGGCGCCTCCTTGTCGAACAGCCGCTGCTGCGCCCCGCGCCCGAGCCGCCACTCCTCGAGGACCACGCCGCGCTCCTTGTCGACCTCGGCCGGATCGTAGCTCACGTCGCCGGCCCAGTCGTGCAGGATGTCGAGGCCCTTGTCGATGAACACCTTCTTGTCGGTCGGGACCTCGAGCTCGTAGACCGTGTCGTCGAACGTGGTCCGCGCGTTGAGGTCGGCGCCGAACCGCATGCCGATCTTCTCCAGGTAGTTGACGATCTCGGCCTTGGGGAACCGGCGCGTGCCGTTGAACGCCATGTGCTCGTCGAAGTGCGCCAGGCCGCGCTGGTCGTCGTTCTCCTGCACCGAGCCGGCGTTGACCGCGAGCCACAAGAACGCCCGCTTCTCCGGCTTGCCGTGCTTGAGCACGTAGTAGGTCAGGCCGTTGGCGAGCTTGCCGTGCCTGACCTCCGGCCACAGCGGCAGCGCAACGTCCTCGGGATTCGGCGAGGCAGCCGGCCCGGACGGCCCGGATGGCCCGGACGGGGAGACGGCCGCGGCGGGAGGCGCGGCGGTCGCGGCGGTCACCGGGCCGGCTGCCGGCTTCGCACCGCCTCCGCACGCGGCGGCGAGCACGGCGAAGATCAGCGCAGCGATGCGCGCGAGGCGCAGGTGTCGTGTCATGGCGACACACTGCCATGCCCGGCGTGTCGCGGCTGTGCGGCGCTGTCCGAAACCCACCGCCGCGCCGCGTCTTGGCCCGCAGCTTCCGTGCTGCCGAGCGCACGGACGCCGCGCAGCGTCGCCGGGAATGCCCCGGCCTACCGCGGCGGTTGTGCTTGCTCGGGGCTGGCGTCGTTCGGCGCCGGCGCGTCAGCTCGACTACTGCCACGCTTCTTGCGATGCGTCGTGGATCGCGACGCTCTCGCGCGCCCGCTCGGCCCCGCCGAAGTCGAACCGACCCGACAGCCCGACGAACCCGGTGAAGTTGACCTTCTTGTCCGCGATCTCGGTGTAGCCGGTGGTCATCGGCGAGTCCTGGCTGACGAACAGCGAGACGCTGCCGCCGATCACCGGCGCGATCGCGATCTCCTTGGTGACGCGGTAGTCGACGCCGAGCTGCAGCCGCGCGAGATCGAAGCCCTGCAGCGACGTGACCTTGCCGGCGGCAGGGTCCAGCCACAGCGCGCGCCATCCGCCGCCCAGGCTGACCCACGGATCGATCGACACGTGCGGCCGGAAGTGCCAGGCGGCCTGCACGCCCGCGGCGGCGCCCAGCACGTCGGTGTTGCTGTCGATCCGGTCGCCATGCTGGCTGTTCGCCAGCGTGCCGTACACCCCCAGGGTGAGCTGCGGGATGATCCGGTAGCCGACATCGATCTCGACAGCTGCGCCGGGACCGGCGACGTCCTCGAGGTTGCCGAGCTCCCCGCCCAGCTTGCCGCCGCCCTGCGCGTACCCGGTGCCCACCGCGATCTCGAACGTCCGGTCCGGCACCGCTGCCACCGCGTGACCCAGGCCCACCGTGTCGACCGCTTCCGGCTGCGCGCCCGCGATCGCAGGCACCACCGTCAACAACACCGCCGGAAACCACTTCATGACCTTCATGACGAATCCCTATCTGGAGCGAACAGAACTCGACGTCGTGTGCTCCGATCGCGACGCTCTCTGCGCAGTTCCAGAGAGCAAGCTGCGCGCCATCCACCTCGAGCGCTCGAGAAAGCGCAGAGCACGCGTGGCGGCGATTCCGCGCGCGATCCGCGGCCGATGTGCCGGCTTGCCATACAGCCGAGTTCCGACGGTCGACCGCGCGCCCGACGCTGCGCACCCGTCCCGGGCCAATCGGACAGGCACAGATCCATGGGCGCCGGGCCCGCGACCCTTGCGCCGAGCGGGCGCGGTGGTAAACCCGGCCAGGTCTCCGCGGCACGTCGTGCGCGCCGGAAGGCCCAGGATCCCTCACGGGACACGCTATGCTCGCCCTGAAGGGGTACTGCGTACGGGTGCAGCTGGACCCCGTCGCGGCCCCGTCAGTGATGCGGCGGCGGCTGGTAGGTCGCGGCCGCGCTCCGGCGCTGCTGCTCTGCCATCAACAGCGCGGCCATGCCGCCGCCGCTCACGCCGCCCCCCGGCGCGCCGGGCGCTGCGCTGCACACGCAGCCGACGTTGCTCGCCATGATCACCACCGAGTTGAGCGAGAGCCCGATCTCCTGGCAGTGGCTCGCGCACGTCGCCGCGGCGTCCTTGGGCACGTAGATCGCCCCGCCGGTGCCGACGGTCGCCGGGCATCCGGAACAGAGCAGTCCGATCAGCAATACAAGGTTCTTCATTGCCGTGCGAACGTATCAGAGACACCGCCGAACTGCGGGGCGAGATCGCCAGGCGCCAACGCGAACTCGCCGGGCCGGCGAGCAGAGGACGTCGAGGCGCGATCGCGCGACGCCAACGCGAACTCGCTGGGCCGGCGAGCAGAGGACGTCGAGGCGCGATCGCGCGACGTCAACGCGAGAGCGCCGGGGGCGACCGCGAGCAGGATGGGGTCGGACGCCGCGGCCGTGATTTGGATAGGCCGGGTCTTGTCCGCACGTACCTCGCGGGGTCCGCGCAGGACGGGTGGTGATTCGGCGGGCGCGGCTCCGACACCCATCCGC